>NZ_KZ268518.1:0-73946 GCF_002218325.1 Bacillus sp. M13(2017) | reverse complement strand
AATCATTATAGATATCAATGGAATTTAAAAAAGATGACTCCTGTTGGATACAGAAATCATCTTCTTGATGTTGCCTAACTTTTTTCAAAATGTCCTTTACAAAGGGTACAGATTATATTTCATGCTTGCTTCTTTTCTTTATTTTCACATCGTATGCTTAAAAGTAAATAACTCTTCTTTCGACTGCACAACAGATTGTTCCTCTTCTACAACATCCTTCTTTAGCTCTCCTCCTAACCTTACCTTCAACATCGCCTCTTCTATACTTTTTACAATCATATTTCCTGAAAAAATAGTAAGCCCGAAAAATGTAATTGGGACGAGAGGAATCCATGGATGCACTGTTAATGATCTAAAGTATACTCCAATTAAACCTGACCATTCATGCGTATAAGATTCCACCTCTTTTATAGGTCCACCAAACGTAACAGTCCCACCAAAGAACACTTCAAGTAATCCTAAGTGCAGTAAAATAGTAAGAGTCTGCGTAAACTGCTGAAGAAATACGAGTATAAATGGCATATAGAGATGCGGAAAAATATGTTTTATAACAATATGTCTTCTCGATCCACCTAATATGCGCGCGGCATCAACAAATTCTTCCGTTCGCAATTTACGAACTTCCTTCGCAACATACAGTGCAATAACTGGCATTACAAGCAGTACAAGTAATACCACTTGAAACGAAGCCCTTTCAAAAAAGGTTGTTGTCTCCTCTCCGCTTCCAAATGAATTTGCAGATTGAAGAAAAAAATACGCAATCATAACTGTCGGAATAACTGTAAAACTATCAAAGAAAGCCTCAATTTTTGAAAATCCTCTTTTTATATACGTTCCGAGTACGACACCGAAAAACACACCTATTACCATTCTAAGTGCCGCAATTAAAATAGATATACCAATCGTCCACTTCGCGCCCTCAATGACTAAATGTAACAGGTCATACCCTTTCCGGTCTGTCCCGAGTAAAAATTGTAATGAAGGTGGAAACGGTGGCACTTGTGGATTTTCATCCGCATCATATTGCAATGTAACTTGTCTAATATGTCCATCATTCCATAACGTATTTCCGATGCTCAAAAGAACTAATAAGAGAAGAAACCCAATGCTTATCCAAAATCTTTTATCACGTTTTATATACGTCCACATATTATAATCTCTCCTTCATCGCAGCCGGAATGAGATAATGAAACAATTTAAATAAAATAAAAATCGGAATATATATAAGAAGCACACTAACGATGAAAACCTCAACTCTAATACCGAAATACGATTTCAAAAACATAAAAATACCACCCGTATTAAAAATCCATTCTATAATATATAAATTAGATAACATAAAAAAGATGTTCGTTTTCGCAAAGAATAATGTACTAAGCAACACATTTCGTAAAATATGACGATTTAAAATATGAAAGCGCCCCAGCCCTTTCGCCTTAGCAAATAGTACATAATCTTTTTCTAGTTCATTTTCAAAACGAAGCACGACCATTTTTACAAACATAATCGTAGTCGGAATGCTCAAACAAAGTATTGGCAACCCCCTAATCGACTCGCCTCCAATTGAAGCAATTTGAAAAGGTAAAAAACCTGTTTGTTTAAAAAACCATACAACTAAAATTTGTGATACTAAAATAAGAAGGATATCTGGAATGGATTCTAGGAAGATAAGAAATGATTTAATTCGATGTTGTATACGCGGTGAACTATTCATAATTACATAAACAATACAAAATGCTACAAATAATGAAATAAAAAAAGCAGCTAAAAAAATAATAATCGTTTCTTTATAATGGACGAACAGCTGCGGAAATAAAAATTTACCTCTCACATATTGCAAATTGGAAATATCCATTAAGTTCACAAACACTTCTTTTAAACTCTGTATGTACTTTGATACATCCAGCTTAAATCCATAAAACAATTTCGGCAGAGCCCCTAACATAATAATCCCCAAAATCGAAATAAGAAATTGAATCATCACTTCCATTCCATTTAGAAAAACTTTTTTGACCACGTTTTCCCTTCTCTCTATATATAATTTACCCCTTAATTCTATTCTTAATTTTCTGAATTGTAAATATTTTAAAGACGAAAAATCACTAGGCTATGATCCTAGTGATTCTTTATGCGTATGCCCTTCTCTTTTCGCAAACGGCATATATAAAATGAAACATCCAATAAGCGCTGCAAGCTCTAATGAAATAATATAGTAAGGATGCGGTCCTAACATATCGAGTAATGAAGCAGTCTCTGGCTTATGAGCTAAAAACATATAATTACCGCCTGTTTTGTAATTTACAAACGAAACAAGCGGAATTAATATGTTTAAAAATATCATCGTACGCTTAATAGATTGCAAGGTCGGTCTATAGCCTTCCACCCAAGTCATAAAGAGTGGTGCCCAAATGAGCAATACATGCGCGATAAAATATTCAATGAAACGAAAATGCGGAAAAGCATATTGCAAATTTGGTGTTAAAATGGCTTGTGATGCACCAATAACTCCCGTAAAAAATACAATCTCATATATACGGTAACTTTTCGTTACAATCATAATCGATGCTAACAACAAACTAATCGTACATAACTCGAATGGTAATGAAGTGGCTAGCTCAAAAATCCCTGCTTTCCACTCCCACATATGCAGTCCAATTTCACTCCCTATAAATAGAAATGCAATCGCATATCGAACCGTTATATTCCACTCATTTTGACGTAATACATCTTGGTATTGATATAGGAAAAATATCCCCACCAACATAATAAATAATATAATGGCATGTTGCCTTGAATAGGGAATAAACGGTTTTAATGGATGCGCGCTAAAATAAGCTTCCATCTTCCTTCCTCCTTTCCTCCATACAATATTATTGTAAGAAAGAAACGACGAGTCAATTCATTTGCTTACACTAGGACAACCTCTACCTTACATTTACATATTCATACCTTACAAAACTGTAAGGTTATTGTAAGCTAAAACGATTTGTCAGATTCTTTACCTCTTCTATACTTAATGTAGATACTAAAACGAACGAAAAGGTGATAAATAGATGAAGAAGAAAAATAAAGTGTTAATTACTAGTGTAGTAGCAATCGGAATTGCAGCTGGATCATACTTTGCATTTGCTGGTGGCGGTTCAGAAGTAGCAATGGCATATAGCGGATATAAAGTAACTGAAAAACAAATCCAAAACGCGCAAAAATTTGGTGGCGAAGTTATTCCAAATGGAATTGAAACTATTTCATTCGATCCAACAAAAGGAACATATGAATTAGCTGTTAAAAAAGGCGATGAAGTGAAAAAGGGTCAGCTTCTATTTAAATACAATGATCCGACTGCGAAACAAGGTATAACAGAAGCAGAAATGCAAAAGAAAATCGCACAAAAAGAAGTAACATTGTTCCAAAAACAAATTGATGCAGCGAAACAAAAATTACAAAAAGATAAAAATGCAGGCCTTCCTGCTGAAGCATTAAAAGCATCAGAAGTTGAAGTTGGGCAATTAGAATCACAACTTGAAATGAAAAAGTTTGAAGTTGAAAAAGCTGATGAAATGATTAAAGCAGCAAAAGAGAAAGTAAACACTCTTTCTGTAACAAGTCCTGCTGATGGCGTAATTGATGATATCGTAAAAACTGCTGACGAAAAAACAGGTATGAGCGGAATTACTCTTCGTCACGCTGGTCAATTTAAAGTAAAAGGTCAACTTTCTGAATATGAGCTTGCTAGTATGAAAGTTGGGCAAGAAGTAACTGTTTCATCAAAAACTGTCGCTGGTAAGACTTGGACAGGAAAAGTAACAGAAATCGGTTCTACACCTTTAAAGAGCATGGATGAAAATAAAACTGTTTCTAACTATCAATTCACTGTCACATTAGATAATAGTGACGAACTACAAAACGGCTTCCACGTTTACGTAACAAGTAAATCTGGCGAAGCAACTGGTACAATTGTTCCGAAAAGCAGTATCGTGAAAAAAGGTGATAAAAATGTTGTCTTCGTTGTAAAAGACGGTAAAGCGAAAGAACAAGCAGTTACTGTTGAATTCGAAACTGATAGCGAAGCAAAAGTTTCTGGAGTGAAAAAAGGCGAGGAAATTATCTCTAAACCTGAAAAAGACTTAAAAGATGGTATGGAGGTTGTCGCCCAGTGATTAACTTAAAAGGCATCACGAAATCCTTCCAAAATGGTACAGAATCCGTTCAAATATTACATGGAATTGACGTAACACTGAACCAAGGAGAATTCACTTCTATTATGGGACCTTCTGGTTCTGGTAAATCAACATTAATGAACATTATCGGTTGCTTAGATAAACCGACGACAGGTACGTACGAGCTGGCTGGACAAAACATTTCAAACATGTCTGAAACAGAACTTGCACATGTCCGTAATAAAGAAATCGGATTCGTATTCCAAAACTTTATGTTATTACCGAGACTTACAGCAATGCAAAATGTTGAATTGCCTCTTATTTATGCAGGTGTTGATAAAAAAGAGCGACGTGAACGCTCACTAGCAGCTTTAACAAAAGTAGGTTTAGCTGATCGTGCTACTCACTTACCGAACGAATTATCAGGTGGACAAAAACAGCGTGTCGCAGTTGCACGTGCAATCGTAAATAATCCAAAGTTCATTTTAGCCGATGAACCGACGGGAGCACTTGATACGAAAACGAGTACACAAATTATGGACCTCTTTTACGAATTAAACAAACAAGGCTCAACAATCATTATGATTACCCACGATCGTGAAATTGGAGAAGCTGCAGCACGTCAAATTGTAATTCGTGACGGAAATATCGTCCAAGATTGGAGAGGTTAATTTTGAACACGAGTGAAAATATACGCATGGCCCTTTCCTCTATCTTTGCTCATAAAATGCGTTCTATCTTAACGATGTTAGGTATTATTATCGGTATTAGCGCTATCATTACTATCATTTCAATGGGTGATGGTACAAACGCAAAGTTTAAAAAAGAATTAGGCCAAGGAAAAGATAATGAAATAACGATTTACTACGATAACTCTGACTATGGAACAGATATTGCCAAAATTACAGCTGATATGCTAAAACGTCTTCAAACTGTTCCAGGCGTTAAGGATGTGTATCCAGATGTACGTATGAAAGTAAAAGCAGCTTCTGGTTCAAAAGATGTCTCGCTTGATTTAATAGGTGGAACAGGCGACTTCATGACAGATTCGAAAATAAAATTAGTTCACGGTCGCGAATTAAACGACAGCGAATTAACACAAGCAATTCCTGCTGTTATATTAAATGAAGAAGCTTTCAATAAATTATTTAATGGTTGGGAATCAAATTTATACACTGATATAAAAGGAAAGCCGTATAAGGTAGTCGGTGTGTACGAAACGAAAAATGAATTCGGAATGGCTATGGCTGAAGGGTATACGTCACTTGAAAATGTCCCTGTCATTTCAGGAGTAACTGAGTATGACTCTGTAAAATTAACAATGACCTCCCCAACAGAGCGTAAAAGTGTAGAAAAACAAGCCGTTTCTGTTTTAAACGAAATGAAATCTCCTAAATTTGAAAATAAATTCAAAGCACAGGACTTAGGTGAATTTACGAAGCAATTAGACGAATCTATCGGTATGATGAAAATGGTATTCGGTGGTATTGCTGCTATCTCCTTACTTGTTGGTGGTATCGGTGTAATGAACATCATGCTTGTATCTGTAACAGAACGTACACGTGAAATTGGTATTCGTAAAGCACTTGGTGCAACGCGTGGTAAAGTATTAACACAATTCTTAATTGAATCTTGTATTTTAACAGGACTAGGTGGTTTCATCGGATTCATGCTCGGCATCTTCTTCGCTTGGATCGTCTCCATCTTTGCCGGATGGCCACTCGTTGTCTCAAAAGAACTTGGACTTCTTGCAGTAGGTATCTCTATGTTAATTGGTATTATATTCGGTCTACTACCAGCTAACAAAGCTGCAAAACTGGATCCAATTGAATGTTTACGATATGAATAAAAAACGTAGGAGTGTAAACTCCTACGTTTTTTATTCATCTACTAAATTGAGTTTCTTCTATTATATATGTTTCACGTTACAACTATCATTCTAATACTCTTCATTATTTATAGGTACTAAGGCTATTATCTAATTCTATTATTGCAAAAATACTATGTAACAGACGAAAATCAAGGCGTAATTTTTTCCATACTTCGACTGATTTTGTAACAATTATATCGATATTTTATTAAATTTCACCTCATTTATATATTTTCACGCCTAAAAAGATTATCGTTTCATAACTAAATTTCCATTCAAACAGTAAAATACGCTACTTTTGTAATACCATAGATATCATCAAGAAATATTACTGTAACATTATTAACGTTACAGTAATTGAAATGCTACTCATTTTGTGTTTCATATGCCCTAATACGCCAAAAAACAACAAGGAAGCGCTATCAGGATATTTATGGAATTGTTACAGAATATTAATGCCCCGTTACGAAAGCTTTGTAATTTTATGTTTTTCGCAAATAAGAAAATAATGGTTGCTATAATGAGGTCAACGAAAACAAATGCAATGGAGGCTATTATGAAAAAATTTATGGGTATAGCAACAGCAGCGGTTTTTGGTCTTGGGATTTTCACAACATCTGCTAAAGCAGAAACAATCGTAACGACTGACGTACTAAACGTACGAGAAAACCCAACTACTGAATCAAAAGTTGTAGGAAAATTATTAGATGGATATAAAGTAAATGTTTTACATACAGAAAATGGTTGGTCAAAAGTTCAATTGAATAGCGGTAAAGAAGCTTTCATAAGCGCTGACTATACAAAAGACATTTACTACGTAACAGCAAACGTATTAAACGTACGTGCTGGAGCAAACACAGACTCAGAGATTCTTGGTAAGTTGAAAAAAGATGATGTAATTGAAACAACACACCAAGTACAAAATGATTGGATTCAATTTGAATATAACGGAAAAACAGCTTATGTTCATGTTCCTTACTTAACAGGTAAAGCACCAGTTAAAGTTCAACCAGTAGCTAAAGTTGAAAAAACAACTCAAGTTCAAGATACAGCTAAAGTTCGTGAAGCAGTTAAAGCTCAGGAAGTAGCTGAAACTCAAGCAAAAGCTAAAGCAGTAGAAGCAACTAAAGCTCGTGAAGCGGCAGAAGCTCAAGCAGAAGCTAAGGCTCAAGAAGCAGCTAAAGCTCGTGAAGCAGCTAAAGCTCAGGCAGCAGCTAAAGCTCAGGCAGCAGCTGAAGCTCAAGCAGAAGCTAAAGCTCAAGAAGCAGCTAAAGCTCGTGAAGCAGCTAAAGCTCAAGAAGCAGCTGAAGCTCAAGCAGCGGCTAAAGCTCAAGAGGCAGCTAAAGCTCGTGAAGCAGCTAAAGCTCAAGAAGCAGCTGAAGCTCGTGAGGCAGCTAAAGCTCAAGAGGCAACTAAAGCTCGTGAAGCGGCTAAAGCTCAAAAACCTGCTACACAACAACCTGTTGCAAAAGAAACTGAAACAAGTGCACCATCATCTTCTCGTGAACTACGCGTTGTAGCAACTGCTTACACAGCAGATCCACTTGAAAATGGTTATAAAGCAGGCGACCAAGTAAAATCAGCTTTAGGTCACAACTTAACAGCTAATCCAAACATGAAACTTATTGCAGTTGACCCAAGTGTCATTCCATTAGGTTCAAAAGTATGGGTTGAAGGTTACGGAGTAGCAATCGCTGGTGATACTGGTGGAGCTATTAAAGGAAATAAAATCGATGTTTTAATGCCAGATAAAGGCACATCTAGTAACTGGGGACGTAAAACAGTTACAGTTAAAGTATTAAACTAGTTACCATATAAAAAAGAGTCAGTCTTATTATTGAGGCTGACTCTTTTTTTATGATTCTCACATTCTATCTTTCTCTTGAAAGTAAGCAATGTTGTCTCGAAGCCACTTTCGCTCTGACATAAATAAATTCCCTCGTTTTTTGTACACTTTATCAAATGTCTTTAAAACTTCTTCACGATCAACAAACTTATGTAAAAAACGAACACTATCGTTTTTATGATAAATATAAGGAATAATTTTATTTGTACTACTTACTACTGGTAATGTATAAATATTACTAAGCAATTCACTTAACAAAGTCGGACTGTCTTCATATTCCAAACAATCTATAAGATAATCTGCAATACAAATTTCTTTCGTATTAATAGCAAGTTTCGTCATTAAATAATAAATATCTTTCTTCATAGATACCTTTTTTGCTTTGCTTAACTTCCCCTATAAATAAGGAAAAATTAATAAGTCATTTAACGCTTTTGCTTCATCATACGCACGATGCCATATATCTGTCTCTTCATCAGCTATCCGCCTTAATAAATCATCTATATACCCTTCCATCTCCTTCTCTCCCGTCTAAATTAAATCTATCTCTTTGCATTCTATATACGAGAGATTACTATTTCAACAGAAAAAAGAGGATGTCATAGCATCCTCTCCTGCCCTACCCTATTCCACACAAGTAAACTGTGTCCAAGCTCCTACATAATCTAGTAAGAATAACTCTTCTTCTGCAATTGTACCGACAATATTTTTCCGTTCATCTATCGGCATTTCTTTTAGAATGATTTGAAGTTCACCTTTATACTTACCAAATGAGTTGTTTCCAATTACAACTTGCCCTCTTTCCTGTAATACACTTTCGCGCACTGGGAAGTCATAGTCTTTATACTTTTTACGTACTTCTGTAGAACGCACCATATATTCTGTTATGTCGCCGCGTCTTACATGTAATTCTTGCAGTGTCGCTTTCTTCTCTACTTCAGTCGCTTCGTCTACAAAGTTTACCTTTAGCTGTAACATGTAACGATTTAAGTTTCCTAGTTTCTCTAACTCTTCTTCACTCGCATAGGCATTTCCGATAATAACGTCATCAATAAGCCCTGTCGCCCATAAGTGTTTCGCTTGTACTTCAATCGGCAAGTTACGATGCTCTTCTAGCGTACATAATCCGTCATTAATATCCCATGGACCGATGTTAGCTGCATGTGACGTAATAAATGCTGCCGTGCGAATACCGTGTTTTTTAAAGCGTTCACTACAGCGAATGAAATAATCATACGGAAGACCAGTAAATTTTTGCGGATAAAAGTTATGGCAACCAATTAAAGCTAGTTTATTTGCCTGATGCGAAAGGATATTTTCTAAGTATGCAATATCGTTACTTACATTTAACTCGATTTTTAAACCGTACGGATTATTCGTCATTTTCGCTTCAGTTAGTCCGTCAAAACCTAAATCTAAACGGATACCATCTGCACCTAACTCTGCAAAGAATGATAGATCGCTATAGCTAATACCAAGTTGATCAAATACTGCCGGAGCTACATCTAAAATAACTTCCATATTATTATCTTTTGCATGATTAATAATTTCTTTAAATTCAGCTACAATTTCTTCTTTCGGACGATTCACAGATAATAGACATGTGAGTATTCTTGAAAAACCGTGGCGTGCCGCTGCCAAAATGTATGCCATATCTTTTTCTTTCGTTGAATGTTCTGGATAAAGTGAAATTCCTAATTTACGCTCCATGCTTTTGCATCTCCTTCACACGTTGTATTAATGCTATGCTCGTAAATCTATATTTTGCAGATAAACAAGTTGCACATAAAATCGTTGGTACAATAATTACGTACGGTGATTGCAATCCTAACATTACATATGCACCCATTGAACAACCGATAAATAAAACTGATACGAGTAGTAACACTAATAAAGATTTACTTTGTACCCATTTCGAATAATGGGCAATACACTGTCCGACCACGAATGTAATTAAGATGATAATTGCTCCGAGCATTCTGTTTTCTCCTCTCCTGCTAATTGTTGTTTCTCATACATTTTGAAGAATGGATAGTAAATAACGAATGAGATAACAAAGTTAACAAGTACAAGTACACCAGCCATAATTGTCCAGTCCGTACTAATCACCGCTGCAATCGGTGCTAACATCGTAAATGGCAGTTTCGCCATCATAAGTGGAATCATACCTGAAACAACTGCGAAATATGATACTGTCGTTGTCACTAACGGTGTAATAACGAACGGAATAATTAAGATTGGGTTCATTACAATTGGTGCCCCGAAAATAATTGGTTCGTTAATATTGAATAAACCTGGTACGAATGATAATCTCCCTAACTCTTTTAGGAACTTAGATTTAGAGAACATAAACATAATGACTAAAGCTAACGTTGAACCTGATCCGCCAATCCATACGAACCATTGAATGAATTGCTCTGTAAATAAGTTTGGTAACTGATGTGCATTTCCTGTAGCCGTGAACACTTCCATATTTTCAAGAATTGCTGAATCCCACATTGGACGAATAATCGGTCCTAAAATCGCAGGGCCATGTATACCGAATGACCAGAAGAACACGATTAAGAATACTGTTAATAAACCGCCGAATAAATTATTTCCTACTAATACTGATTTTAGTGGTGCGATTAAATATGTGATTGTTGTATTTACATCAAATTTTAAACCGTAACGAATACCCCAGAATAAAAGAATAACGACTAAAGTTGGAATTAATGCTGCAAACGAATTTGAAACTGCTGGTGGTACACTGTCTGGTAATTTAATCGAGATATTATGCTTAATCATAAAGTGGTAAATTTCTACTGCAATTAATGCTGTAACGATTGCGCCGAATAAAGATGTTGCACTTAATGTTCCTACTGAAATGTATCTACCTGCATCAATAACACCTGGTACAGCTTTCGTAATTTGAATTGGTTCAACTGATGCTAGTAAAAAGGCGAGTACAGATAACAACCCTGCACTTAACTGATTGAGCTGATAAAAGTTTGCGAGTGAAGCTCCTACCCCAAATGCTGCGTATAACGCCATTAAACCTACTGTAAATCGGAACGGAATATCTAAAATATGGCGAAACGGTGCAATCCACTCCATATATGCATCAATTGGTAAATTTAAAAAGATAACGAAAAATGATCCGACAATCGTTAACGGTAATGTAGAAATAACCCCGTTTCGAATTGCTAATAAATGTCGTTGTCCTGCAATTTTTTGCGTTGTTGGCATAATCTTTTGTTCCATAAAACTCATAAACCCATTCATCAATAGCCCTCCTCTTCCTCTCTACTATAAAAGAATGAAATAAACTTTATAACATTATAATGTTTATATTTAAAAAGATATAATTATGCTAAAACTAATTGTTCCGCTTGCTTAAGCACTTTCAAACCATCACACATTCCATAATCTCGTTGGTCTATGATCGCAACTGGTATATTGTATGAATTTGCAAGAAACTCTACAGCTGGAAATAAATATTTCACCTGTGGGCCAATTAAAACGACATCGGCTTCCTTAATTTCAAGCTTCACTAGTTCTGAATCAACTGCCTTAATTTTATAATTCTTCCCCTGTTTCTTTGCCTCTTCTTGCATTTTTCTTACGACCATACTCGTTGACATACCTGCTGCACAACATAATAAAATGTACATCTTATACTGTCACTTTCTCTTCTACTCGTTTATGAAGAGCAATAAATTCTTCAGCCAGTTCTTTTACTGTAATTGCATTCATTAAATGATCTTGCGCATGCACTAACAGTAAACTGATTTCTGCATGATTTCCTCTTGCCTCTTCTTGAATTAAATCCGTTTGAATGCGATGAGCTGATGAAATTTCCTCACTAGCAAGTTTCATCTTTTCACTGGCATTCCCGAAATCTCCTTGTCTTGCAAAAGCAATTGCTTCAAGCGCCGCACTTCTCGCATTGCCACCATGTAAAATTAATGCAAATGGAGTTTGCATATCAGCCATTTTAAATTCCCCCAAGCTATATGTTTTCTATGTTTTTATCTTATTATGAAAACGCATACAATTAAACATAAAAAACTTCCGTTATGTAACGGAAGTTTTTATATACTTTTTCAAAATGATAATAAAATCTCTTGAAAATCTTCAATTAACTCGGTCTGAGTAAGTTTCTCTATCGTAGTTTGACTAGACATAATATCATATAAAAAATCATAAAGCCTTTGCAAATCTTCATTATTATTGCGCTTTACACTAAATAAAATAATTACTTGTACTTTTTTATCTCCCCAATCAACAGCCTTTTCAAGTGTGCAAAACATCAAAAAAGTTTCCTCACTTAATAACTGCATCGGATGCGGGATTGCAACTGAATTCCCAACCGCTGTCGGAGACGTATTTTCTCTTTCCATAACAGAAGCATAAAAGTTTTTTGGTACATAGCGTTTCTCAGCAGCTTTCTCACATAAAAACTGAATAACATCCTCTTTCGTAGAAGCACTATGATTTAAAAAGATTAAATCTTCCTTAATATAAGGCTGCACACTAGTATTCACATGCGTAAACAATCGCTGACCAATCGATTTAATCTCTTTATCATCAAATATTGAATTCACTTTTATAACTGGAACAGGCAAGCCACTCGGTATATGAATCGTACTAATAATACAATCTATTTTTTCTTTATAAAGATCTTCTACTTTCAATTGATAATAGCCTGTAATACCTACAATCTCTAATTTATCTCGGAACTGTGATAAAATTTTATATTTTAATAGTTGTGCACTTCCTTGACCAGTCGCACAAACTAATAAGCATCTTTTCTTTTGATTCTGCTCCTGCAAACGGCTCATCGCTCCGCCGAAGTGAATTGCAATATAACCAATTTCACTTTCAGGAATCGATTCACCCATATATTCACCAATGATATCTCCAACAAGAACCGCAACTTCAAAAGCATACGGATAATTCTTTTTCACTTCTGCCAAAAGAGGATTCCTCGTATTTAATTTATACTTCAAACGATTTAATAACGTTTTTAAATGAATACCAAATCCAAATAATAATTCTTCATCATAATAAAAAATAAGATTCCGTTCTTCCGCTACTTTAAAAAGAATATGTTGCATAAATGCATATATATCTTTCCCTAATAGCTCTTCTACATTTTCATAGCGACCTCTCGTTGTAACAGCAGTACTTAATAAATGCATCGTCACATATAATACTTCTTCTTCTGGAAATGAAAATTTTAACTCTTTCTCTAAATCTCCTAAAATCTGCTTCGCAATTGTATATTCTTTCTTTATTATAAGTTCTGATTGCTCCGCATGTAGTCCTTTCATATAATGTTGACTTTGACAACGCTTTAATGCAATTGCAATATGAATGACTAAATTATCAATTTCTATATCAGATAAATATATTGTTCCGCCTTCAATATACTTTAATATAATTGAACGAATGAGTGATATATGAGGTAGCGATAAATATGTCTCCGTCTGCTCAAATTGCTCATGAAACGGAGTATGGTCATAACGCGGGAAACCATATTGTGATAAACAAGAACGAATATTAAATTCCTCTCCAACAATACGTATACCATAATACGGTCTCTTCTCAATTTGTAATTTATAGCGACCACATATATCTGTAACATCTTTCATAATTAAATTGACCGTTGATTTGCTCACATACATCTCTTCCGCTAATTCTGAAAGCTTCACATATTCCTCTGTCATTAAAACACGCTGCAGAATGTACGCTATTCTTTCTTCATAAGAAGTTGGAATCTTTTCCGTCTGTTTTTGAAATAGACTCACACAAAAGTCTTCAAATTTCTTCTTTTGTATAATTTCTAATTCGTACCCATTCCCTCTTTGCGATTCGATTTTCGCTCCGTTTTCTTCCAATATATCATTTAATAATTTTATATCCTTTTGAATCGTCTTCGTTGATACATGTAAACGGCCCGCTAAAAAAGCTCGATTTAACATCGATTTCTCTTCTAAAAATTCCGCTAAAATAGAAATTAATCGCTGATGCACCTTTGTCATAGCTCTTCCTCTCGCTCTTTATATATAAAGGGGGAAACGCTGCTGAAATCAGTAGTTTTTCCCCTTTATATTCTCTCTATTTCTTTAATGTGAATCCGAATTTATCCCATGCTTGTAAATAGTCTAGTAAGAAAATCTCTTCTTCTACAATTCGACCAACTACATTTGTTTTTCCTGTATTCACCATATCTTTTAATGCAATTTGTAATTCACCTTTATACTGGCCATATTGCTCATTGTCAATTAATAAATCTCCACGCTTAATTTCGCGCGTATTATGAGGTTTAAACTCTTCTTTTTTATATTTCACACGACTTTGTGTAGAACGAATCATATATTCAGATACATCTCCTCGATAAAAATGTGGTTCGTCTAATACGATAATTCTTTCTAGTTCTGTCGTTGTATCATATAGTTCTATATCAAATGCTTGTTTTTCTTTATTTAATGCACTTAGTGCTTGTAATTCTTCTTCTGACGCATATGCGTTTGCAATAATAACATCATCAATTAATTCCGTCGCGAATAAATGCTTCGCCTGTGTTGTCATCGATAATTCACGATGCTGCTCTAATGTACATAACCCTTCTGTTACTGGCCAAGGTCCGTATGTTGCATCAAATGATGAAATAAAAGCAGCCGTTCTCATACCGTAATCTTTAAATTGTTTCGAGCATTTAATGAAATGATCGTATGATAACCCTGAATAACGATGCGGATAAAAATTATGACAACCAATTAAATTTTCACGATTTGGTCTATGACTCATAATGTTATCTACATACTTCGTACCATTACTCATATTAATCTCAATTTTCAAACCATACGGATTATAAGTCATAATTGATTCTTCTAATCCTGAGAAACCGACATCTAAACGAATACCGTACGCACCTAATTCATGGAAGAATGATAAATCATTATACGAAATACCTAATTGTTCAAAAACAGATGGACTAATATCAACTAATACTTGGAACCCTAATGCATTCGCATGAGAGATCGTTTCTTTAAATTCTTCTATAATTTTCTCTTTTTCTCCATCCACAGATAATAAACATGTGAACACACGTGTAAATCCATATTTACTTGCTAATGTTAAATACTCCTTATCTTTCTCTACTGTTGAATGTTCTGGATAAATAGAAATACCTAATCGTCTCATATGTACACGCCTCTTTCTTCATCATATTGTAAACCTTTTCAAATATATGTAGTGAAAAAGTATATATCCCCTTCTTGTTCACTACTCTTTTGAATCCGCTTTCTTTAAAGAAAAAATAATTTCTATCATTCTTAACACCTACAAGTCTATACATCTATACTTTACATCTTTTTTTCATAGTTGTGTAGCTTTTACACAAATTTGTCAGTTTTTCATCTTAAAAATTGTTATCCGTTTTCAAGACACCTTCCTTGACTGTTTCATTGGCCAATACATATACTCGAAAGAAAAGAGATAAAGTGAAACTTTAATCAGTGAGGGGAGGGTTCATCCCCCACTGATTATTAGTTGAACCAATCGGGCATTTACGGGCAGTTGATCTCCCACCTAACTTCTTTGCTCCAGTCCGATTTTGAGGTGGGAGTTTTACTGCCCGTTAATAGCGGGAAAATTTTATATAGGGGATGAATATATGGGAGAAGCAATACTCGTAAAACGAGAGCCGTTATGGACAAAAGAGTTTGTTGCTTTAATTTTTGCAAACTTATGTATGTTTTTAGGGTTTCAAATGTTAATTCCAACCTTACCTGTTTATGTGAAAGAAATTGGTGGCACAAGTTCCAATATCGGATTTGTTGTCGGCATGTTTACCGTTGCGGCACTTTTTGTTAGACCGCTAACTGGGAACGCCTTGCAAAAATTTAATAAAAAAATCATTTTAATGATCGGTACTGCTATTTGTTTACTCGCTATGGGCAGTTACCTTTTCGCCTCAACAATCTTTCTCTTGCTTGCTGTTCGTATTTTACACGGAGCTGGTTTCGGTATTACAACGACTACATATGGAACTGTCGTTTCTGATTTAATTCCCTCAGCTCGCCGCGGAGAAGGCATGGGATATTTTGGCCTTTCTGGAACAATTGCAATGGCCCTCGGTCCACTTATCGGACTATGGCTTATGCAAACATATAATTTCACAATTCTTTTTTTATGTGCATTATCGTGCACAATTGTTTCATTAATATTAACGAAACTACTTCAAATCCAAAAAACGAAACAGCCTCCACAACAATCATCTAGTACTTTTCTCGATGGATTTATTGAGCGTAAAGCTTTACTTCCTTCATTATTAATATTATGTATTACATTAATGTACGGAGGAATCGGAAGTTTTATCACACTATTTGCTACAGAAGTCGGCATAGCTGATATTAGTCTCTTCTTTTTATGTAACGCACTAGCAATCGCTGTGACTCGTCCATTCTCTGGAAAGCTATATGATGCGAAAGGGCATACATTCGTCATCATTCCGGGAGTTATTATAACGTTTACAGGCATTATTTTATTGTCGTATACGACGACAATTCCGAGCTTAATTATTGCTGCAGCATGTTACGGAAGTGGTTTTGGAGCGATCCAACCTGCACTACAAGCATGGATGATTGACCGCGTAGCACCCCATCGACGCGGCGTAGCAACTGCTACATTTTTCTCCGCATTTGACCTTGGAATAGGCGCTGGAGCAATTATATTTGGATTTATTGCTCACTTTACAAACTATGCAACTGTATATCGTTACTCCTCTCTATTACTTATTGCTTTTCTCTTCATTTACATTACAAGCATAAGAAAACAAAAGCATGGCGATAAAAACACGGAAAAAGCTGCTGGATAATTCAGTGGCTTTTTTATCGTGTTAAAAAAATTGTTTTTCCTCGCTTTGCTATTATAAAACTACATGCATTTTCCTACATATTTTTTTAACTTTCCTCAAAAAATATACGATGAACTCGCAGACGCTTTCCTTGATATTCGACTGAACAATATTATTCTAAAAAGTGTGATTTCTTTACAAAATTAAGATTTAAATAAGAGGTAAACCAATAAAATACAGCTGTTTCTTTAAGGGATTGTAAACTTTTCTTCTCTTTGTAAATTTAGTGTAAATTTTACTAGCAAACCGTTTACAGTAACTCAAGGTTCAGTTAATAATTACATCGTACATGAAATTTAAGGAGTGGAATGCGTGGAATATAATGTTCAAGATATGATCTTCCAGTTCATTGGTGGATTAGGTATTTTCTTATTCGGGATTAAATACATGGGCGATGGACTGCAACAAGCAGCTGGAGATCGTCTTCGCGATATTCTAGATCGCTTTACAACAAACCCACTAATGGGTGTACTAGCTGGTATGTTAGTTACTGTATTAATCCAATCCAGTTCAGGAACAACCGCTTTAACAGTCGGACTTGTAAGTGCCGGATTTATGACATTAAGACAAGCAATCGGTGTTATTATGGGTGCAAACATCGGTACGACGGTTACTGCATTTATTATCGGAATTAAAATCGGAGAATATGCTCTTCCAATTATGGCAGTTGGAGCAATCTTACTATTCTTCTTTAAAAATAAAAAAGTACATTCTTTAGGTCAAGTTATATTCGGTTTTGGTATGTTATTCTTCGGTTTAGAATTAATGAGCACAGGCATGAAACCTCTTCGCTCTTTAGAATCATTCCAAGAATTAACAGTTAGCATGAGTGATAATCCAATTTTAGGTATTGTTGTTGGTACAGTCTTTACTTTAATTGTACAAAGTTCAAGTGCAACGATCGGTATTTTACAAGAACTATTCGGTCAAGGTGCAATCGATTTACAAGCTGCCCTTCCTGTATTGTTTGGTGATAACATCGGTACAACAATTACAGCTGTATTAGCAGCAATCGGTACTTCAATTGCTGCAAGACGCGCAGCATTAGTTCACGTTATCTTTAATATCGTCGGTACAATCATCTTTACAATTTTATTAATACCTTTTACAAATTTAATTCTATACTTCCAAACGTCATTAAACTTGAATCCAGAAATGACAATTGCATTTGCACATGGAACGTTTAACGTAACGAATACTATTATTCAATTTCCGTTTATTGCAGTATTAGCATGGATTGTAACAAAAATTATTCGCGGGGAAGATGCAGCTATTGACTTCAAACCGCAACATTTAAATCCAATCTTTATTGAACAATCTCCTGCTATCGCATTAACAGAAGCACAAAAAGAGATTATTCGTATGGCTGAGTTTTCATTACATGGATTAAAAGAAGCAAACCAATTTTTGAACACACAAGATAAAAAACACGCTGACATGGCTACTCAATTAGAAGGAGCTATTAACAATTTAGATAAAAAAATTACCGAGTATTTAGTTTTACTATCAGAAAAGCCACTTTCACCTACGGATTCTGAAAAACATTCCGTTTTAGCAGGTGTTGTTGGAGATATTGAACGTGTCGGTGATCATGTAGAAAACCTTGTAGAACTTGTAGATTTCCAAATTTCAAACCGTGTTTCACTATCAGATGAAGCATTAGCTGAATTAAACGAAATGCTAGAATTAACTATTTCAACACTGCAAGACTCAGTTGAAGCTTTAACAAACTTCGATACTGAACTAGCTCAAACTGTTATTGCAAAAGAACGTAAAATCGATCAAATGGAACGTGTTCTTCGTAAACGTCACGTATTACGTCTGAACGAACGTAGCTGTTCAGGTGATGCAAGTATCATCTTCGTTGATATGGTAAGTAACTTAGAGCGCATTGGTGATCACGCTGTAAATATTGCTGATGGTGTTTTAGGTGAACAAGGTAAAATCAATTTAAAACAATCATTATGATAAGAAAGAGACGCTAACTTAAGCGTCTCTTTTTTCATTATATTTTAACAACTGTTCTTCCTTTTAACTTTCCTTGCAATATAAGTGCAAACTTCTTCTCTAGTTCTTCTAATGTACATTCCTCTGTATAAGATAGTAACTCTTTATTTCCCCATTCATTCGCTAAAAGCGTCCACACATCACTTCTCACATCTGCTGGACATTGCACAGAATCTATCCCTAAAAGGCTTATGCCTCGTAAAATAAACGGATATACCGTTGTTTGTAATTGCTGACCTGCCACATTACCGCATGTCGTTACACAACCACCATACTTTACTGTTTTTAAAGCTGTTTCTAACATACGTCCACCTACAGTATCGATAACCCCCGCGTATATCCCTTTTAACATTGGTCTTCCTGATTCATCATTCAATTCCGCGCGATGAATCACTTTTTTCGCGCCTAGACGTAGTAGCATATCTTCCTCTTCCATTTTCCCTGTCGCTCCTACTACGTTAAACCCTAACTTACTTAAAATGCTTACAGCTACACTCCCTACGCCGCCTGTAGCACCCGTTACTAAAACATCCCCCATACTAGGGGTTATACCTGCTCTCATAAGCTTATATACTGATAAAGCCGCTGTAAAACCTGCTGTTCCGTACATCATACTTTCCTTTAATGACATTCCCTCTGGTAAAGGGACAATCCAAGATGATGGCACGCGAATATACTCTCCGAAACCACCAGAAGTATTCATCCCTAAATCATATCCCGTTACAATGACTTGATCTCCTGCCTTAATGGTAGCATCTTTACTACTTACAACCACTCCTGCTGCATCAATTCCTGGCGTATGAGGATATGTTCTCGTAACACCTTTATTACCAGTAGCTGAAAGAGCATCTTTATAATTTAATGAAGAATAATGAACTTGTATGAATACGTCTCCCTCAGGTAAACTACTTACTTCTCTCTCAACAACTTTTCTTACAAACTGATGATTTTCCTTTTCGTTCACAATGATTGCTCGGAATGATGTATGATTCATTATGCTCTCTCCTTTATCCGTCAAATTCTTCTTTATTATATAGAAGAAATAAGTAAGCTTACTCATTTCTTCTTGGCTATATTTCAACAAATCTTACTTCCCTATCACTTTCTCATAATATATATTTTCATTTCTACTAAAAGCCCTTATACTTATTCTACATCTAAAAAATAACATATAGAAAATCTGACTTTTTATAAATAAATTGAATTTTTACGAAATGTAAATGATTTGTAATGTTTTTTTTCGCTAAATTTCATTATAATAAGTGGATATGAGTGTCGTATTTCAATCCAAATGAAGGAGTACAGGAAATGGAGCAAAACCCATCTTTGCAAGAAAATACACGCAATAAACCGAAAAAAAATAAGAAAAAAATAAAAATTATTATAAGCGCTATACTATTCGTTTTATTAATAGGCGGCGGTTATACTTGGTTTTTAGTAAATAAAGCATCTTCTGCTGTTCGAAATGCCGCACACGATTTAGCACGCGGTGATAAATCTGATTTACGTGATAAGGCTGTAAAACCTATTACAAACAATGTCTCTGTTTTAATAATGGGTGTTGATGAAAGCGATGTCCGTGGAAAAGAATATGGTGAAGCTATAAGAACAGACGCGCTTTTACTTGCAACATTTAATAAAGATAGCAAAACTGTTAAACTATTAAGTATCCCACGTGACACATATACTTATATTCCAATAGAAAAGAAAAAAGATAAAATTACACACGCTCATGCATTCGGTTCTGCTAAAAATGGAAAAAATGGTGGACCACAAGCAAGCATTGATGCAGTTGAAAAATTAATGAATGTTCCTGTTGATTATTTTGTGAAATTTAACTTTAAATCATTTATAAAAATCGTCGATGACTTGGGCGGTGTTGAAGTTGATGTACCAGTTGAATTTACTGAGCAAGATAGCAATGATAATGCTGAGGCAATTCACCTAGAAAAAGGTGTTCAAAAGTTAAATGGCGAAGAAGCTCTTGCTCTTGCTAGAACAAGACACATCGATAGTGATGCAATGCGTGGACAACGTCAACAACTCGTTATCGAGGCTATTTTAAAGAAACTAACAAGTGTTGGTTCTGTAACAAAAGTTGGCAGCATCATTGATGATATTAACGGACAATTCGTTACAAACTTAACATTTGATGATATGCTTTCATTCTATAAATATGGATCGGATTCGGAAATTGAGAAATTACAAATCCAAGGTGATGATTGCTATATGGCAAAAGGTGACGATACTTGTAGCAAATCTGCTGGTGGTGGTCGAACTTACTATTACAATCCAGATAAAAAAGAATTAGCTAATGTTACAAATGAACTTCGTACTCATCTTGGACTACCTGCATATACAAAGTCTGACTCAGACTCTGATTCGAAAAAGACAAAAGAATCTAAGTCTGAAAATAAGAACGAGCACAAATCAAGCAAAAATGAAAATAGTAGTGAAGGTACAGAAACATCGTCTAATGACAATGAATAATATAGAAGCGGTTCTCTATGGAGGTAGAGAACCGCTTCT
Organism: Bacillus sp. M13(2017); assembly: GCF_002218325.1. Taxonomy (NCBI): domain Bacteria; kingdom Bacillati; phylum Bacillota; class Bacilli; order Caryophanales; family Bacillaceae; genus Bacillus; species Bacillus sp. M13(2017). The sequence continues at coordinate 52,632 of NZ_KZ268518.1, read as the reverse complement.
TTTATTCTTCCAAATACAAAAATCAGAACTTTCTAACTATCTTTTTTAATATTTTTAAATTATAATAAATAGTAGCAATCTATTCCAATTATCAGGGGGCTCATACATATGAAAGCTGCAGTAAAACATAACATCTCAGATTTTAAAGACTACTTAAAATCCAACGATATATACATGGAAGAAAATATAGATGAAAATGATGGCTCTGTTCATTTTTCAGTAGGATTAGAGACTGAAGCTGGCGCAAAAATTCAACTTATCGCTGCTTTCCAAAACGAACATCCTACGGTGGATATATACTGCTTCAATGTTGCTCACGTGCCTGATGCAACATCAACAAATGATATTTTACATGTCATCAATGAATTAAATACATCTTATCGCTTTGCAAAATTCACATTAAACAAGCAAAATGCAATTGATATTTCAACATCTCTTGCATTCTCAGAACCAAATTTTAATCCAGCACTTGTCTTTGAACATACAAGAATGCTATATAAATTAGCAAATGACGAGTATAAAAACTTAATGAAAGTTATTTGGGCATAAATTAAAACTATAATCCGTGGGGTTTACGGGTAATAAATAAAAGGATGGGCTGTAAGCAGCACCATCCTTTTATTTTGATAGCATATCGACCCACATTTTAACAGCGGTGCCTACAATTAAAATCGATAACATATATTGTAGTGCTTTTTGATTTATCCTCTTCCCGACTCGTGCTCCAAGTGGCGCAGCAAATATACTTGCAACCGCAATAATAAGAGCTGGAATTACAACTACTTGACCAGTTATCACTTTTCCAGTCGTAATCCCTACTGAGGAAATAAACGTAATAGCGATAGATGTTGCTATTGTTGTACGTATCGGCAATTTTAAAATAACTAACATAATCGGTACTAATAAGAAAGAACCGCCAGCACCTATAATGCCTGATGCTCCTCCTACAATAAACGCTAACAAGCTTGCTAACCATTTATTATATGTCACTTCACCACTGTTATTTCGTTTCGGTACGAACATCATAATAGCAGCAATTGTTGCTAACGCTGCATAAACAACATTGACCGTATGTTCCTCTAATACGTTAGCACCAAAGCTCCCTATGAAACTTCCTATTAAAATACTAGCTCCCATATACACAACTAACGTTTTATCCATATCATTACTTTTCCGATAAGCCCATGCGCCTGCAAAAGTTGCAAAGAATACTTGTACCGCTGTAATACCGCTCACTTCATGAGACGTATAGCCAGTAAATCCTAACAGTACTGGAATGTATAAAATCATTGGATAGTTAATAATTGCACCGCCAATTCCAACCATTCCTGATATAAACGATCCTATAAACCCAATTATAAAAAGTAATAATACTAAACTCACCTTACATCCCCCTCCTTCTAAAAAGAAGGTGATTTAAATGAATAAGTTCACATTCCCATCCGAAGCATCTGCTAAATATGCCCCTACACCTGCAAACTCTACCCCTTCCATAATCTCTTCCTCTTTTAACCCTAATAAATCTACTGTCATTTGACAAGCTACAAGTTTAATCCCCTGTTCCTTTGCCAAATCAATTAAATCTGGCAAAGGCATTGCATTATGTTTTTTCATAATGCCTTTAATCATCTTTGGTCCCATACCAGCAAAATTCATTTTAGATAACCCCATCTTATCAGCACCGCGTGGCATCATTTTTCCAAATACTTTTTCTATAAATGTTTTCTTTACATTCACATGTTCATCTTTCCTTAAAGCATTTAATCCCCAGAAAGTATGAAAAATAGTTACCTCTTGATCATACGCCGCTGCACCATTTGCAATAATATAAGCAGCCATTGCTTTATCGTAATCTCCGCTAAATAACACGATTGTCGTTTTCTTCTGTTGTTCCATATTGTTCTCCCTCCAATTACCTATAGGGGTATTTTTTATTTATAAAAAATTGTTTCTCCCTATTCTACTTTTCCTTCCCAAGCTAACATACCGCCTACCATATTGATTACTCGAAAACCGTAACTTTCTAAAAATTGAACAGCTCTTGCACTTCTCCCGCCTGAACGACAAACGATAATATATTCCTGATTTTTATTTAATTCATGCATACGAAACTCTAATAGTCCTAGTGGAATATTACATGCTTCTGGAATTTTCCCTTCAGCTACTTCTTCTACTTCACGTACGTCCACAATATTTACCACTTCTTTACGCAACAATTTTTCTTCTAATTCTTTTGTAGTCATTTCTTTCATTTTAAAGTCCCTCCTCACAAACTATTCATACCACCTGAAACGTTTATTACTTGCTGAAACCCTAGTTTTTTCAATATCTTTGCTGCTTGCTTACTTCTCATTCCACTTTGGCAAATAACGATTACTTCCTTATTCTTATCTAATTGATTCGCCTTGCTTGCTAGATCATTTAGGGGGATATTTTGAAAGCCTTCCATATGATTCCCTCTATATTCACCTACTGTACGGACATCAATAAAATACTTCCCCTTTTTTCCCACTATACTTTTCAATTCTTTGCCATTTATATTTTGAACACCTTTCACTGGTAAAAATCGTGAAATAACAAACCATGCAGCAAGTACAATGAAAAGCGTACTTAATATTGTGTTCATATAACCAACCTCTCTATATTTACAAAACTATTGCTTCACTACGCCTTCTTAATCCAAAACTTCAGCACATCAGCTTCTTCTACATGCTTTACGATGTCATGACCAGTTTTATTTGCCCACGCTGGAATATCTTTCACTGATCCTTTATCCGTTACCTGTATTTCTAACACTTCTCCAGTTTGTAAAGTATCCATCGCTTTCTTCGTTCTTACAATCGGTATTGGACATGCTAATCCTTTCGCATCTAATACTTGTTTTACATTCATCATCTATTCCTCCATGTTTTATTTATTTTATTATTCATGAACTGCACAACGATTTGGACCAATCTCCATTTCACGTTCTTCCTCTGCACTCGGATGAATTTTACCCATATTCGTTTGACGAATTTCTTCGTAAGCATTTGGCTGAGGTGGTAAATTCTCCGTTACAACTTTACGAAACTCTCCCTCATCCTCAATATTTAATCCTGCATTATACGCAAATAAATCTTTTAATTTAGCACTAACGATACCACTCTCGTCCATTTCACTTATTTTTGAATAATGAGCCGGTAACACAACTAAGTTTTGAGATAGTTCTTTATATCGGCTATACAAAGTAGTACGTAAATCACTTACCCAATCTTCAGCTTTCCCAGCAAGGTCTGGACGTCCAATTGAATCTACAAATAAAATATCACCTGATAATAAATAGGAATCATCTACAATAAATGACGTACTCCCAATCGTATGCCCCGGTGAGTATAATGCGTCAATTTCAATTTTAGTACCCCCAACCGTAATAACAGATCCTTCAACAAGCGGTTTATATGAGAACACAACTTCCTCTGCATCTTTTGGCGGCAACCAATACGTACCACCTACTTTTTCCGCTAACTTACGTCCGCCAGAAATATGGTCTGCATGTAAATGTGTATCCATTACATTCGTAATCGTAACGCCATGCTCTTTCGCAAACTCTTCGTATGCTTCAACTGTTCTTACTGCATCAATAACTGCTGCTTCACCGTTTGAAATAACCATATATGATAAGCAACCTTTTCCAAGACGGTTAAACTGATACATAATTCCGCCATCTTTTAAATCTCCCACTTTTATAGGCTTTACATATTCACTCCAAGCCTTCATACCACCAGATAAATAATAAATATTTTCTAATCCAGCCTCTGTTAATTGCTCTGCCACAAATATAGAAGATCCTTCTTTTGCACATACTACTAAAACATCTTTATCTTTAGGTAGTTCACCGATAATATGATCTACCCCCTCTAATAAATCAAAGTACGGTACATTTATTGAAGTAACTTCTTTTCCTTCAATTTTCCAATCTTCATAATCCGTCTCATTACGAACATCTAAAATAAACAACTCCCCGAATAAAACTTTCTCTGCAACATCTTTTGCTTGTAATGCTTTAACACTCATCTAATTACCCCCATAGGTATGTTTTTGTTTAAAAAATTTTATCCCGCTTTAATGGGCAGTAAGACCCCACTGATTAAAGTTTCACTTTATTTTTCCACATTCCCTTGCCACTCTAACATGCCTGGAATGACATTTTTCACATTTGCATAACCTTTCTCTTTCAACATGTGGCAAGCTACATCACTACGGTTGCCAGTTCGGCAAACAACATAAATTTGCTTCGTTTGATCTAACACTGCACCGTCTAATTCTCCTAACGGTATGGAAACAGCCGATGGAATATGACCAAAAGCGAATTCCGCCGCTTCACGAACATCTACTACAATACACTCTTCACCACTTAATACTATCTCTTCCACTTCCGAATTCGTAATTGTATGAGGATATTTCACTATTTCATTCATTTCATGCTCATTTGCTTTTCTAACGTAATGCATCAATACATCACCTTCATGTTTCGTCCCGATATATTGATGACCTACTTTACTCGCCCAACTTTGTATATCCACAATAGACCCTTTATCTGTTGCCTGAACCTCAATCACTTGCCCTGACGTCAATCCTTCCATCGCCTTCTTCGTCTTTACAATCGGCATCGGACAAGCCAAACCTTTACAATCTAGATTCATATCCACTTTTATACTCATAGTCGATTCCTCCATAATTTACATACATATACCCGTACGGGTATATTAAAGTGTTTTTGAAAATCTGTCAACAATTATGTTTGACAGATTATCGGCTTTTTACAAGTAATTGAACAGCTTCTTTAATTAATTCTTCATTTGAACCATTACCGCTTTCAAACTGCTCACGCAAACATTGCTCTAAATTTGTCCCAACAACAAGTCCAATTGTACGATCAAGTGCAGAACGAGATGCCGTTAACTGTGTAATAACCTCTCGGCAATCTTTTCCTTCTTCCATCATACGAAGCACACCGCGAACTTGCCCTTCAATACGTTTTAATCTATTTTTCATGTCTTGATTATATTCCATTGTATAATCACCTCATTACCATTATGTCACTATTTATAACCTATGACAATATATTATACCCTATAGGGTATTTTGTAAACCCTATTTTTAATTTTCACCTTATATGTTCACAAAACAAAAAGTAAAACCTTAATCTATAGGTTTTCATCTTCCACTAAATCTTGAAGTAGAAAATGAAAAATATCAATATACAACACGTTCTGGCAATACTGTCCCATACAATTTAAAACCACCATCTACATTCTTTACCTTATATCCTTTTTCCATTAACATACGCGCTGCAACATACCCTCTCATACCAAGTTGACAAGTGATATATATTTCTTTGTCCATTGGCACTTCATCCAATCGATCACGTAATTCATCTAATGGAATATTAATAGTGCCTTTAATCATTCCCTGTTTTAGTTCATTAGGCTCTCGAACATCAATAAGGTACCCACCATTTTCAACAATGTGATCTATTTCATGCCATTGCACTGTGTCCACAAAACCATCTACTATATTACTTGCAGCATACCCCACCATGTTTACTGGATCTTTTGCAGAAGAATACGGCGGGGCATATGATAATTCTAAATCCGGTAAATCGATTACTGTTAAGTTTGCCTTCATTGCCGTCGCGATAACATCTATACGCTTATCTACCCCGTCACGTCCTAAAGCCTGTGCTCCGTAAATCTTTCCGCTATCTTTATTAAAAATTAATTTTATTAGCACTGGCGTAGCATTTGGATAGTATCCTGCATGAGAATTTGCCTGTACATGTACTACCTCATAGGGTATATTTAATCGTTTTAATATTTTCTCATTTACTCCAGTCGAAGCAACTGTTAAATCAAAAACTTTAGCCACAGAAGTTCCCATCGTACCTTTATATAAAGAATCTGTATGACCATGGATAATATCTGCTAACATGCGACCTTGACGATTAGCTGGCCAAGCTAAAGGAATCATCGTTTCTGTTTCTATAACAAAATCTTTCACTTCAATCGCATCACCAATTGCATATACATATGGGTCAGATGTTTGAAATTTCTCATTTACCTTTATCGTTCCTCTAACTCCTAATGCTAATCCTGCATCTTTCGCTAAACTACTCTCTGGTTGTACACCAATTGCTAAAATAATCATATCTGTTTTTATAACTGAGCCACTTTTTAAACGTACAACAGTCCCATTCTCCTCTAACGCATCTACACCATCTTCAAAAACAAGCTCAACATTGTGCACCTTCATATGCTCATGTACATATGCCGCCATTTCGTAATCAATTGGTGGCATCACTTGATTTGCCATCTCTACAAGAGTAACCTCAATCCCGCGTTCTCTTAAATTCTCAACCATTTCCACTCCAATAAATCCTCCACCAATAACCGTCGCATGACGTGGTTTCTTCTCATCAATATACGCTTTTATACGATCTGTATCAGGTACATTTCGTAACGTAAACAACGCCTTCGCTTCTTCAATGCCCGGAATAGGTGGAACAATTGGTTTCGCCCCTGGTGAAAGAATCAAAACATCATATTCCTCGTTATATGTTTCATTTGTAGTTACATTCTTTATCGTAATTGTTTTCTCTTCTTTATTAACCTTTACCACTTCACTCAATACACGTATATCTAAATTAAAACGCTTTGACATCCTTTCAACAGTTTGTACTAATAACTTTTGTCTTTCTGTAATGACACCGCCAATATAATATGGCAATCCACAGTTTGCAAATGAAATGTATTCACCGCGCTCAACCATAATAATTTCATCTTCCTCACTTAAACGACGAAGCCTTGCAGCTACTGATGCCCCGCCTGCAACTCCGCCTACTACAACTATTTTTCTGAACATATTTCAAACCTCCATCTTATTGATTATTTAATTTTCTAACACATCACAAATAACCTATACCTGTATGGGTATATGATAGAATATAAAAAAACTAATTTCAATATATATGGCTTTCTTTCACAAATTTGAAACAAATAAAGTGAAACTTTAATCAGCCCTCACCAATCGGGCTTTTACGGACAGTTGATCCCCCACCTAACTTCTTTGCTTCCGCTGAATTTTGAGGTGGGGGTCTTACTGCCCGGCAAATAGCCAGATAAAAAAGAACTTAGATATCTCCAAGTTCTTTTACGTATAGTTCTATAACTTTCTGTACGATTAAACCAATGTATAAATACGTGTTTTTAATAACTGAAATACACCTGTATTTAAATTTTCAAAATCAATAGCTTCTTCACATAAAGTTAGATCCATTCCACGTAAAATTTTTTAATGCCACAACCTAAGAAAACAAATCCCAATGGATTCGTTTTCTACAATGATATGTTTATTTTTTTCGTTTCATCTCTGTCATTAATCATAACCATCTGCGTCTCGTTATTTGGCAAAAAGACGATATATTTTCCCGTTCTCACATTCCTCCAAATAACTTTTCCTTCTTCGTTTGTTCTCCCTATTGAGATCCCAATTTCTTTACTGGGTTCAGGTGACTCGTCTTTCATAAGTATAATTTCAAAATCTTTTATTGGCTGCTTTTCTTTATTTTTCACGTGAAAAGTTATAGAATTAACAACCTTACTAAACTTCTTTTCATTATTTGCTATAGAACTAGACATTATGATTATGACCAATACACAACATAAAATCCATATAAACTTATTATATTTATTCAGACCATTTTTTAAGATTATTAAAAACATCATCTGTCACCCGATTTCCAGAATTCCAAGAATTCCTTCCTACTGTATGGGTAGCTATTATTGTTACACCCGTACGAGAATAGTCATGATATACAGGTGCTCCACTTTGACATCCATAAGTGTCCATCTTATATGTTAACACTCTAGGACTAGTGCCTTCAATTGGTCCATAATCTTTCCACATAGTATATTTTTCATTTCCTACTTTATCACATGGATACCCTGGAACTACTGCAAGTAACCCCTTTGGAGACTCTACATTAGTAGTTCTATACCCTAACCAACCTGTATAATCTCCAGGAGATCCATTTAATTTAATGGCTCCATAATCAAATTCCGAATCTCCATCATCAGTCCATCCACTTACTGAATAAAGCTTTGTCCAACTATAAGGCAAATACGGTGCTTGGTTTCCATTTCTACCAGGAGTCACAATAACATTTTTTGCCCATCCACCAAGCTTTTTATTGTAAACACAGTGCCCAGCTGTAAATACTGTATCTTTACTAATTAGCGCTCCTGTACACCCATAAACCTCTTGTCCATTAAATTGAATTACTAAGTGTACTATAGCCCTATAAGGATACAAAGTTGTATCAGTAACTCTAATTCGATCATCTCTTCCTATTATAGAATGTGTAAGGATATTAGATGGATAATTAAAATTACTGTCTCTTAATAAGTATCCCCAATCTTCCCCACCATGTTTACGCCCTTCAAATGAAGGTGAAACAAGATCTTCTCCCCTTCGATCATTACTATACAAAGATTGTTCTTGAAAAAGTACACGTTCTCCCTCATTGGAAACTGATGTCCACGGTACATCTTCTGCATACACCTTCTGATTCACCAAAAATACTATACAACAAAAAATAAAAAGAACACCAAAACTATAAAGAGCCAACCTACATCTTATAGAAATAAAGCTATACAACATAACTTACCTCCTATACAAATGATAGCGAACAATTGAAGATCCCTTTATAAATTCTAGTTTTTCTTTTTTCAGAAGTCAACGTAATTAATAATGATAATCATTATTAATTACGTTGACTTAACAAAATCAAACAATGAGTCATATTCTTTACTCTGCGTTCAAAAATCTGTCTCATTAAAGGTTCACTTTATTACATAAACCCGTAACCTTCTTCACAATCAGCTCTGCAGTATTTTCCTCCAGTGGCATCAATAAATTCGTAACCGGTCCATACACTATAGGGCTTAATTCCACTTCATATCCACCATATGCGAATTCTTCTTTCGTTGGTAAGTAACCAATATATCCGTTCGTATATCCACCAAAGAAAGCTAGTTCATTTTGAAGACGCTCTTTCACCTTTAATGCCGTTTCCGAAAAAGGTTCCATCGGTATACCTGAGAACATACCATCATTAACTTGAAACATTTGCACTTCTAAATCAATACTTAATTGCCGAATACCTTGCTTATATTTTTCTAAAACGATAGTAAGCCATTCATCCGTATTCACGCCCCACTGTTTCTCTGCTAATTGAGCCATGCTTCGTATCTCATTTATTCCAGGAATATCTTTCAACTTCATTTGCATCGTACTCGAAACTGTTCTTAAATTTACAATTGGGCTGTATGTAACTGTTGGCAACATCGTTAATACATGCCCACTAAGTGTGTAAGCCATTTTCTTTAATGCTTCCCTTGAACCGCGATATTTCGCATTTACATTACCAGCAGCTCCTTGCACAATAATAACAGGACAGTTTACGATCCTCTCAAGAACCTCCCTCGTCATTCCAGGATAATCCGCTGATAATACATCGCTATCACCTTTTAAAACATTCGGATGCGCAGTACAAAATACTACAATACCAGATAGCTCCTTCGTTTCAGCATTTCTTATTGCTAACATCCCAATTCTTTTATCTACAACGCCCTCTATATTTGTTCCCATCTTTGCTCTTCCATCAGATGTTCTCTCTCTTCGATTTATCCCAATATCACCTTTCGTAACACCCCAGCCAACTTCACATCGCTTCAAGTTGTTATTCGCAGTAACCGCACCGTGCACTACATTATTTACTAAAATCATTTTATACGACTGCACTAGCCGATCATCACCGACCGTCTCTGGACCGGAATGTGTATGTGTATAAACAACTGTTATTCGCTCAAATGGTACGTGAAGCCTACTTGCTACTCGCTCACGAATCATATTCGTATCTTCTACTAACATCCCGATATTATCAATACTTATAAACACAGTTTTCATTTCATCTTTTTCAAATACAAAAACTGTCCCATAAATACGCTCTTCAATATTATTTATCCCTGTCTCTCTATGATAACCGACAAAATCAATACCGACAGGTGGCGTAACATCTACCTTGCATACCCCTATTTTGCTCATTTGAATCGCTCCATTTCTCTATGTAACTCCCTTTTTTCAAGAATAGCATATTTTACCTTGTTCCAAATAAAAAAAGAACAGACATAGCATTCTATGTCCGTTCTTTCCATCACACATACTTCCGATGCACCATCTTCCCATCATAAGAAAACACAACGCCCTTACTCTCCACAATCGACTCCATATGCACTGTTCTTCCCCACAGCTGATGAAGGTATGGTAATACCTTTTCTAAGTATTTTAAATCAAGCTCGATTCCTTCGTAACTATGTTTAATGTATAATTCCCCGTTCTTTAAGTAGTCTCCATCTTCTACTACTAAGTACGGGAAGCCGCCATTTGTACGCATATTTACGAGCTGATCACGTACATGTTCCCACTCTTTATCTATTACTTTATATTCTTTTCCTTGGCGCTGGAATAAGTACATATCTTCTCTCATTACGAGATCTTTATTTAAGTAGTTTCTTAAGAACGATACGTCCCATTCGATTTCGCGCACTTCAAAGATTTTGTCACGACCAGATCCTGGTTTGACGCCTCTTCGTTTCATTTCTTCTGTCGGGTTGTTGTAGCGTTCTTCAATATCTTCAAACATTTTAATACCGAGGTAGTATGGATTAATGCTCGTTTTTGATGGCTGTACAACACCTGCATTTAATTTCGCAAATTCGATGGCTTCATCAGATGTTAAGTCCATTTCGCGAAGTATGCGTTGATGCCAGAAGGACGCCCAGCCTTCGTTCATGATCTTTGTTTCAAGCTGCGGCCAGAAATATAACATTTCTTCACGCATCATCGTTAATATGTCTCGCTGCCAATCTTCTAACTCACGGCTATATTCTTCAATAAAGAGAAGTAAATCTTTCTCTGGCTTTGGTGGGATTTTCTTCTTTTTACGCACATTGGAACGTTCCTGTTTTTTATTGCGATTATCTAAATTCCATAAGTCATCGTATTGCGACACCTTTTTCTTTTCTATTTCTTCCTCTTCTAAATCATCGATACTCCATGTGAGTTTCGGACGCATAAGCGAGGGATCAATATGCTCTTGAATGGCAAGTACGGCATCTAAAAATGTTTCTACCTCTTCTTTTCCGTACTTATGCTCATATGCTTTCACCCGTTCAGCTGTCGCCGACATACTTTCTACCATATCCCGCTTCGTATTTGAAAAACGAATATTATTTTTGAAGAAATCACAGTGTGCTAAAACGTGCGCTACAATTAATTTGTTTTGAATTAACGAGTTCGTATCTAATAAAAAGGCGTAACATGGATCAGAGTTAATAACGAGTTCGTATATTTTACTAAGTCCTAAATCGTATTGTAATTTCATTCTGAAAAATTGTTTTCCAAAACTCCAATGTGAAAACCTTGTTGGCATCCCATATGCACCAAATGTATAAATAATTTCCGCTGGACATATTTCATAACGCATCGGATAAAAATCAAGCCCAAATCCAGTCGCAATTTCCGTAATTTCCGCAATCGCATATTGCAGTGCTTTATCGTCACTTGCTCTCATTATTTTCCCTCCTTACACTTTCCCTTAAGAAAGTGTATGATGGAGAACAAGCTTTCATGAGGATTGATTGCATAATAAAAAGACACCCCCGCAAAAACGAGAATGTCTCATCTATTAACCTTCAATAATCTCCATCTTCTCCGTAATCGGAGTACGCGCTTTTCCTTCAGGCGCTTTATCAAAATAACCGATATGAAGAATTCCAACGATACGTTGGCCTCTTGTTAAACCGATTCCTTCTATAAATAATGGATTATAGTTTAATCCGCCTGATTTCCAAACACATCCTAATCCGCGTTCCCAAGCAAGAAGTTGGAAATTTTGCATAAATGCACATGTTGCAGCGTAATCTTCATCACGCTGAATTTGACGTGGATCTTCATTTATATACACAACGATTTGTGCAGGTGTGCTTAAGAAACGATCTGATAAAATTTTACCGCGTTTCGCTCTTTCTTCTTCTGTGAAAGAGTTTAATACTGCATCTACTAATTTCTTGCGGCCTTCTCCGATGTATAGTTTACAATTCCATGGTTCACGGTGCTTATGATTAGGTGCCCATGTTGCATCGTTTAATAGTTCAATTAATAAATCTTTTTCTACTGCTTTGTCTGTAAATGTACGAACAGAGCGTCTTTCTTTAATCACATTTGCGATGGAAGTATATGTAGTCATATTTTTCTCTCCCTTATTTTTATCTATATGTATAAGTTTATCGTTAGTATTGATATTGATTTTCAATTTCGATTATACCTTAGTTTTTTACTATTAATCAATGTTTTATGTTGGAAAACTTCTAAAAACGTCATTCCATACTGTGAATAAAAAAACTTAACTTGTTCACAAGTATTTCACATTTTATGGAAATGATATATGTACAGTTTTCCACATTATCCATCTAGGAGGAATTTATATGTACAAAAAAATTGCATTAAGCATGACTATGACAGCATTATTATGTGGGATATCTACTTTCCCCGCTTCCGCTGCCACGCCAAAAGAAGTAACATTCCATCAACATAAACCAATTTCAGAAGAAGAAATGCAGTCGCTCGAAAAACTCGGCTATAACAAACATGAAATTTGGAAAGCTGCTCACATTGCAAGAATGAGTAAAAAAGAAATTAAAGATGTTTTAGCTTACTATAAGCAAAATAAATCTTGGGAGAAAACAGCCGAGCATTTCGGTGTAGATCCAAGTAAGCTGAAAAAGCATCATATAAATAAAGAAACAAAGCAAGCGCTGCTACAACAGTTAGCAACTATGCAAAAATCCACACCGGATCAGCTAAAGCAAAAAATGAAAGAATATAACATCAAATTGCGTCATCTTACTGTGTTAACAATCATCTCTCAAAAAAGCAATACCCCTCTTGATGATGTGTTAAAGATGAAAAAAGATGGAATGGACATGAAACAAATTGCCGAAAAATTAAATGTAAAAAGAGAAGATATACGAGCGGAAATGATGAAATTAGTGAAGTCTATTAAAGAACAAAAAACAAATTAAACAGCTAAAAAGGAAGAGACATTCACTACTCTTCCTTTTCTTTATGAACTTTCAATTTTTAAGTATAAATTCCCGTCTTTCCCAAAAACTAACACAAGTAAATGATGTAAGTTAGGGGTGAGAAAATGTTCGGTTTATCATCTAAGAAATCAAAAAAGACTAATACAAAAACACTTTGTTCTATTCCAGAATTTATACAAACCATGAAAGAATCAAGCGATTTTGTCTCTTATAACATACTTAAAGATGAAACGTTGTGCTTGTTTTATTATAAATCTGTCGTGGAAGCACTTATTATTAAACAATTCATTTTAACTCCTATAAAAAAGGAATCGGAACAAATCCAAAACATCTCTGATTTATATAATATCATCTCTATTGAAGACATTATTACCTCCCCTTCTATTGATGATATTCGTGAAAAATTATTAGGTGGATATATTTTAATACGCTTAAAAAACACTTCGAATCCTGATCAATATGCTTTAATTCGTGCCGAAAGTACTGTTTTAGGAAAACGATTATATAACGATACAGAAAATGAGTATAGCGTAATCGGGCCTAAAATCGGTTTCGTTGAAAACCTTGATACAAATATCCACTTATTACGCCGAAATATCGTAACGGAGCAACTCATTTTTAAAGAAGTTACCGTCGGATCTATATCAAAAACGAAAGTAGCAGTTGCTTATATAGAAGGAATTACAAATGAACAATTTGTCAACACCGCAATTCAACGGTTAGAAGACATTGACTTTGATGTCCCATTTGATGCAACTATGATTGAGCAATTTATTAGTGATAATAGCAATTCACCTTTTCCCGTTCTATTACCTACAGAACGATTAGATCGAGCTGTATTTGCATTAATTAACGGAGAAGTTTTAATTTTAACAGATGGCTCTCCATATGCTTTATCAGGACCAACAACGTTACTGGATTTTTTCATTTCACCAGAAGATTATTATTTACCGTGGATGATTGGATCTTTTTTTCGTGTTATTCGTTTTTTCGGAGCTATATTTTCTCTTTTTTCCTCCGCTATTTATACAGCGGCTTTAACATATCATTATCAAATGATTCCTGCTGATTTACTAGGTCCTATTATTTTCTCGAGAGCTAACGTACCTTTCCCTCCTATTCTAGAAGCACTCTTTTTAGAAATTACAATTGAATTGCTTCGTGAAGCAGGAGCACGTTTACCAACGAAAGTCGGACAAACGATTGGGATTGTTGGGGGGATTGTAATTGGACAAGCATCTGTTGAAGCAGCTTTAACAAGTACAATTTTATTAATTGCAGTTGCTTTATCCGCACTTGCATCTTTCACAACACCGACTGTAAAGATGTCTTCTACTATCCGTTTATTACGCTTTCCGCTTATTCTTTTAGCCGGTGCATTTGGAGGATTAGGCCTTATTGTCGGATTTGTATTTATTTTAGCTCATTTAATTAAATTAAAATCACTTGGATCACCTTATTTATTACCTTTATATCCATTTCGTGGTTTAGGTACAGCAGAAGGTTTTCTTCGATTACCATTTAGCCAAACGGCTCAAAGACCTTCTTTTCTTAGACCAAAATCAAAATGGCGCTATAATCCAAACAAATCGAAGCAAAAACGTGATGGTGAGAATGAATGAAGAAAATTTTATTGCACCTTATCATTATCTTCTTCGTTTTACAAACTGGCTGTACACAAACGTATATAGTAGATGCACAGCGTATTATTCATATTGCTGGATTTGATATCACAAAAAACAAAAGATTCCAAGGAACTATTCTATTCCCAGAGTACACACATGGTGTAAAGTCTAAGCCAGAGACTCAAACAACATCTGCCCGTTCACTTGAAACAATTGCTTCACGATTGAATGCGAAATCTCCTCACAATGTTGTTGTAGGTCAAATGCGTGTTGTCCTATTTGGAAAGGCTCTAGGAGAACGCGGAATGGGAGAGATTATTACTAACTTACAACGTGACCCAAATATCGGGCGTGATGTACAACTAGCAATTGTAGATGGATCGGCTGAAGAGCTTTTAAATTACGGAAAAAAAAATGGGTCTTTATATATCGCTGATTTACTCGAGCAAAATATAAGAAATGAGAACATCCCACAAACCACATTAAACATTTTTTTATATAATTATTACTCTTCTGTATGTGATGCCTATGTTCCTTATATTAAAATGGACGATAATCATTCTATCGCTGTCAAAGGACTTGCCTTTTTAAAAGGCGATAAAGTAGTCATGTATACAGATAAAAGACATTCTGTTTTAGCAAAATTACTTATTAATCCTACGAAAAATGGACGTTACGAAGCAGTAATAAAAAAGGATAAGCATAAAGGTATGGTTGTTATACAAAACTTAGCTGGAGAAAATAAGTATGATATAGATCAAACTGGCGACATACCAAAAGTAAAAATTCATTTAAAATTAAATGGATTAATTAAAAACTCTCCTAATTGGATTGATCTAAGAAAAAAAACAAATATCAATTATATAAAAAAACAAATTGAACAAAATGTTGAAAAAGACTGTGAAGATTTAATAAAACAATTTCAAGAAAAGGAAATTGACCCTTTAGGAATACGAGATGAAATTAGAAGCCATACGAGAAAATGGAATATAAAACAAATTCGAAATATGTATAAAAACGTAGCGGTGGATATAAATTTAGATCTTAATATTGTACAATCTGGAATCGGGGAATAGTGAGGTGAAATGAGCAATGAATACAATGAATAAGACAAAAACTGTCTCTCCATATTTTGCATTTATTTTATTGCATTCTCTCCAAATCGGCATAGGAATTCTCGGCTATCAACGTGTAATTTTGAAAAATGCAGGTTATGATGCTTGGATTTCTCTTATTATTGCGGGGATTGCAACTCATATTGTACTGTTTTGTATGTTAAAAATGCTTGAAAAAGACGGAGATTTAATTAGCATTCATACAACCACCTTTGGAAAATGGATTGGCTCTATATTTTCTGTAATTTTCACTCTTTATTGCTTATTATTTTGCCTTACTGTTCTTCGTACATATATGGAAGTAATACAAGTTTGGATTTTCCCTACCATTAAGTTATGGAAACTAACCTTTATGTTTTTATTAGTGACTTGCTATATTATAAAGGGTGGATTTCGCTCTGTAACCGGAATATGTTTTTGGGGAGTCGTTCTACCTATTTTCGTTGTATTCTTTTTAATTTATCCAATGAAATATGCACATTTCCGCAATATTTTACCTATTTTTACACATTCACCTTTTGACATGCTTATATCAGCAAAACACTCTGCGTTAGAGTTTCTTGGTTTCGAGACAATCTTAATCTTCTATCCATTTATTAAAAAAGGAAAATCCTTAAAAAGATGGGCCCATGCTGGAATTGCTTTTAGCACCTTAATTTATGTAATTTTAGCTATCGTATCTTTTATGTATTATAGCGAGGGACAATTAAACCGTACTATTTGGCCTACTTTAACGATGTTAAAAATAATTAAAGTTCCTTTTATTCAGCGTTTTGAATATATTATTATTTTCGTTTGGTTTTTAATTATTTTACCAAACCTTTGCTTAACTATTTGGTCATCATGTCAAACGATGAAGCGCTCCTTTCATATTTCATTTAAATTTACATTACCGTTTTTTATTTTCATCATATTTTCAGCTTCTCTGCTTTTCACAAACCGTGAAAGTATCAACACATTAAATACCATACTATCTCAAGCTGGTTTATATATTGTATACGCTTATATCCCAATTTTATTTCTATTTCATTCGCTAAGATGGCGCTTCAAAAATCAGTCAAAAAAATCTTCAACCGATACACCGTAATCTCTGATACAATTTGATTAATACATTTGTAAAGGGGACAAGCGAATGAAAAAGTATGTATTTTCTTTACTTGCAGTACTAAGTTTAATTCTTGCTGGATGCGGAAGTACTGGTACAAATGACCAAAAATCTTCTGAATCAAAAAAAGAAGAACATGACCATGCATCGCACACTCAGCAAGCTGACATTCAAGAGAAAACAAAAGGAGTCGACACACTTCCGGCCTTCCTAGATAAGCTTGATCCACAAATGAAAGATATCTACACCGTCGCTGGACAAAATGCAGAGCTATTAGATTGGATTCCATGCTATTGTGGTTGCGGTGAAAGTGTAGGACATAAAAATAATAAAAACTGCTTTATTCGTGAAATTAAAAAGAATGGTGAAGTTGTTTGGGATTCCCACGCAACGACTTGCGTCAATTGCCTAGAAATCGCAGTTGAATCTGCTTCCATGAAACAAAAAGGAAAATCAACGCTTGAAATTCGTAACTATATCGATAATAAATACAAAGAAGGTTATGGCAAACCAACACCTACGCCAATGCCAAAAGCTTAAAAAACGAGGAAACTCCTCGTTTTTTCTTTTCATTCACTTTTTTTCTTAACAAATTCTTTCAAGTGTATTTCCCCTTACTTATCACACACTATATATAACTCTCGGTAAGGAGGGTACACAGTGCAAACATACAACGACTATGATAAAGCTCTCTATTACACGTATTGCTGTAATTGGGATAAATTACTCGTTCTCATGGTTCAAACGAACGATCAATTATTTTCTAAGCGTATTGAGCATTTTTTACACGCTTATCAATACAGTAAAGAACTGCCAGAAGTTGATAAACAATTGCAGCTCCTATTTCAATATATTGACCACGCATCCCAAAAGTCGCATGTAGAAGAAGTAGAACAAATTCAAATGTAAAATATAGCGCTATTCTCTTCCAGAGAATGGCGCTTTTTTAAAATATTAATACTAATAAAAGTTTCCTCTTATAAAACTTTTATTGATAAACATATTTTTTCTTTCTTTTCCATACCACTTCATACTATAATTTAGTATGTAACTATTATAAGAGAGGTATAAAATATGGGACGAGAAAAAAAGCAAGAATATGCTTTACTTACCGCATGGGGAGCTTCTTTTATTGCTACACTAGGAAGTCTGTACTTTTCCGAAATCATGAAATTTGAGCCTTGTGTCCTTTGTTGGTATCAACGCATTTTTATGTATCCATTCGTTTTATGGCTTGGTATTGCTGTAGCAAAAAAAGACTATCGCATCACAAGTTATTCTTTACCAATCGCAACTATTGGCGCTTGTATTTCTTTATATCACTATGCAATTCAAAAAGTCGCAGCATTTTCAGCTGCTGGGGCAGCTTGTGGACGTGTACCATGTACGGGAGAATACATAAACTGGTTCGGCTTTGTGACAATCCCGTTTTTAGCACTTATCGGCTTTATTACAATCGCTGTTTGTAGCTTTATTGTCATCAAAAACAAATAAGGAGATGAAAGAATGAAAAAAATGCTTATATTTGGTGGTATTATTATCGCCTTGTTCGTGGCAATTTTTGCAGTAACACAAATGGAAGAAAAAAATGCTACTAGCCAAAAAATTGATAATCCTACTGAAAGTAAGACAAACGGTTCTGACTACTACACAAATAAAATTTCTCTTTCAGATCTTCAAAAGAACTTAAAAGAGAAAAAAGAAGAAACAGTATACTTTTATCAAACATCTTGCGTTCATTGTCAAAAATTATCTCCTGTCGTAGTACCAATGGCTAAAGACTTGAACGTTGATATGAAAGTTATGGATATTGAAAAATTAGATGCTCCTTGGGATGAATATAAAATTCAAGGTACACCAACAATCATTCATTTTAAAGATGGCAAAGAAGTGAGCCGTATTAGCGGTGAACAGCCGAAAGACAAATTAAAAGAATGGCTTGAGCAAACGAAAAAGTAACGAGAAAAGGAAACTCCTTCTACACATGAAATGGGCGTAAAATCCCAAACTAATGTATAAGGAGGGAGTTTTATGCCAGAAGTAAGATGTTCTGTTTCCAACTGTTCTTTTTGGGGACAAGGTAACTTTTGTCAAGCAAGTGCGATCATCGTTCAGCCTGATGCAGATGAAACTGGTCAAACTGAAAATGATTCATATACAGCTGCTGTTTTAACAAACGAGACGCTAGAAAGTTCTGTAGCAACGAGTGTAGAGACTTGTTGTCATACATTTAAGCCTAGATATTAACAATTATTCCACCTCATATACGTGAGGTGGTTTTTTCTTTCCCTCTTCTTGTTTACGTCATCTCTAATTCTCCCTATAATAAAGTTAACATTTTTATGAATACGAAGGTGAAATACTATGGCTAAAACAATTGCAGATATCGCCAAATTGGCTGGAGTTGCAAAAAGCACAGTCTCTCGTTACTTAAACGGCGGATATGTAAGTGATAAAACAAAACTTAAAATCGAAGGTATTATTCAGGAAACAAATTTCTCTCCCAATACATTTGCTCAAAGTTTAAAAGCAAAAACAACAAATTTAATTGGTGTCATCATCCCCCGATTAGACTCCTTCGCTACAATGAAAACACTTATCGGGATTGATAAAACATTACAGGAAAATAACTATCAAATGCTTGTAGCAAATGCAAATCAAACAACCGAAACTGAAATACAAGCTATGGAAAACTTTATAAAACAAAGAGTAGCTGGCATTATTTTATTAACAAAAACATTAACGAATGAACATCAAAAAATTATGGCTAATTCAAACATCCCTATTTTATTCGTCGGGCAAGAATATAAAGATCAATATTGCCTCGTTCACGATGATTATGATGCAGCTTATGAGTTAGGGGCATACGTGTTATCACAAGGTCATCGACATATTGCCTATTTAGGGATAGAAAAAGATGATATTTCTGTTGGAATAAATCGAAAAAATGGTTTTCAAAAAGCAATTGAAAATTTAGAACCGGCTTGCAACGTTTCATATTACGAAACAACTTTCCGCATAGAAGATGCCATGAAACAAGTACAACATATTTTAGATAATAATCGCCCAACTCTTATCGTATGTGCTACAGATAACATCGCTCTTGGCGCAATGAAAGTGATTCACTCCCACTCCCTTTCTGTACCAGGTGATATTTCTGTAACAGGATTCGGTGGATATGATATTTCAGAAATGGTACACCCTAGCTTAACGACAATTGCGTTTGACTATGAGTATGCTGGAAAGCTTGCTGCCACTTCTCTTTCACAGCTTGTTGAAAACAAAACTATACCAAAAATATTACACTCTCGTTATACATTAAAAATCCAAGAAAGCGTTGACAAAATATAAAGGCGCTCTATAATAAAATTAAAACCGGTTCCACATTTTAAAAACAGGATTTTCAACATCATTTCCCTGTTTTTTATTTTAACTTATTGCGGAACCGGTTCCACAAGAGAAATTTATAGTAAGGGGGAATTTTTATGGATATGAAACAAATTGCAAATCAAGTATTACAGAACATTGGTGGAAAGGAAAACATTGTTCGTGCCACACATTGCGCGACTCGCCTTCGTCTTATATTAAAGGATGATACGAAAATAAACGCTGCAGAAATCGAAAACATCGATGGAGTAAAAGGTGCTTTCGCAACGACCGAGCAATATCAAATTATTTTTGGAACTGGCATAGTAAACAAAGTATATGATGAATTCTCAAAACTAATTGGAATAGCCGAACTAGATTCTACAACATCAAACGATATACCTAAGAAAAAAATGAATCCTATCGCCCGCCTAGCAAAGACACTATCCAATATTTTCGTTCCAATTATTCCAGCTATCGTCGCAAGCGGTTTACTTATGGGTCTACTCGGAATGTTGAAAGCGTTTAAATTAGTTCCTGGAGATCACTCACT
Organism: Bacillus sp. M13(2017); assembly: GCF_002218325.1. NCBI lineage: Bacteria > Bacillati > Bacillota > Bacilli > Caryophanales > Bacillaceae > Bacillus > Bacillus sp. M13(2017). The sequence continues at coordinate 31,666 of NZ_KZ268518.1, read as the reverse complement.
TATCCAATTACTTGATATGTTCTCAAGTGCAGCTTTCATTATTTTACCTATTTTAATTGGAGTAAGTGCCGCTAAAGAATTTGGTGGAAATATTTTCTTAGGGGCAGTTGTTGGTGGTATATTAACTCACCCAAGCTTAACAAATCCTTGGACTCTTTCAAATGCAAAACCAACTGTTTTACATTTCCTTGGCATGGATATTGATATGATTGGCTATCAAGGTACTGTTTTACCTATTTTATTATGCGTATACGTTATGAGTACAATTGAAAAAGAACTTCGAAAACGTGTTCCGAACTCTTTAGATTTATTAGTTACACCATTCTTAACAATTATTATAACTGGCTTTTTATCACTTATTATTATTGGACCAATTGGATATAAAATCGGTGACGGTATTACGTACCTTTTAAATACAATTTATCAATTTGCAGGACCAGTAGCTGGTCTTATATTCGGTGGTCTATATTCAACAATTGTTCTTACTGGCTTACATCATAGCTTCCATGCTATTGAAGCAGGCTTACTCGCAAATAAAGATATCGGTGTCAATTTCTTACTCCCTATTTGGTCAATGGCGAACGTTGCACAGGGCGGCGCTACTTTAGCTGTCTATTTCAAAACAAAAAACAAAAAAACGAAAGAAATTGCAATTCCGGCAGCAGCTTCAGCATTTTTAGGAATTACAGAACCAGCTATTTTTGGTGTCAATTTAAAACTAGGTAAACCATTTATTGCAGCAGCTATTGGCGGCGCAATTGGAGGCGCTTACGTTGTTTGGATGCAAGTAGCAGCTAACGCATACGGTTTAACAGGTATTCCGATGCTTACAATTGTTGCACCTCTTGGCATGATGAACATGATTCACTATATAATTGGCTTCGCTATTGCAGTTATCACTGCTTTTGTTGCCACATTCATTTTATATAAAGAAAGTAAATAATAACGGGGTGAAAACCTATGTCAAAATATAAAACAATACTGCAATCTAATAAAGACGAATTACATTCTTTATATGAAATTGCAAACCAAGATTCATGGAAACCAATTTATCATATCCATCCACCATTTGGATTAATGAATGATCCTAACGGTGTATCATACTACAATGATGAATATCACGTTTTTTATCAATGGTATCCATTTGGTCCCATTCATGGAATGAAGCATTGGGGACATGTGAAGTCAAAAGACCTTATTAACTGGGAGCGTATGCCTGTAGCCATCATCCCTACTGAAAGCTATGAATCACACGGTGCATATTCTGGTAGTGCTATCGTAAAAGATGGCCTTCTTCATTTACTTTATACAGGGAATATAAAAAATCCTGATGATTCCCGTGATGCAAAACAATGTATGGCAACAATGGATTCACAATATACGATGACGAAATATAGTAATAATCCTGTTATTGATATAATTCCTGACGGATATACAAAACATGTACGTGATCCAAAAGTCTGGAAACATAATGATATGTACTATATGTTACTCGGTGCCCAACGTGAAAATACAACAGGAACTCTATTACTATACAAATCACAAGACCTATACAATTGGCATTTCCAAGGCGAAATTACAACAAATTTAAAAGAATTTGGATTTATGTGGGAATGCCCCGATTACTTCCAATTATCAGGGAAAGATGTACTTCTCTTTTCACCGCAAGGAATTGAAAAAGACGGAGAAAACTTTCACAATGTATACAATGTCGTTTATGCTATAGGTCATTTCGATATTAAAAATTTATATTTCCATATTGATTCCTATTACGAAGCTGATAAAGGATTCGATTTTTATGCCCCTCAAACTTTAGAAGACGCTACTAGTCGTCGCCTATTATTTGCTTGGGCAGGATCAAGTGAAATCACATATCCTTCTGATGATTATATGTGGGCTCATTGCCTAACACTTCCACGTGAATTAACATTAGAAGATAACATCATAAAACAAAAACCAGTTTCAGAATTAACAAAACTACGAACAACAAAAAAAGACATTTCAGGAGATATAACAGCTGGATTAAATGTATTATCAACGCTTGATGATGAAGGCTCCTATGAATTAATTGTTACACTTAAAACAGAAGATGCAAAGCGTTTTGGGCTTTCTCTCTTCCACAATGAGGAGGAATGTTTCCCCATTACATTTAATCGGGAACAAGGTACTATTTCTATAGACAGGGGCAACTTCTACCATCAATTTGGCGGAGAATATGGATTTGAACGCTGTAAAAAAATCGATATTCAAGATACGATAGAACTACAAATATTTGTAGATAAAAGCATCGTGGAAATTTTCTTATACGATGGTTCAACAGTCTTTACGTCCCGAGTTTTTCCTCGAAAAGACATGAAACATCATATCGCAATCTTTTCAGATGCAAAACTAAACTTTACCATCACACAATATAAACTGAAAAGAGGGATTGTATGAGAAATGTCTTTTGTATAGGTGAACTATTAATTGATTTTGTGTGCCGAAATACTAACGTTTCTTTAGTAAACGGTTCAGATTTCGAAAAAAAAGCTGGTGGAGCACCCGCTAACGTTGCTGCTGCGATTACAAAATTAGGTGGACACGCTACATTTATGGGGCAAGTAGGAAACGACCCATTTGGTGAGTTTCTTGAACAAACTTTACAGCGTGCGCAAGTCGATACATCCATGCTCATAAAAGATAAACAAACAACACTTGCATTCGTATCCATCGATCAAGATGGCGAACGTGATTTTACTTTTATGCGTGGTGCAGATGGTGAATATCAATTCAATAGCATTGATTTATCAAAAATACAAACAAATGATTTAATACATTTCGGTTCAGCGACAGCTTTACTATCAAGCCCATTAAAAGAAACGTATTTCCAGTTGTTACAATATGCGAAAGATAACGGCCATTTTATTTCTTTTGATCCAAATTATCGAAGTGCACTCATTACAAATACAGAACAATTCTCTCAAGATTGTCTAACCTTTATAAAACATGCACACTTCGTAAAAGTAAGTCAAGAGGAAGCTACTATGCTCTCTAAAGAAAGTGATTTACAACAAGCTGCACTCAAATTATTAAATTATGGCGCAAAAGTAGTAGCTATTACACTTGGAAAAGACGGTACCCTTCTTGCGACAAATGAAGGTCAAACCATTGTCTCTTCTATTTCCATTCAACAAGTCGATACAACTGGTGCTGGTGATGCTTTCGTTGGAGCAATGTTATATCAGATTGCCCAAAGTGAACATACACTTTCGTATCATTTCAAAGACTTAACAGCGTTTATCTCCTTTGCAAATAAAGTAGGCGCTATCACATGTACAAATTACGGTGCAATTGCCTCTCTTCCATCATTAACAGATATAAAAGCATACGATTAATCGTATGCTTTTTTTACATTCCTCTCCAAAAATCATGCATAATAAAAAAGTACAAAATAACGAGAACGGCCGTCCCGCATAGGGTAATGCGCCGATATATACTCTTCTCTCCTTCCCTTGCTTTCACAAACGCCCAAATAAATCCGAAGAACAATATTAAATCAACATATGGAACATAAAAAGAAAAGACGAGAAACGCATATAAATACACGATAAATAAACAGGTCGTTACTAAGAAAACTTTAAACGCAAATTCACTTTTCATAATATAACCGCCCCCTATCTGTACTGTATTATATTCAGCAAAATACAATAGTTGCAGTTAAACTCCAAGTATAAATAAGCTACCGTCTATAATACGGTAGCCATTACGGAACATTGTATTTCCGTTTATATATATTACTTAAAATCGAAGAAGGAATTTGCTCGTAACGAATTTTCTCTCCTGTTTCATCTATAATATACGAATTGTTTCCTATATAATATATTCCATCTTTTCGTTTTGAGTACACTGGATATCTTTCATTTGGCAATACCGTTTTCACTTTCGTTAACTGTCCATTTGGTTCTTGCCAATATATATCCGCGCGGTCTACTAGCGTAAGTACTCCAATTTGTTCTTCTTCTATTTTTCGACCATTCCAGCTCACAACGCGATAACCAAGCTTATTCGCTTCATATTCGGGACTCGTATGAAAACGAGAAATGATTACTTTTGTTTGTAATTGTACTCGGTCATATAACCATTGTATATCCCTGTCATGCATGCGAATACAACCATTTGATTCCCTACTTCCAATCGTCCATTCCCGATTTGTCCCGTGAATCGCATATTCATTCTTATCTAGTCCCAGCCACCTCGTACCGAGAGGGTTATTCGGTGCACCCCCAGGTATTTTTTTTCGATGGTATTCTTTATTTTTAAATTTAGTTATAATACAAAAGTTACCTTCAGGCGTAGGTGTACGCTCTCTTCCAGTCGTTACTGGAAATGTTTTTGTGTAATTTCCATTTTCAAAAAAAGACAACTGGTTTGTCGTAAGATTTACTAATATTAAATGATCTGTATTAGCAAAAGCACTAACCGGTAGGATGAAAAATAATAGTATGACGAAACATGACTTTTTCAGCTATATCCCCCCTAGTGCTCACTATAATAAGTGGAATTAACATTACTTTGCTCTTATAAATGAAAACTATCCATTTACAATAACTCCCCCATTTACATGTATCATTTGTCCGCTAACATAGGATGAATCACTAGACGCTAAATATACATATGCTGGCGCTAATTCATATGGTTGACCAGGTCTTTGCATCGGAACATTGCTCCCAAACTGTGATACTTTTTTCTCATCAAAGCTTGATGGAATAAGTGGTGTCCAAATTGGTCCTGGCGCAACACCATTTACACGAATCCCTTTTTGCACTAACGATTGGGAAAGTGACCTTGTAAAAGCTACGATTGCCCCTTTCGTTGCGGAATAATCAATTAAAGTTTCATTTCCTTCGTATGCAACGATAGACGCTGTATTTATAATGACATCACCTTGCTTTAAATGAGAAAGCGCGGCTTTCGCAACGTGAAAATAAGAAAAAATATTAATACGAAAAGTCTTCTCTAGCTGTTCTGCTGTAATATACTCTAAGCCTTGCTGCGGATATTGCTGCGCGACATTATTTACCAAAACCTGTAAACTACCTAACTGCTGGACGGTCTCTTGAACAACATCTTTACAATGCTGTTCATCACTTAAATCACCCGGCAACAATACACACTTTACACCTTCTTTCTCAACATATTGCTTCGTCTCATTAGCATCCCCCTCCTCATCTAAATACGCAATCGCAATATTTGCTCCCTCTTTCGCAAAAGCGATGGAAACAGCTCGTCCAATTCCGCTATCTCCACCTGTAATTAATACATTCTTTCCTTTTAACTTTTCGCTTCCTTTATAATTGGGATCTTCAAACTGCGGTAGAGGATTCATTAATGATTCAATGCCAGGCTGTTTATTTTGATGTTGCGCCGGCATTGTTACAAAGTTTTTTTGCTGTGGCATAGCTTCTTTCAACTCCTTTTTCTTATAATGTGCATAATAAAAACTGGAATTCGCACATCATATTACGATTAATATTCGAATTTAAGACACAAAATATGAATTGTTGTAAACTTTTTATGCAAAACTATTGCAAAATAGTTAAAAAACGAATATTATATATAACTGTTGTGAAAATTATTCGTAAACAGAAAGGATGTTTATATGTTTAACCTTTCAAAACATAAAACTTCTATTAAAACTGAAATTATGGCAGGTATTATTACCTTCTTAACAATGGCATATATCATTGTCGTAAACCCTGTCATCCTTGGGGATGCAGGTGTTCCATTTGAACAAGCATTTACAGCAACAATTATTGCTGCTGTTGTCGGAACATTATTTATGGCAATCTTTACAAACTTACCAATCGCAATCGCGCCAGGTATGGGATTAAATGCTTACTTCTCTTACTCTGTTGTAAAAGCACATGAAGGCATGACTTTCGCAATTGCATTCTCTGCTGTATTCGTAGCAGGTATGATTTTAATTTTGCTATCATTTACATCTTTCCGTACAAAATTAATGGAAGCAATTCCTGAAAACTTAAAACATGCAATTACTGCTGGTATCGGGCTATTTATCGCCTTTATCGGTTTACGTTTAACAGGTATCGTTACAAAAAATGATGCAAACTTAGTTGGACTTGGTGATCTTCACTCTGCTCCAGTTCTACTAGCATTAGCTGGACTTGGAATTACTATTATCCTTATGTCTTTAAATGTAAATGGCGCACTATTTATCGGCATGCTATTAACTGGTATTATCGCTTTCTTCACAGGACAATTAACATTCTCAAATGGTGTTACATCAATGCCTGGATTACCAGAAGGAATTATCGTTTCAAATCCAATTACTGCTGTATCTGATGTAATTAACTACGGATTGTACGGCGTTGTATTTTCATTCTTCCTTGTTACATTGTTCGATACAACAGGTACATTACTTGGGGTAGCTCAACAAGGTGGATTTATGAAAGATGGGAAACTTCCAAAATCTGGACGAGCTCTTCTATCTGACTCATTCTCGGCAACAATCGGTTCTATGTTCGGAACAACACCATCAACAGCTTACATTGAATCTTCTGCTGGCGTTGCAGCTGGTGGTCGTACTGGTTTAACAACTGTTACAGTAGCTGTTCTATTCGCACTAGCAGCATTCTTTGGACCATTAGTAAGTGCCGTTTCTGGTGTATCAGCTATTACTGCCCCATCATTAATTATCGTTGGTAGTCTTATGATGGGTTCAGTTCGTCACATCGATTGGGACGCATTTGATGAAGCATTCCCAGCATTCTTAGTAATATTAAGCATGCCACTTACATCAAGTATCGCAACAGGTATCGCACTTGGATTTATTTCATACCCACTTATGAAAGTAGCAAAAGGTAAATTCCGTGCTGTTCACCCACTTGTATATGTATTTGGAATTTTGTTTGCTTATCAATTAATATTCTTACCACATTAAAAAAGTAGAGCATCGAAATCCGATGCTCTACTTTTCTTTTACAACAATCATTCAAACTATAAAGGCACCTCCAAAATATGAAGAAGGTTATAACCTTTTAATACTTCTCTTCTACCTTTAATTCTTTACTGCACTTTTGAATGAAAACTGATGAAATAACCATTACTATGCCCACACTAAAACTAATAAGTTGATCTAATAACATTTCATCATGAATAAACCAGCGAAGTAAAAATACGCTACCAAAAATAAACATCATAATAAATCCAGTATGTCTAAGTCCTTTATATACATTTTCCATATGTATCACCTCTTCACATACTTTTATCCATATTATACCATAATCTAAAAACGTGTATAACCAATATTCGGTATTGAAACCAATAATAAAAAGACTGCAGAGAACTCCATCTCCACAGCCTAATTATTATTTTTGCAAAAACGCCTGCAAATCTGCAAACTGTCTCTTTGCATCTTCATAGCCTTGCTCATATAGATTTTGTAGTTTTGCTGTATCTTTTTCCATACGATCTACTTGAAGCGGCACTTCTGGACGAATAACAAATAAATTCCCAGCTTGTTCTTCTTTTTCAATGTAGTGAAGTGTTTCATTATACACTTCATAACGATTCAGCATCGTGTTAACAAGGTTCGGATATTTTTTATAAGCTTTCGCTGCAACCCATCCAAACTTTGATTTTTTCTTCGCGTAACCATGATTTCTCGTTAAAATAACGACTGATTTTTTAAAACCATCTTCCTGTGCTTTACGAACTGGAATTGGATCCGAAATCCCGCCATCTAATAATTGCTTACCACGGTAATTTACTACAGGTGCAATGAAAGGCAATGAACTAGATGCTTGTAATAAATTTAGTGCATCATCATTCGTTCCTTCTTTTTCAAAATAAACAGACTGTCCTGTTTCACAATCTGTCGTTCCTACAAGGAAACGCTCTTGGCTATTAAAGTATGTTTCAAAATCAAACGGAACATGCTTTTCTGGAATCTCATGAAAAATGAACTCCATATCGAATAACTGGCGTTTTCTCCATAAATTTTTATACGATAAGTATTTTGGGTGTGATGCATAATCAATATTTACTGTTTTATTTCTATTTCTTTGTCTGGAAAGATACGACGCTGCATGACAAGCACCAGCTGATACACCGATTACATATGGAAAATATAAATCTTGTTCCATAAAGTATTCTAATATCCCGCCCGTGTACACACCACGCATACCGCCGCCTTCTAATACTAACCCCGTATTTTCAAGCATGTTACTCTCTCCTCTATATATATTGACTCTTTAATTATTCACCATGTTAAGTATCTTTTTCTATTATATATGAGTTCTTTCAGAAATTATATTCAAAAGACTTGAGAAAAAGGAGTTTTTTCTTCCAATTATATTTCCAAATGGTTGGAGACATCCTTTATAAATCTTTGAATAAAATCTTGCTCTTCTTTCGTATATCTATCTAAAAATAACAGCCACTTTTCTTCAGCTTGTTTATGTAATTTATCATGAGCTTTATATATTTCATTTCCGCTTTCCGTTAAACGGAAGAAGATTTCTTTTTGATTATCTAACATTTGCATCTTCTCAACGAATTTCTTTTGAAACAACTTTGTACAAATTTTAGAGATTGCACCCTTCGTCATTCCCATTTCTGTCGTAATAGCAGTTACATTCATCAAACCATTTTTCCCGATACACTCGATCACATGTAACTCAGATAAAGACATACCACTTATACCTGTCTCACGAAGAAATTTCTCATTTTGCCCTTTCAAATGTTCTTCTTTTTTATGCAAAAGTGTACGAATGTCCGAAAGTATTTCCATTTGTTTCGTTGCATAATCCAATCCGTTCGCCTCCTGAGTTTCTAAAGAAACAAATTAACTATATACCATTTTAAAATCATTTTTTCATATTTACAAGTGAGAAAATCATGTTAAAATAAATTTAGTTTCCAAGGAAACTAAATGACAAGGAGGTTAACATAATGAAAAAATCCAAAATACATTTCATTTTATATGTCGTCTGTATGAGTGCCTTACTCGGTTCCTTCGCTCAAAATATTTACACGCCTATCTTGCCCATGATTCAAGGTTCTTTTCACACTTCTCTTTATCTTGTAAATGTAACAGTTTCCCTTTTCACATTCGTTCTTGCGATTATGCAGCTCATATATGGACCTTTGATTGATACAAGAGGGAGAAAATCTGTCCTTATCCCTAGTTTGATCATTAGTACAATTGGTTCAATCGGATGTGCTTTTTCAGCGAACATATATGTATTTCTATTTTTCAGAGCTGTTCAAGCTATAGGAATAGCAGCTATACCTGTAGTAGCAGCAACGATTATCGGCGATTTATTTGAAGGAAAAGAACGAGGAGAAGCAATGAGCCTGTATCAAATGTTACTTGCTCTTGCACCTGCGATCGGCCCTCTCATTGGTGGTTATCTAGGCAGTATAAATGGCCACGTATCCGTATTTCTCTTTTTATCTATACTTGGCATTCTCTTATTAACGATAAATATTTCACTACTTCCAGAAACAAAACCAACTGTAAGTAAACAACCGCAAGCAAAAAAGAATTACTGGTTTATCTTAAAAAATAAAACTGGATTTTCTATTACTCTTATTGGCTTCATTCAATTTTGTATTTACTTTTGCTTCCTCGTTTTTTTACCGAGCATTTTAACAAATTCATTTCACTTAACTGCAAGTGAAATTGGTCTTATGTTTGTACCGATGTCTCTTTCTATTATGCTAGGAAGTTATTGCTACAAGTTTTTGCAAAAACGCCTCACAACAAAGCAAGCTTTATTCATTACAAGTTTCTTCAATATTATATGTGTCACTTTATTCTCTTTCACATATAGCATCAATATCACGTTCATCATTATCGTTACATCTTTGTACGGTTTTAGTATGGGACTTTCTATGCCAACTCATACTACTTTATTAACAGAAGAATTTGTACAAGAACGCGCAACAGCTATCGGTATGTACAACTTCATCCGCTATCTTGGTATGGGTACAGGGCCACTTATAGGTGGATTTCTTTTATTTAACCAAAAATACTTTTGGATTTTCTTCCTAGGCGCAATTATGTTTTTACTTGTAATCTTATATGCAATGAAAATGCTACGCTTTCATGCTGTACAAAAAGTAAAATAGGGCCCCAAAAAGGTCAGCTCTATTTTACCCTCTTTGATCCGCAACAATATGAATATCAATAAATTTTGTTTGTCTCATAATTTCATTTACAATAGAGCCTTTTCGTATTTCTTCCCACCTTGTTCTTGCCGATTGTCCAAGTAAAATTTGCGTCACCTGTAATCTTTTTGCCACTTCAATAATAACATCTGCTGGCTTTCTTCCTTTTGCTTCTTCTAATACAAAGCTTGCATCAAATTGATTCGTTAGCAACTTCCACTCTTCAATCGTCTGCTTTTTTCCAGCTGAAATAGAATCTATATTTTCCCTCTCAACGTTTAATACGTACAATTCAGCATTTAACCGATCAGCCATGCGCCATCCCCGTCTTATTAATTTCTCCGCTGTTGAACTGTATTGTACACAAACGAGAATTTTTTCTTTTACGCCAATTGGTTCTATTACTGTTTGGCTAATTTTCTCGTCCATATCATCGGCAACTTCTCGAAGTGATAATTCCCTAAGTGCTCCTAAATTATTAAGTGTAAAGAAGTTTTGTAAGCTTTGCTGAATTTTTTCTTCTTTATATATCTTTCCGTCTATTAGTCTCTTCCTTAATACCTCAGGCGTTGCATCAACGAGCTGAATTTCATTTGCTTTTTGTAAAATAAAATCTGGAATTCGTTCTCTTACTTTTACATTCGTAATTTGAGCTACAATATCATGAACACTTTCTAAATGTTGAATATTAAAAGCTGATAATACCGATATACCAGCCTCTAACAATTCCTGCACATCCATATAACGTTTCTTATGTTTAGAACCAGGAACATTACTATGCGCAAGTTCATCCACAACAACGACTTGCGGTGCCCGTTTTATAATTCCTTCCACATCGAGTTCATAAAACACTTTCCCTTTATAATCTATTTCTTTTAAAGAAACTTGTTCTAAATCAGCAATTGCGTCTTCTGTCTCTTTTCTCCCGTGCGTTTCAATTAAACCAATTACAATATCCGTACCATCCTTTTTCATCTCTCTAGCATCATAGAGCATTTTATAACTTTTTCCTACGCCTGGAGCTGCTCCTACATATAGCTTTAACTTTCCGCGATTTTGCTGACGAATATATTCTAAATATTCCTCTGGCGTTCGCCTTTGAAACTTCGGTTCATAATCATCTGCATACAAAATAAACACTACCTTTCATTCGAAACAACGCTACCTCAATCCATTAGATTGAGGTAGCACTGTTACTATTTCATTAATTTCTGTAATGCCAAATTTAGCTTTAAGACGTTCACTCGATCTTCTCCAAATAAACCAAGTGCTGCACCTTCTGTTTGATCTTTAATCAACTGATCCAGCGTTTCTTTCGGGATTCTCGTTAATTTCGAGATGCGCTCTACCTGTACGGACGCCCCCTTCGGACTAATATCAGGATCTAGCCCTGAACCTGAATTCGTTACTAAATCCATCGGCACTTCTGTAACTGGAACAGTTGGATTTTGTTTCTTCCACTCTTCAATACTTTTCTCTACCCGTTTTGCTAAATCTGGATTAGATGGTGCATAGTTATTTGAACCAGATGCTTCAGCCTTATATTCAATACTAGAAACACGCCCTTGAAAATAACGTGGATCCGTGAAGTTTTGACCAATTAATTTAGAACCAATCACTTCATTTTTATCATTATATATTAGACTTCCATCCGCATTATCCTTCATCACTGCTTGTGCAATACCAGTAACAATAAGTGGGTATACAAGTCCACACAACACTAGAAATGTAAAAGTAATACGGATAATTGGTGATAGTATACTTTGTTTCTTCTCCATCTTTTTCCCCTCTTCCTTATATAAACAAGCCGACAATCATATCAATTACCTTAATTCCAATGAACGGAACGATAACTCCGCCAAGCCCATAAATAAGTAAGTTTCGGCTAAGCAATGCATTAGAACTCATCGGTTTATATGCAATACCTTTCATCGCTAACGGAATGAGTAATGGAATAATAACAGCGTTAAATATTAATGCTGATAAAATCGCTGACAGTGGTGATGTTAATTTCATAATGTTCAATGCCTCCATTTGCGGAATCGCAAGTGTAAACATTGCTGGAATGATTGCAAAATATTTCGCTATATCATTCGCAATACTAAACGTCGTTAACGCACCTCGCGTCATTAACAATTGCTTACCGATTCCTACAACCTCAATAATTTTCGTCGGATTCGAGTCTAGATCAATCATGTTCGCCGCTTCTTTCGCTGCTGTCGTACCACTATTCATCGCTAATCCAACGTCCGCCTGTGCTAATGCCGGCGCATCATTTGTACCATCACCTGTCATCGCTACAAGCTTCCCTTTATCTTGCTCTGCTTTAATAACAGCAATCTTATCTTCTGGTTTACACTCGGCAACGAATTCATCTACTCCTGCTTCTTTTGCAATCGTTGCTGCTGTTAACGGATTATCACCTGTACACATAACCGTTTTAATCCCCATTTGGCGCAACTGTTCAAAACGATCACGCATACCCGGTTTTACTGTATCCTTTAAATAAATTAAGCCATAAATACGATTATCTACTGCAACTACAAGTGGTGTTCCGCCCTCTTTTGAAATTAAGTCTGCTTTTTGATTTACATCTTTCGGAATTGTTCCGCCTTGTGACTCAACCCATTCAATAACGGCACCTACAGCACCTTTTCTCACTTTCGTTCCGTCTTGTAAATCAACACCACTCATTCTCGTTTCTGCTTTAAACGGAACAAACTCACCTTGTTCTGCAAGTTCTCTATTATATGATATAGATTTTCCCTGCACATACTCGATAACAGATCGGCCTTCTGGTGTTTCATCTAAAACAGAACTAATAGCAGCCCACTTTCCAACTTGCTCAATCGTTTCATTTCCTACAGGTAATAATGTATGAGCCATTCGGTTCCCAAAAGTAATCGTACCTGTTTTATCTAAAATAATTGTATTAATATCGCCCGCAGCTTCTACTGCTTTCCCTGACATCGCTAACACGTTAAATTTTGTTACCCGGTCCATCCCAGCAATACCAATTGCCGATAATAGCCCACCAATTGTCGTTGGAATTAAACAAACTAATAATGCAACTAGCACAGCAGTATCAATTTGAAAACCTAAATAATTTGTAAAAATCGGCAACGTCATAACGACGATCAAGAAAATAAGAGTTAAGCTCGTTAATACTGTATTTAAAGCAATCTCATTCGGCGTTTTTTGACGAGCAGCTCCTTCTACTAAAGAAATCATTTTGTCGATAAATGATTCACCAGGATTACTCGTAATGACAATTGTAATTTCATCACTTACGACCATCGTTCCACCTGTTACGGAACAAAAATCACCGCCTGCTTCTTTTATAACAGGAGCTGATTCCCCTGTAATTGCAGATTCATCTACAGATGCTAACCCTTTGATTACTTCACCATCACTTGGAATCATTTCTCCTTGTTTTACGATAACAACGTCACCTTTTGTAAGATCAGTTGCTGAAACTTGGACAATGTCTCCATTTTCTTTTACAACATTTGCAAACACATCTTTCTTCGACTGCTTTAAAGAATCGGCTTGCGCTTTACCACGACCTTCTGCTAATGCCTCTGCAAAATTCGCAAATAAAACTGTAAATAATAGAATGAGAGAAACTGTTATATTAAACCAACCTGGTATACTACTAGAACTACTTGGAAGAAAAGATAAAATGAACGTAATGATAAATCCAATTTCCACAACGAACATAATCGGATTCTTTATCATGACTTTCGGATTCAATTTCGCAATGGATTGCTTCATCGCATGTGTTACGATATCACGATCCATCGTTTTCGCTTGTCTAACTTCATCTTCTACAGCATGTATTTGTGACTCATTTAATTGTTTTTCTTTTACTACTACCGGTCTCATCATTTACCCTCCATTACTTCAATGTAAGAAATTCTGCAATTGGTCCGAGTACTAACATCGGGAAGAATGTTAATGCACCGACAATTACAATTGTTCCGATGAAGATGCCACCAAATAAACTATTATCTGTACGGAACGTTCCGACTGTTTCTGGCACTACCGTTTTTTCTTTCAACGAAGCTGCCACAGCTAGCATCGTAATTAAACTGAAGTAACGTCCTAAAAACATAACTAAACCAGTCGTAATATTCCAAAACGGTGTATTATCTCCTAATCCTTCAAATCCAGATCCGTTATTCGCAGCTGACGATGTATATTCATATACAACTTGCGTTAAACCGTGGAAACCGGAATGAGAAATAGCATCCGTCCCTAAATTTGTTGAAAGAGCTAATGCCGAAAAGCCTAAAATGAGCAATGGATGAAATAAAATCGTGACCGCAATTAATTTCATTTCCTTACCTTCAATCTTTTTACCTAAAAACTCTGGTGTCCGTCCAACCATTAACCCAGATATAAACACTGCAATAATTGCATACATAATAATATTTACAAAACCTGCTCCAACGCCGCCATATACTGTGTTTAACATCATATTTACAAGTGGAACTAAACCGCCAATTGGTGTTAACGTATCATGCATCGTATTAACGGCGCCTGTTTCAGCAGCTGTCGTTACCGTTGCGTATAGTGAAGAAAATACTGTTCCAAATCGTACTTCTTTCCCTTCTGTACTTCCTTGTACATGTTCGATACCCATTCCATTTAATGCCGGATTCCCGTTTAGTTCAGATGTCGTAATTGTTATAAATCCTAGTAAAAACACCATAAAAAGTGAAACGAAAAGGATGCGACCTTGTTTTTTATTTCCTACCATTCGTCCGTACGTAAATGGAAGTGCTGTTGGTAATAACATCATAAGCATCATTTGCAAAATATTACTCATTTGTCCTGGATTTTCAAAAGGATGCGTAGAGTTTGCTCCGAAAAATCCACCGCCATTATTTCCAAGTTCCTTAATGGAAACGAATGATGCAACAGGTCCACGTAATATACTTTGTTTTGCCCCATCAATCGTTTGTGCTGTAACCGCTCCATCTAACGTTTGCGGTACGCCAAGTGCGACAAAAACTAGTGCCGCAATAAATGCGATAGGAAGAAACACTCTCGTTAACGCTCTCGTAAAATCAACGAAAAAGTTACCAAGTTCTTTTCCAGCAAGTCCTCTTATAAAAGCCATAACGAGCGCCAATGTCGTTGCTGGTGCCGCAAACATTAAAAATGTAATCCCGATTAATTGTGATAAATAGGATAAACCATTTTCACCGCTATAATGCTGTAAGTTTGTATCAGCCATAAAACTAATCGCTGTATTAAAAGCGAGCGTAGGCTCCATCCCTTCAATATGCGCTGGATTTAGCGGCAACACACCTTGTAATCTGAAAATGAAATATACAATAACAATCATAAATCCGTTGAGTAAAACTAATGATAATACGTACTGTTTCCACGTTTGATTGTATTCTTTTACACCCGTAATTTTAAAAATAAGTTTTTCAAAAGGCCCGAATACTTTATCTAGCATTTTGCTACCTTGAAAAGCTTTTTCTAAATAAATTCCCATTGGCTTTGCTACTAAAATAAACAAGAGCATTGTAATAATGACTGCAACCCAAATCATAATGAATGATTCCCCCTAATTAAAACTTCTCTGGATTTAATAATGCATACACTAAATACACTGTAATTGCTGCGACAATAACCGATAAGACAATCATCATGATTGCTTTCCTTCTTTCACAACTTTATCTGACCAACTTGCAAGACTTGCCATTGATGCAACTAATAAAATAAAAATCCCGACCATTACAACATCTAACATAGCTATCCCTCGCTTTGTTTTTGTTAAAATTTACCATTTGAATATTAAAAAAGAACACTGAGCTCTACTCAGTGTTCAAAAAATGAACAACAAAAAGTAAACCTCCTCTCTAAACGCTTACGAGGTTAGCTGTCGGATTCGGGCCTAAAGAGTAGCCCTACTTTCAAAACTGAAAGATTCACCCCAAGTGACGATGCACAAAATTGGTTCCCCCGCTCCATTTCTGGAACTCAGCGATTTTAGGTTTTTTTGGAAATTTTATGAATGATTTATGAGAGTAAATATACTCCTCTATATTTCACTTGTAAAGGGTTAAATTACTGAAAATAATAATATTTACATCCATTTAAACGCTTACATTGAAGATTATTACTATTATTTCATCTATTTTCTTTATTTCTCTTCTCTTTTCTTAAAAATGACCTTTTAAATATGAAATAAAAAGAGCGAATGAGATGAAGTGCATAGCTTGTTGCACTCAGCATTCGCTCTTTTTTATTCAACCTTTATTCTCCTCGTAAAAATGCACGTAAATTTCTCCCACGAATATAAACTTGTGTCAATTCTGCATGTAGCTGCTCATACTCGGTAATATCCACCTCTAAATACAAAGCATCTTTTGATGGTAATATAATATACGGCCCTGGAAAAAGGGGATCGATCTTAACCAATTCTTGAACTCGCTCTACCGATACTGCCCAACGATTTGCTATATCTCCAAGTAATAGTACCTTCATCATTTCTTCCCCCGCCCTATTCAAAAAATAAAAAAGAAATATTATCACAATTTGTAAACACGACAAACTTAGCTCCAATTGTTTCATAGAGCCTCGCTGGATATCGTTTATTCCTTGTAACAACAGTAATAGGTGCTTGAAAAGAAAAGCGAATGTGTTCTGTGAAAAAACTAACGATTGGAAGCTCATCCCCTAGTAAAATCACCTTCTTAATACACTCAAAAATACTAGTAAAGTCCTGCTCCTTACTGCAGCTATAAGTCCAATCAAACCCACAATTCCTAACTTCAGCCGCTATCTCTTCATTTGCTGTAAAAATAATTAACTCATGTTGAAATGATACTAGATCTCTTAAACTATCTACCTTACTTTCTTCTCCAACACAAATAAGTGTTAGTTCCATGTACCTCATCCTCCTTAGTATAAAAGAAATCAAACATAAATTGATATTCCCCTATACTAATCAGATCTATGAAGTGATGTATCCATCATGGCACCGTCCTCTCTCAAGACGCTTACGAAGTTAGCTGTCGGATTCGGACTTTGAGAGTAGCCCTACTTTCAAACTTGAAAGATTCACCCCGAGTGACACTGCACAAATTGGTTCCTCCGCTCCATATAATTGGACTCAGCGTTTACAAAAAAATGTATTCTGGCTGATATATTACTCCTGTATTTTGAAAAAGTAAACAGAAAAAAAGCCAGTTATAAAACTGGCTTTTCACTTACCTATGCACGCGTTCTATTCACTTTATATGCAAAATGATTCGTCGGTCCATGACCACTACCAATATTCAATGGCTCTTCAATTGCTATACTAATAAATCGTTTTGCTTCTTGAACAGCATCTTCAATTGAGTATCCTTTCGCAAGTCCTGCTGTAACCGCTGAAGCAAATGTACACCCACTTCCGTGCGTTTGCTTTGAAGGAATTCGCTCGCTTCTAAACTCAATAAATTTTTCTCCATCAAAGAGGAAATCAATTACTTCATTACCTTGATATTCTGCATGTCCGCCCTTCATAAGCACATATTTAGCACCTAATTCGTGCAATACTTTTGCAGCTTCCTTACTATCTTCAACATTATGAATCTCCATCCCAGTTAACACTTCTGCTTCTGGGACATTCGGTGTTATAACAGTTGCTACTGGTAATAAATATTCTTTTAATGCTTGCACTGCTTCTTGTTGTAATAATGATGCACCGCCCTTAGCAATCATAACAGGATCTAGTACAATATTATTCCAGCCAAATTTATTAATATGTTCTGCTACAATTTGAATAACTTCGCTGCTAAATAACATTCCTAGTTTCACAGCATCTGGTGTTAAATCCGTACCAATTGAATTCAACTGTTCCGTAATACCTTCTAACGAAACTGGATATACCCCTTGAACGCCAAGCGTGTTTTGAGCAGTAATTGCCGTAATAGCCGTCATTCCATACACACCAAGCTCTTGGAATGTTTTTAAATCTGCTTGAATGCCGGCACCGCCGCCACTATCAGATCCTGCAATTGTTAAAGCTTTATTTATTTTCATCCCACTCATCCTTTTCTATCCAAAATAGCGATGATAAATTGTTTTTGCTTCGCTTATATCTTTCGTTCCATGTACAAGTACACGACCATCTTTAAAAGCAACTAATCTCTTTTCTTCCACAGAAAATGATAATAAATATGGATTTACATTTAAATCCTGCACACGATCATTCAGCAGCTCTTTATATCTTTCAAAATCTATTTCCTCTTTATGAGGTGGTCTAATTTGAACTGTATTTCTCCCGCATAAAACTGCTGTTTTCGATGTGTTTTCTTTATTTAAATACGGGTATATCGCATTCTCTCCGCACGAAGGACAATTGTGTTTACGAAGCTTTTGCACATTCATACATGAATATTCATTCTTCCATACATCAAATGACACAAGTCCATCTCGCAGTGATTCGTAATCTTCTACTAACAGTTTAAGAGCTTCTGTTACTTGATGAGAAACGACGAGAGATACAGCAGGTGATATAATACCCGCTGTATCACATGTTGCCCCGCCAAGCGGAATCGACTGTAATAAACATGATAAACATGGTGTTTTACTAGGAAGGATTGTGTAAGAAAGACCGTAACTACCTACACATGCACCGTAAATCCATGGAATAGAATATTTTTGTGCTATATCATTCACAATAAAGCGTGTTTCAAAATTATCAGTCGCATCAATAATTACATCAACATTTGTAACAAGTTCTTCTAGCTCTTCAGCTGTTACATCTTGAACGAGAGCTTCTATTGTTACATCACTATTGATCTCTTCTAAACGTTTTTTAGCCGCTATAGCTTTTGGAAGATTATTCTTTACGTCGCTCTCTGCATACAATTGTTGTCTTTGTAAATTACTCCAATCTACATAATCACGGTCAACAATTGTTATCTTGCCAACACCTGCTCTTACAAACATCTCTGCATTTGCACTACCTAATGCACCTGCACCGATAATAAGCACATGCTTTTCTCTTATCTTTTGCTGTCCTTCTTCTCCAATTGGAGAAAATAGTTCTTGGCGAGAATATCGATTATTCAACTACGCTCATTCCTTCTAAAGGACTACTTGCAGTTGCACAACGCTTACGTGCAATACGACCTGCTTCAAAGCCTAAACGTCCTGCCTCAATACTTAATTTCATTGCTTGTGCCATTTTAATAGGATCTTTTGCTCCTGACACAGCCGTATTTAATAACACACCATCCGCTCCTAATTCCATTGCAAATGCCGCATCAGCTGGACTACCAATACCGGCATCAACGATAACTGGTACTGTCGCTTGTTCAATAATGAAGCTCAAATTTAATGGATTTACAATACCAAGCCCTGAACCGATTGGTGATGCTCCTGGCATAATCGCATGCACGCCAAGCTCTTGTAATTTACGTGCTAATACAACATCATCAGATGTATATGGAAGTACGATAAATCCTTCTTCTAGTAACATTTCAGATGCCTTTAACGTTTCTACCGGATCAGGTAATAACGTTCTATCATCACCAATAACTTCTACCTTTATCATGTCACAAAGCCCAGAGGCTTTTGCTAATTTTGCAATACGAACAGCCTCTTCAGCGTTTTTTGCCCCTGCTGTATTTGGTAATAACGTATATTTTTTCACATCAAGTTTCTCTAATAAATTAGGTTGCTTTGCATCAAAGATATCCATACGACGTACTGCAAACGTTAAAATTTCAGCTTGAGAAACGTCAATTGCCTTTTGCTGCACGTCAAAATCAGGGAATTTACCTGTTCCTAATAAAAGTCTAGAATGAAATGAAAATGGTCCAATGTTTAACATAATCAACCGCCTCCTACGAAAGTTACAATCTCAATTTGGTCTCCATCAAAAACAGATGTATCTGTATGATCATCTTTTTGTAAAATATCTTTATTACGCTCTACTACAACAATTCTGTTATCTAGCTCTAAATGTATAAGTAGCTCGGCTACTGTTTTTACACTCTCTGGCACTTCAATTTGATTACCATTAATTTTCAAATTCAAACTTCCATCCCCTTTCTAAACCGTTTTAGAAAGCAATGAATCTAGCAAATGATTCTCTTGCTTTCCTTCTATTAAATCAGCCATATATTGGCCAGAAACAGGACTTAATAAAATACCGTTTCGATAATGGCCCGTGCAAGCATATAAACCTTTTATTTCTTCATGCTCTCCCATATAAGGAGCTTCATGATTCGATTGTGGTCGTAATCCTGCCCACGTGCTTTCCCATTCTGCTTCTTTTAAAGCTGGCAATATTGTATAAGCACGCTCTAATATAGAAGTTATACTTTCTGGCTGCACAGTTTTATTGAACGTATGTGGCTTCATTGTTGCCCCAATTACGTAACGTCCACCGCGCTTTGGAGTAATGTAAAATCTTTCTTGAAAAATAGGTGCTTTTAAAAGTTGTTTTCTACTTTTTACCGCAACCACTTCTCCTTTAACTGGATATGTACCCCAATCACGGTGAAAATAACTGAGTAACTGCGTACTCCATGAACCTCCTGCAATAACGACTTTCTCACATGTGACAATACCTTCACTTGTAATAACTCCAGTCACTTTATTATTTTCAATACGGATATCAAATACTTCTGTTTGCTCATATATATCCGCACCGGAAATTGTCGCAGAATGTGCAAATGCTTTCGTAAGCTCTGGTGCAATAACATGACCGTCTTTCGGATAATATACTGCTCCTATAATAGATTCGGATAGATATGGCTCTTTTTCCCGCACATGGTCTCCCGTTAGAAAATAAGAATCTTCACCTGTTTTCTGCTGCCAATCCATAATGTGAAGAATTCTTTCCTTCTCATCTGCATTTTGAGCAATACGATAAATTCCTTTTTCTTCATATCCAATATCAATACCCGTCTTTTCACGTAAAACTGCTGCAAGTTGTGGAAATATAGCTCGGCTTTCTCTAGCAAGTTCAAATAGCGGATCATACGCATCCCATTCTGCTTGAACACCAAGTAAACCAGCAGCTGCTTTCGAAGCTTCCGATGCAATTCTTTGCTTTTCTACAATCGCTACTTTATGTCCTCTTTCTGCTAGAAAATGTGCAACTGAACTACCAATTACACCACCACCAATAATCGCTACATCATACTTCTCACACATGTTTTTCCGCCCACTTTCTTATTGATTCCTTATAAGACTTCGCTTTGCTATACGGGTTACTACTACTTAAAATTCCAGACATAACAGCAATTCCACTTACTTCACTTGCCAGAATATCCTTTGTATTCTCAGGAGTAATCCCTCCAATAGCTATAATTGGTATCGATAAGCTCCTTGCAATGTCCGAAATTTCTTCAAGCCCTCTCGCTGGCATACCTTTTTTACAATCTGTCGGAAATACATGGCCATAAACGAGTGAATCCGCTCCATTTTTAAATGCTACTATCGCTTCATCTAGCGAATGCACAGAATAACCGACATGCAAATAAGAAAACTTTTCTTTCACTGACTTTACATCTGTGCTTCGATATCCTAGTTGAACACGAGGAATATTTAATAAAATTGCAATATCAATTCGATCGTTTATGACAATTTTAGAAGCCGGAAAGCCCTCCATTAACAGAATTTCCACACCTTCATATAATTCCTTTGTACTCTTCTCACGCTCACGAATATGCAAATAATCAATCTCACTCTCAATTTGCATCGCTACATTCACTAACTCTTCGAATGGCATATGGCCATTTGAGATTACGTGGAGCTCATTTTTCATATTCATTCGCCTACTTTAAAATATTTTCGAATAGTTCATCGGCTGGGACGGTTTCTTTTGTCATTCCTTTGTCCTTCAGCCACTTATTTTGTTTCTCCCAAGACTCTTTTGAATCTGATAAGAATGGCTCATCTTTCGTTTCCATCTTCTCTAATAAAATTTTCATACTTTCCTTTTCAACTTCTGGCACAAGTGGGAAGTTTTCTTTTTCTTGATGATTTAATAAAATATTTAATGCTTCATCTGGATTTTTCTTCATGAAATCATAGCCTTTTTTCGTACCACGTAAGAAGGCTTGCAACGCTTCTTTATCTTTTTTCAACGTTTTATCACCTGTTACAAATACAAGCTCATGATAATTCGGTACACCATAATCTGCTGGATTAAAGTACGCTGGTTCATGACCTTCATGACGCATAACAGGTACTTCATGGTTAATGTATGCCCCTGTTACCGCATCCACTTTTTTCGTAATTAATGCTGGTACTAAATCAAAGCCAACATCGACTACTTTCACTGTATCTGGATTACCACCAGCTTCTTTTACCATCGTTTTTAAATACATCTCACTTAAAGGTGTTCCAGAATATCCCACTGTTTTCCCCTCTAAATCTTTTGGCGATTGAATGCCTGCTGACTTCAGTGATACAACATGATTTAATGGGGAACGTACGACAGCTCCAATTGATTTCACTGGAACTTGTTCGTTTGCTTTTGCCATAACAACATCTGGTTGATAATATAGGCCAACCGTTACTTTTCCTGCAGCTGCTAAAGTTAATGGGTCAGTCGGATTGGAAGGGAATTTAATATTCACCTTTACACCTTCTTCTTTAAAGTAGCCTTTTTCAATTGCTGCATAAATAAAGCTATGTACCGCATTTGGGTACCAATCAAGCATGACCGTTATTTCTTTTTCTTTTTTACTCTTATCTGATGCTGAATTACTAGAACATCCAGCAATCATTGCAATTAATAATGTAAACACAAAGATGCGCTTTAAAAATTTCATGAATACTTCCTCCAACTAATGAATTTCTTTTCTAATATGGAAATAATTACGACGAAGAAAATAGCTAATAATGATAACAATACAATAGGTGCAAATACGCCAGCTTCATCTAACTGCGTCATCATTCTCTTACTGAAATATCCAAGCCCAGCTTGTGCACCGAGCCATTCTCCAATTGCTGCTCCGATAACACTAAGCGGAACTGCAATTTTTAAAGCTGAGAAAAAATAAGGAAGAGCAGACGGCAACTTTAATTTAAGAAAAATATCTCTTTTTGTTGCTCCATATGTAACTAAGAGCTCCTCCCATTCTTTTTTCGTACTACGCAGTCCATCATACGTATTGACCGCAATTGGGAAAAACGTAATT
Organism: Bacillus sp. M13(2017); assembly: GCF_002218325.1. Lineage (NCBI taxonomy): Bacteria > Bacillati > Bacillota > Bacilli > Caryophanales > Bacillaceae > Bacillus > Bacillus sp. M13(2017). Next base: position 8,324 of record NZ_KZ268518.1, on the reverse strand, counting down.
AAAACTGTGACAACAACCTTACTCCAAATTGTGTATCCAAACCATAAAACAAATAGCGGAGCAAGCGCAGTAATCGGAATCGTTTGTGAAGCAACTAATAATGGATAAAATGCTCTCTCCATCCATGTACTCGCATTCATTAACATCGCTAGCCCTACACCTAATACGATAGAGATAACAACACCTATTAAAACGACGTATAACGTTGCAGGTAAATGAACTGTAAATAATATGTCTTTTAGTTTCCATATCTTCATTACAATCGCAGAAGGTGACGGTAAAATGTACATCTCATCTACAATTCTTGCTCCTATTTCCCACACAGCTAGTAAAATACTAGAAAGTGTAATAGCAGGAACTAATTCTTTCAATCGGTTCATCACACAAGTACCTGCCTTTGTAACATACTAAGAAGCTCATCTTTCAGCGCTAATACTTCCGGTTTATATAAATCTTTTCGTGTTCTGTTATGATCAAGCGGTACAGTCCGCTCAGTCAAAGTCGTTATCGGCTGCTGTTCCACTACTAAAACTCGGTTTGAAAGAAATAACGCTTCTTCAACATCATGAGTAATGAATAAAATTGTTTTTTCCCACTCTTGCCATTGTTCAAACAACCATTCTTGCAAAGAGGTCTTCGTTAAAGCATCCAACGCACTAAATGGTTCATCTAACAGCAATATTTCCCCGCCTGTTAATAAAGTTCGAATAAAAGATACACGTTGTCTCATACCACCAGATAAATCTTTCGGATATTTTTTCTCATACCCTTGCAAACCAAATTTATGTAACAGTTCCTTTGCCTTTACTTCTGCTTCTTTCTTCTGTACACCTTGGCACTCTAGCGGCAGGGCAGCATTCTCAATAATTGTTCTCCACGGCAAAAGCATATCTTTTTGCGGCATATATCCTACAGGATGGTGCTTTGTTTCTGTCAGTTCTATCTGTCCAGTACTTACCTTTTCTAGACCTGTAATAAGGCGAAATAAAGTACTTTTCCCACATCCACTCGGTCCGATAATACTGACAAACTCTTTCTCATGTATAGAAGCATTTAATTCATGGATGATTGGTTTCTCATCGTAATGAAAAGAAACATTATGAAACTGTAGTATGTTCTTGCTCCTCAAATCCCCACATCTCCTTACGATAGGACATATCCCAGAATAAATATTCAAATCGACTGGAATTTAAGAAAATCTCCTCTAATCTTTCTAGTTCTGTCTCAGACTTTCCCACTGCCATTTCATTTAATAAATCTATTAACCAAATACACAGATTACCGTATTCTTCCGAACTATATCCTTGAATCCACTCACCAAAAAACTCATGATCACTTGCTCCAGGAATATCATTTAAACGCTTTCCAATTTCCCAATAGCTCCACATACATGGAAGAAGCGCTGCTATTAATTCCGCAAGTGTGCCATTTTGAGATACAGACATCATGTAATTTGTATAAGCTAAATTTTTAGCAGATGGTTTCGCAGACTCTATCTCCTCTATAGAAATTCCAAGTCTTTTTGCATATTGTTTATGGATTGTCATTTCGCCATTTAATATTCCATCAATTTGTTCAGCGAACTTTCCCATTACTTGTGGATTCGTTGCTTTTACAACACCAATCGCATATAACTTTGCATAATCTAGCAGATATAAATAATCTTGAATAATATAATACTGGAATTTATCTTTTTCTAACGTGCCATCTCCCATACCTACTACAAACGGATGATTATGACTCATCTCCCAAACCGGTTGCACAGTTTCTAATAATCTATCGCAAAATTTCATTTCTCTATCCCCTTTCAATATATGTATCTAAATAAAAAACCACTTCTATATATAAGAAGTGGTTACAGCAAATAAAGTTATACATTTATTCGATGTTCCACTTCCCTTCGCTAGTATTACCTAGATCAGGTGTTGTAAGGGTTAAGGATTATTCCTCTCTCAGCAAATCAAGCACCCCTAGTGGTTTCAATATGAAATTTTCAAATAAAAAAGCCCCGTTTCTATACGCAAAGAAACGGGGACTCATTGTTAGTGTCCGAATTGCTTCCCTACGCTAGCATAATCTAGATCAGGTAATAAAAAGGATCAAAGGCTTACGGCCTACTCTCAGCTGGCAACACCAGCTCTCCTAGCAAACTATAAAATTATCACTGTCAGTATAACACCCTAATAAGACATCATCAACTTTTTTAATTTTCTTAATTATTAACAGAATATCAAATTTATACAATACATACATTCTATTTTAGAAAATAAAACCCCAATTAATTGCATAAGAAGGAATCATTATCCTCAAAAAATTTATTTTTATATTGATTTCATATTACATTTATGTGAATACACCCACTATATTATATCTTTATACTATAATAAAATTACAACTATACAACTAGAGGAGGTCTCTATTCCATGAATATGAAAGCTACTGCTTTAACAGCAACTACTGTAGCGATTGCTTCTTTACTTCCTTCTATGGGTGAAACAAATGTACAAAAAGCAAACGCTGAACAATTATCTAATATTAAAACTGGGTATGTCAAAGTCGATCAAGTAGCATTACATACAGAAGATAACGTAAAAAGCACATCAATTGATACAATTCGCTTTAATACAAAAGTGAACATCCTTAAAACAACTAATGAGTGGTATAAAGTATCTGTTCATAATAAAGTAGGTTATGTACAAAAAGATGCTATTTTACTAAAAAACAAACTTCATTCTAATGATCAATACATCGTTAATGCTAATGCATTAAACGTTCGCTCTGAACCTAATTTAGAATCTTCCATTTTAGATGTATTACCAAATGGCAAGTTTATTACCGTTCAAGAAGATCAAGGCGAATGGTATAAAATATCGCATAATGGCCAAACAGGTTACGTACAAAAAGCATTCATCTCTAATGGTTCACAACCCTTAGTAAAAGGAATCACCGTTCAAAATAATACAAAATATACTGTTGCAACACCTAATCTAAATGTACGTAGCACCGCTAGTACAAGTAGCGCTCTACTCGGTTCATTACAAAACGGTACACAAGTACAAGTAGTAGAAACTGTAGGTACTTGGTATAAAATTCGTTTTGGCACAGGATACGGATATGTAGCAAAACACTATGTAGTACAAAATCAACCACAAGCTAAAACAGATCAGCCTTCATCAATTCCAGTTGCTTTCAAATTCCCCGCTCAAGGAAGAATTAGCTCAACCTTTGATATACGCTGGGAACAAATGCATTATGGTATAGATATTGCCGCTCCAGGAAACGTCTCTATCCAAGCTGCTGCTGCAGGTAAAGTTGTGAAATCTTATTATTCAGCTAGCTATGGCAATGTTGTTTTCATTGCGCATCAAATCAATGGGAAATTATATACAACTGTTTATGCTCATATGAAGGATCGCACTGTACAAGCTGGTGATCAAGTACAAACTGGACAATTAATAGGTCATATGGGAAACACAGGTCATTCATACGGGCAACATCTTCATTTTGAATTACATAATGGAGAATGGAATTTTGAAAAAACAAATGCAGTAAATCCACTGCCATATTTAGTTAGGTAAATTGTATGCCACGCAATATACCTCTTATAATTGAATACGTAGCCTTTTTAGGTTTAATCTGTTGTTTAATCATTTACAATACAAACATTGTATTTTTATCTATTATTATTGCTTTTGTTGCATTAGAAATTATGATGGAATCATTTCAAGTGCAACTAAAACAAAAAATTGCCCATATTTATAATGCTATTTTTCTTTTGAGTGCTCTCATAACAAATATAATTAGTAATGGCTTTTATTTATCTACTGTATTTCCAGTATTCTTTATGGCTGTTTTATTATTTGTAGCTAGATATATTAATGTCCCTTATAACCAAAAACAAAAACAAGAACAAGAAGCTTAGAAAGAGGAGACACTGTGTACCAATCTTTCAAAGATACTCCAATACAATACATATTGAATCTGTATAAGAAAGCCAATACTTTTTTTGGTATACAAGGAAGTTATACTGCACAACTTCTCCTATATGGAATGTTGTTTCTTGTCTTAATCACTTTCTCCTTGTTTTACTAACAAAAAAGGATCTCACATAAACTGGAGATCCTTTTTAATTTATATTAATTTTTCATATCGAAAATATTGTTTATCCACAAGCATATTTTTCATAAATAAAGCTCAGATTATATTTTTTCTCTAAGCTCATTCGTTGTTCGTCATCGCACCAATAGAAAAGAATATCATGAATCGTTGCATAACGCTTATTTTTAAGAAATAGCCTAAAGAATGATGGTAAACAATCATGTAATTGTATAAATATATAATTGCGTAGTGTTTCTTCTTTATATTCAATGCCCTTACAAATATACAGTAATTCTTCACAATAATATGCATGCTGTGGAACTTGTATCATTTCGAAAAATGGCACATAAGATAGTAGCTTTCCAATAAAATGACCGTATCGATCCATTACTCCTATCGTCATATGCTCCATCATTTCTTTCATCACATATAAATAATCATCTACATGCGTTGTCTTTAATGGGTCTAAGCGATCGGAAATTTGAGATAATACAGCTCTTTGACATGCTAAAACTGCCTGACTAGGTCCATAATATGATAGGAAATCTGTACACTTACGATATTTCCGTAATAAATCATGTGTATACAAATCATATACAAAAGTATTACAATACATTGCTAAACTCATCATATCACTATTTAATTGCTCTTTTGATAATGATTTCGCTCTCTTGCACATATAAAAGAATGTAAATTCCAATACTTCTTTATGAGATAATAAATGTTTACAATCGGTTATACACTTCTCATTAAATTTAACTCTATCCCAAATTTCAATATCCCTATCTGTCAATTCACCTATACGATATTTAATAATTAAATAATTTAAAGCAACTGATTGCGTCAAAAGATCCCATGTTTCATATTCCAATGAAGTATGAACAAACTCAGCTAATCCTTGCGCTATCATAAAATCATTTGCCTCTTCATACCAACCAATCTCTTGGCATAAGCGAAGAATACGCACTAAAGTTGGAATTTCATCTTTATGAAACTGCGGTAATTTCTTTGCTTTATTCATGCCATATACGATAAATGCCGCTAAATTTTCTTCTTTATAAAATTCTTTCTCTTTCCATACTAATATAGTTCGTTCTTTCCCCTCACCTTTTGGGTGACAAGGTACAAGCAAAGAAAATAATTCAGCGAAATTATTTGGTTCTATATATGTATCTGTAACCAAATTCCAATTTGGATCGCCCTGTACAGCCTTCATATAATTCCCCTTCCCTTTTCATCTATGTAGGAAATATTAATTTATTATCGCACCACTAAAAATTAATATTGTTATATTCAAAATCTATCATAATACTTATATCTATCAGTATATCATCTTTTCTCTTATTAAAAATTAAGAATAACAAATTTTAAAAAAATGTCGAAATTATTAACCGTATCCTTATTATATAATGTCTCAGATACATCACGCTAACATATTAGTTTAATCCATATATGCTAGAATAATGTATCTGAAATTTATATATAATTTAGCTCTTTATGAGTGACCATTAAACTCTCGGTTAATTAAAGTTTCAATTTACTCTGTACGCTCTGAGATTTCACTCAAGGCAAATCCAGCTTGATCATCTGCTGATTCCCTTATAGCTAAATCTCCTAGTGCTAACATGCCAATAAGTTGACCACTATCAACTACTGGTAATCGTCTAATTTGATGCTGTGCCATTAGCTCTGTAGCTTTTTCAATAGAATCATTTGGAGAAACTGAGATAATATTTGTTGTCATCACATTTGTAATTTTATTAGATCCAGGATGTTTTTCAGCAATCCCTCGAACGACTAAATCACGATCAGTAACAAGCCCAACAACTTGCTCATTTTCAACAACTGGAATTAATCCAACTGATTCTTCCTTCATTTTAACAGCTGCCTCATATACATTGTCTAGCGGTGTACAATGTACAATATGGGTACTCATTAAGTCTCTAACTCGTGTCATTATTTATTTCCTCCTTTTTATACATACCATAGCTTTTCCAAAATTCCTTTATTTATTTCTGGAAAGTAACGTAATAAAAAGGATTAACAAAATAAAAAAGAGCCAGCATAATGCTGACTCTTTTTTGTATGACCCGTACGGGATTCGAACCCGTGTTACCGCCGTGAAAGGGCGGTGTCTTAACCACTTGACCAACGGGCCATGGCTCCGCAGGTAGGACTCGAACCTACGACCGATCGGTTAACAGCCGATAGCTCTACCACTGAGCTACTGCGGAATAATATATGGTGGGCCTAAATGGACTCGAACCATCGACCTCACGCTTATCAGGCGTGCGCTCTAACCAGCTGAGCTATAGGCCCATATACTTTACAGGGGCAGTAGGAATCGAACCCACACTGGAGGTTTTGGAGACCTCAGTTCTACCTTTAAACTATGCCCCTAAATGATGCCGGCTAGAGGACTTGAACCCCCAACCTACTGATTACAAGTCAGTTGCTCTACCAATTGAGCTAAGCCGGCATAAAAAAATGGTGGCTCGGGACGGAATCGAACCGCCGACACGAGGATTTTCAGTCCTCTGCTCTACCGACTGAGCTACCGAGCCAACATAAATGGCGGTCCCGACCGGGGTCGAACCGGCGATCTCCTGCGTGACAGGCAGGCATGTTAACCACTACACCACGGGACCATTTGGTTGCGGGGACAGGATTTGAACCTGCGACCTTCGGGTTATGAGCCCGACGAGCTACCGTGCTGCTCCACCCCGCGACAATATAAAGTTTTAAAAAATGGAGGAGGTAGAGGGATTCGAACCCCCGCGCGACTCTCGCCGCCTGTCGGTTTTCAAGACCGATCCCTTCAGCCGAACTTGGGTATACCTCCATGAAGGAAAAAATAAATATTTTATTATTATATGTCTAAACCATTAAAGAAAAAATGGAGGAGGTAGAGGGATTCGAACCCCCGCGCGATTCTCACCGCCTGTCGGTTTTCAAGACCGATCCCTTCAGCCGAACTTGGGTATACCTCCGAGACATATATTAAATAAAGTGGAGCCTAGCGGGATCGAACCGCTGACCTCCTGCGTGCAAGGCAGGCGCTCTCCCAGCTGAGCTAAGGCCCCATGTTTTTTGGGAATATCGGGAAGACAGGATTTGAACCTGCGACCCCCTGGTCCCAAACCAGGTGCTCTACCAAGCTGAGCCACTTCCCGTTAATAAAAGCGCGCCCGAGAGGAGTCGAACCCCTAACCTCTTGATCCGTAGTCAAACGCTCTATCCAATTGAGCTACGGGCGCATATGGTGCCGAGGGCGGGGGTCGAACCCGCACGGTGGTCACCCACCGCAGGATTTTAAGTCCTGTGCGTCTGCCTGTTCCGCCACCCCGGCATGTCATATTGAAAATTGGAGCGGAAGACGGGATTCGAACCCGCGACCCCAACCTTGGCAAGGTTGTATTCTACCACTGAACTACTTCCGCAAGACATGTATGAGTTATTTTATTAAAAGTGCGGGTGAAGGGAGTCGAACCCCCACGCCAAAGGCGCTAGATCCTAAGTCTAGTGCGTCTGCCAATTCCGCCACACCCGCATATTTCATTAAAATGGTGAGCCATGAAGGACTCGAACCTTCGACCCTCTGATTAAAAGTCAGATGCTCTACCAACTGAGCTAATGGCTCTTAATGGCTGGGCTAGCTGGATTCGAACCAGCGCATGACGGAGTCAAAGTCCGTTGCCTTACCGCTTGGCTATAGCCCATTAATTAAGAATGGTGGAGGGGGGCAGATTCGAACTGCCGAACCCGAAGGAGCGGATTTACAGTCCGCCGCGTTTAGCCACTTCGCTACCCCTCCGACATATATGGTGGAGGATGACGGGATCGAACCGCCGACCCCCTGCTTGTAAGGCAGGTGCTCTCCCAGCTGAGCTAATCCTCCATTTTGCCTGGCAACGTCCTACTCTCACAGGGACAAGGTCCCAACTACCATCGGCGCTAGAGAGCTTAACTTCCGTGTTCGGTATGGGAACGGGTGTGACCTCTCTGCCATCATTACCAGACTGTATTCATTTAAGACAAGAATCATTTTAACTCATTTGACCTCGAAAGTCAACAAGTTTTTTATATTCTTTCAAAACTAGATAACATTTGCTACATATTATATGGTTAAGTCCTCGATCTATTAGTATTCGTCAGCTCCACATGTCACCATGCTTCCACCTCGAACCTATCAACCTGATCATCTTTCAGGGATCTTACTAGCTTAC
>NZ_KZ268517.1:0-78548 GCF_002218325.1 Bacillus sp. M13(2017) | reverse complement strand
GCTACTAACATGGCAGCTGCTGCTTCTCAAATCGAAGATGCTGATATGGCAAAAGAGATGTCTGAAATGACTAAGTTCAAAATTTTAAACGAAGCTGGTATCAGCATGCTTTCTCAAGCAAACCAAACTCCACAAATGGTTTCTAAATTATTACAATAAGCCATTTGAGTTAGTTTCCTGAATAAACCTCTCTGCTTGCGGAGAGGTTTATTTTTTATAAAAACTTCTTTTTTTTGATGGAAGAGAGCATCTGCGGTGCATAGAAGCGGTTAGTGCTTATCTTGATCCCCTCTTCTGCTAAAGCACAAATAGCAAATAAGCATAAGCCTTTTTATCTTTTCATGACCTTTTATTAGCTTTAGAACACTGACTCTATCAATCTATAAGGAGTGTCTATTATGCGTATTGGTACGAATGTTTTAAGTATGAATGCTAGGCAGTCGTTGTATGAGAATGAGAAACGTATGAATGTGTCAATGGAGTATTTGGCGACTGGTAAGAAGTTAAACCATGCTTCTGATAATCCCGCTAATATTGCAATTGTGACTCGAATGCATGCGAGAGCAAGTGGTATGCGCGTGGCGATTCGTAATAATGAGGATGCGATATCAATGCTTCGCACGGCAGAAGCTGCCCTTCAAACTGTGACGAATATTTTGCAGCGTATGCGTGATTTAGCTGTTCAATCCTCAAACGGTACAAATTCAAATGAAAATCGTAATTCGCTGAATAAAGAGTTTCAGTCTTTAACAGAAGAAATTGGCTATATTGTCGAGACGACTGAGTTTAATGATTTATCCGTATTTGACGGTCAAAACCGCCCTATTACATTAGACGATATCGGTCATACGGTACATATGACGAAACATATTCCCCCTTCCCCTACCCAACATGACATCAAGATTTCAACAGAACAAGAAGCAAGAGCAGCGATTCTTAAAATTGAAGATACTTTGCAAAGTGTGTCACTTCATCGTGCCGACCTTGGTGCAATGATAAATCGTTTACAGTTTAATATTGAAAATTTAAATAGCCAAAGTATGGCGTTAACAGATGCTGCATCTCGAATTGAAGATGCAGACATGGCGCAGGAGATGAGTGATTTTTTAAAGTTCAAATTATTGACTGAAGTTGCACTTAGTATGGTTTCACAAGCAAACCAAATTCCGCAAATGGTCTTTAAACTACTACAATCATAAAAATTAATCTTCCATTTTTGGAACGATTCCATACAAAACAAAAGGGAAATACATATAAACTATGTATCTCCCTTTTGTTTTGTACCCAAATTTTATTACTGTGTTACCGTCATAACTTGTCCGCTACGGTCAACCATTATTTTCATTTTTCCGTCTTGTGCATTATATAGCCCGAGTTTATGTAATTCCATTTTACAATCTTGTACGAAAGTTGGTAATTTACGAATTTGATCGATATCAGAACTTGTAATGAAATGAATTAAAAGCTGCGTCATACCTTTAATATCTTGTACAAGCTCTTCTTTCTCTCGTTTTAGCCTTTCATTTTCTAGTTGTAACGACTGCAATTCGCCTTCTAGACTACGTGTATTCTTTGCTTCTCTAGAACGCCCTGCTGCCATGCTAGAAAGCTTATAAATACCTTCCATAAACTGATGTAGTTCGTCTTCTTTCCTTTCACTACATTGATTAATTGTTTCAAAGTTATCAACGATACCAGATATAACTGTTACAAGATTTTTTTCATCCTCTTTATGCTGGATTTCTTCTTTTAATTCGTACTCGTTTTCTTGTTTTCTTGCAACGATTGTCTCTTTTACTGGTATATATTTTCGCTTTCGTCCCGGTTTTTGTTTTTCAATATTTTCAAATGGTATTTCACGTTTTTTCAATTTATAATACGTATTTTGCAATTGACTTTCTGTTTTTGGAAAAAGATTTAGTTCATTTTTACTTACGTATTTTGAAATATTTAAAATGTTTAAACCGTGACGTTGACAAAATTGATACACTTCATACAGTAGCTCTAGTTCAGACTTCAGCCATGTAATTGCTGATTTTTCATATGCTCGCATCCCGCCATTTTTTTCTATATCTATTTGAAATAATACTATTCTATTATGTAAATCAACTAACTCTTCATACTTTATTTGGAATTCTTTTTCTATTTTTTTTAATTCCGCTTCTAGTTGCATATCGTTCATTTTATTATTTGACATGTTTTGTAAAAGACCTAATACATTAATTGCTGTGTGGTGATACATAATCTGTGCCACTCCCCCTCATCCTTTCACAATTCTCATCTGACTCCCATGTCTTTTAAGAAAATAGCAATTTTTACATATCCATATTATAACAGTTCGAAATTATCTGTCAAATAATAAACATACAAAAATGTATAGAAAGTATAAAAATTTGGAAAATGTTTTTTATTAATATGTAAAATTGCATATTAATTACATTTAATTATATTATATGGTATTTTGAATGTTTTTTCACCGAAAAAATTTGCGTTACCACGAAATGTTACTAAAGTAATCAAAAAAATACGTTCACTTATATTTTTAAATTAAAAATCTCTAAATAAAGATTATTCACACATACAGCGACAAACACCCAAGAAACCTTTCATTTTTCTACCAGCTTAAAGTATAGAATACTAAAAAGGAATTAGCCATATGTAGCATTGGCTAATTCCTTCCTCTCTCTAACAGAATAGAGTTATAAACCCAGTCTTCAAATCCTCAATCAAAGTCTCACTTCTTCTTACCTAAAACTACTTCATACCTCTGAACTCACATCGCATGAGACTCTATTAAGCACTGAAAACTGCCTTACATAAGTAGTTCCTCTATTCCTACTAAATAGAAAAATGTTATACGCCAGCTCTTCTACTTACCTATAACCACTCCATATCTCTGGTCTCAACATCGCATAGGGCTCTATTAAGCACTGACCGCTCAACACTTAGCTAGAGCTTCTATTCCGGCTAAATAGAAGCTTTTAAAGCACTAACTTATCAACTAAACCAATTAGCTCTTGAATATCTGGCTTACTTACTTGAGCATTTGCTCCTACAGCTTCACCTTTATGGAATAATTCATTTGTAATTAATGAAGAGAAAATAATGACTGGTAAACGATTCATTACTTCACTATCCTTAACCACTTTCGTTAAATGATGTCCATCCATTTTTGGCATTTCAATATCCGTAATTAGCAAGTGAATATGCTCAAACATTTTTTCGCCTTGCTCTTTCGCTAATTTTTCAATTTGCGCTAACGCTTCTGCACCATTGCTGAAGAAGTTCATTTTTGTATATCCAGCTGATGATAATGTTTCTTCTAATATTTGGCGAAGCATCGCTGAATCTTCTGCAATGTAAATTACTTTTTCAGCTCGATCTGTTTTTTGTTCTAATCCTGCAATTGATTTATTGTCATAACCAGTGCCGCTAATTTCACATACAATTTTTTCATAATCTAATAGTAAGATGATTTTTCCATCTAGTTTTACAATACCAGATGTCGTTTCTTCTAGTCCCATAGATAATGAAGCTGGTTCATCAATTTGTTCCCACGAAATACGTTGAATACGATGCACTTCATCAACGCGGAAAATAACTTTCATTTGGTTTAATTCTGAGATGATAAATTTCGTTTGATCAAGTGGCTTTGTTGACTTTAAATTAAGAGCCATTGCCAAGTTAATAACAGGTAAAATTTCACCACGTACTTGAACAACACCTTCAACTGCATGATGAGATTCTGGCACAGTTGTAACAGGGAATGGATTAATGATTTCACGTACTTTCATTACATTAATACTAAATAGGTTTTCACCAACAGTGTACGTAACAATCTCTAATTCATTTGTTCCGCTTTCTAATAAAATACTTTGTGCTTGTGACATAAAGGTGTCGCTCCCCTTCCATTAATTCCGTATATCTAATTATTAAGCTTTATAAAAGAGAAAAAGTCAACTACCTATATAAAAAATATAGATAGTCGAACGATTCATTTTATTAAAAAACAATTAATCTTGTATAAACGAAGCAAGTGCCTCTAATAAAACTTCTTGTGCACCTACAATTTCCGTCGGCATTGCTTCCCATTTTTTCGAAAGCTCTGTCTCTACTCTTATTCTCAGTTCAGAATTCATTTCTGCTAGCACATATTCTTTCGTTGCTATATCAACATCAAGTAGCGCGAGTGCATATAATTCCGGGTCATTTATTTTTTCGAATAATCGCTTTAATACTACCGGTGCTATATGTTTTAATTTTTCAATATGAATTTCCTTATCCGAAAATAGTAACTCATATTGAATAAACGTAACATTTTCTTTAATCACTTTAAAATAACAATTATTTTTTTTATCATTCACAAAATAACCGTTTGGATCTGCGATAATACTTTCTACTTTACGAATTAAATCTGGCAAACTATTCGCCGCCATTACAGTCCGCTGCTCAACCTCACTCGGCGAAATGAATGTAACGCGATACTTATTTTGCGCCATCCTCCTCACCTCTCCTTTTATAAAAATCTATCATCACAAACATATAAAATGAAACTAGCATACTCTCATTTCATTGCCCTATTGTCACACTATAAAAAAGTACTGGCTTGCTATAAAGAGATTATTGTTCAACCATTCCAGTAGATTTCTATAGTTCTCTTCTTACAGCTCCAAGCCACCTAAGACTAAAAACACTTTTAAGCGCCTTTAAGCAACTCAATATTGTTGAACCAAAACGCAATTTGCTGATCTGTAATGCCTGATAATGTAACAAAAAACTCACGGCACTTCATCTCGTCCTTAAACAGTTGATACTTCCATGCGCCATCATTACCAACACTGACGAAATAAAACTCATGAATGCGACCAATAATCGCTTTCTTTTCAGCAAATGAATACGGGGGCACTTGCTTAATTTCAAATTGATCTGGTAAATATACATGCTCTTCTCGTTCCATTTTTAGCACTTGCTCAGCAAGTTCACGTTTATTCTTGAAAAATGGCAATTGTAAAATTCGTTCTTGTCTTGTCATACGAATAAAAACCCTTTCTACTACATTACGATCTTTCTTTATAATACATTATCGAATTAAGTTTACAACTTCATTTAATACCTCATCTGACACTTTAATTACTTTCGCATTTCCTTGGAATCCACGTTGATATAACATTAAGTCAACAAATTCTACAGATAAATCTACGTTTGAACTTTCTTTTGCTGAACCTCTTACATTACCTGCACCATTCTCACCTGCCACACCAATCCCTGGAATCCCTGCTGATGGTGTGGCAATGTAATTGCCATTCCCAGTTTTCATTAATCCACCTGAATTAGGGAATGTAGCTACAGCTAGTTGTCCTACAACCTTCATACTACCATCCGAATATCTCATCATAACGAAACCACCGTCAGAAATTGAATAGTCATTTGCAATTGCAGCTGGACGCCCCGTTACTTCTGTTGTAGAAATAGTTTTCCCTGTTGGATAATTTGTTAAACCACTTAAGTCCAGTGTCAGTCCCTTACCAAAAGGAATTTTAACCGTTCCACCTTTAGTAATTTCACCAGTTACTGGATTTTTTTGTACAGCTTCATCTGTCTCCTTTAGATTTCCTAATGTATCAAATTTAAGATTTTTTTCGCCCGTCATGCCTTCAACCGGCTTAAACTCTTTTTCGTTTTTAGAATCATTTCTTATAGAAACTGTATACGTATATTCACCTGGCACAGGCTTTTCAACTTCTTTACCATCTACAGTCTCTTTTGTAGTCTTTTGTTTAATATTTACACGTAACGTTAACGAGTTCCCTTCCTCATCAAAAACTGTGAATTCGTGAGATAATGCATTTTGATTTCTAGGAAGGTTTCCACCTATTGTTGCTTTATCTGTTTGAATCCCACCAACAGCTGATCCCATTGGAATATGAATTGGACTTGGTCGTGAAGAAAAATCTATTTCTTGAGTTCCTGTTTTCACACCATACCCTAGCACATACTGACCACTTGTATTTGTAACATAGTTATCTTTCGATACACCGAAAGACCCTTTTCTCGTATACTCTACATTTCCGCTATTACGATCGCCAACTAAAAATAAACCATTTCCCTCTATGGCTGACTCCATCTTATCACTAGTTAAAGTAATAGAACCATCACTAAAATCTGTAGATGTCCCACTAAACTTTACACCGTTACCGATACTCTTTGGATTCGTACCAGCATAAGCACCATCCCCACGTGAACCAACCGTATTATTATATAGCAGATCATCAAAAATAGCTTTTTGCTTTTTATATCCAACTGTTTGTGCATTTGCAATATTATTTGAAGTAACACTTAATGCATTTTGTGCCGCATTCATCCCTGTAATACTCGTATATAACGCTTTAATCATAACCTATATACACTCCTTTTATTAATTTTGCTTAACCTCTTCATTTTTCTCTATATCATCTTTCTTCTCATCTTCTGGATTTGTTTCTGCTATCGGTTTATCTGAAACCCTTTCTACAAAACGAAGTGAGACAACTTGATTATCAACAATAAGCTGTACATCGTTATTTTCGGCAAGTCGAACTGTTTCCACTTGACCAGTCACTTGCTCCCCCTTATTGTTTATACCTCTAACATACTTTCCTAAAAATTTCATCCCACCATCAAGAGCTGTCGTATACATCGTTGATTGTAGTTTATCTACTGCTTTCGTCATATTTTGTACTTGCTCCATAAGCGATAGTTGAGCCGTTTGATTCATCATTTGGTTCATATCCATCGCATTAAACGGGTCTTGATGTTGAAAGCTCGCTAAAAAAAGTTTCAGGAAATCATCTTTATCCATAATACCGGGTGTTTTTTGATTACTTGCTGATACTCCGTTTGTTTGTTGAACTGGCGATTGCACACCATTTACAGATGCATTTTTTGTTTGCGCCCCTGCTTGTAACGGAATATGATTTGTACTCGTTGTATTTAATCCAACTGTTGGCACGCGTTATTCCTCCAATAATCCCGCAAATTCTGTTGATTGTTGTTTTTCATGATTTGTATTTGCTAATTTCTGTTTTTGCCTTTGCTCTTGTTCTCGCTGTTCCTTACGATTTTCATCTTTATCTGAATAGCTAATTTGAATATTGATTTCTTTTTCTTTTAACTTTAATTTCAATTCATCAAAAATGATTTCAACACGTTTTTTCGCATCGTGTTTTTCCATTTCTACGTGAACGTCAATTTGATCTCCATGTTTTTTCATAAACACTGTTAATGTACCAAGTTTTTCTGGATTTAACTGAAATAAAACACGTTCTTGTTTCACTACAAATTTTTGCAGCGCTTCTACTTGCGCTTCCATTTTCTTTCCTAAGTCAGGTAATGAAACTTTCTCAGCACCACTATTTGATTTCCCTATTTGTTCGGTACTCGTCGTTTTATTTAATAACTCTGCACCTGCAGAGTTCGAATCGTTTAATGCATCAACCTCTGGCAACTCTACCTTTGCATCATCGCTCTCAAGTTTCGGAAGATCTACCTCTTTAGACTCTTCTTGCTCCTTGGCAATATTACAAGTTTCTGTTTCTACAACCTTCAATGCTTGCATCGCTTGCTCTGGCATCTTCATTTTGTCTAATACCATTTGCATTGTATCTTCTAAACATATAGCATTTTTGATATTCATATTTGAAAGAAGTTCTTGTAATTGTTGTAATTCAGCTGCAGGTAATTCATTAAGTTTAATATTGCCATATTCTTTATATAGCTCTTGTATTTTTTGTATGTATTGATATAACAATTCGGGTTGCACATGTAATTGCTCAATTGCAACCATTTGCTCAGATACAGCTAATAAGAACTGTTCTGTCTCTTTTTTTTCTTCTTTCTTTACAATTGGTTCTTCTTTCGTTACCGATGGTTTAGAAAGGTTATATTCTTTTTTCTCTTCTTTTGGTGCTTCTTCTCGTTTCGTTTTCTCCGTTTTCGGCTGCTTTTTATTTTCCATTCTCATCGTACGATCGAATGAAGAATCTCCATTTTTTGATTGTACTTCTAGCCCTTTTTCTTTTTGCGGAGGTAAACTTTGTTGCACCGGTAATACAGACTGTATCACTACATTCACCTCATCCATTCATACACATTTTCAAATCCAGAAGCATTTTTTCTTCCAGCTTTTCTTGTGCTTTCGCAAGCTTTTTGCAATCTTCTTGATACATCTCATCAATGACACGTTCTTTTTCTTTTACTTGCTCTAAAAGACTTTCATTTTTTTGAATAAAACCTTCCGTTTTTTTAATTTTCCGATTCCATTCTTCTATTCTTTCAGGTGAAAACGTATGTGAAGAAAGCATACCAGCCATAATACGTTGCCCAGTTTGTACGACTTTACTACGCGATTTCACAACATATAAATCATATTCTTTTTTTTGTTCTATTTTTCTTTTTTCAACTGTTAATTCATACACTTCTTTTAAAATATGTTCTTTTTCTTGATTTATTTGCAATTTTATTGTGTCGTACTGCTGTTTATCCACCTGTTTTCATAACCCCTTTCTATTATAACGTTCTCTTTTTCTATTATATAGTTTTTTTCAAAAAAAATCTGTGAAATATTAAAAAACAAAAAAATAAGACCTCTTATGCAGAGGCCTTATACTATATGCTGTATCGCTTCAACGATATCATCAAATTGGAAACTATCCGATCGACCTTGCTTTAAAAATGTATTTATGCCTTCTACTTTATTTTTACATTCAAAAATATAAGCATTTTCTTCATTTTCTTGAATCGTTCCTAGCTTAAAATACAATTCATTTTCTTTATAAATTGATAAAATCTTTCTCATTTCATTTGCAAGTTGCCAATGATGTGGCGAAACAATTTCTTCCATAATCCTACTTACTGAATCTAATACTGAAATTGCAGGATAATGACTAAGCGTTGCAAGCTCGCGCTTTAATACGATATGTCCATCTAAAATACCACGTGCTAAATCTGGTACAGGACCATTTAAATCGTCCCCATCAACAAGCACCGTATAAATACCTGTTATAGATCCCTTTTGTGTTTTTCCAGAACGCTCTAACAACTTCTTCATATAACTTTCCATTAACAGTGTTTTACCACCAATCGGTAACTCTTTAACAGCAATATCAACACTTCTTCGTGCATCGGCAAAACGAGTAACAGAGTCCATCATAAGTAATACGTTATTGCCTTGATCACGGAAGTATTCAGCAATAGACGTTGCAAGTTTCGCTGCACGAAGTTGCATAAGGTGACTTTCATCTGACGTCGCTACAACAACGACGCTTTTTCGCATACCTTCCTCGCCTAACTCTTTTCGAATAAAGTCTTTTACTTCCCGGCCACGTTCTCCTACTAAACTAATAACATTTATATCAGCTTTTGCATTTTTTGCTATCATTCCAAGTAAAGTTGATTTACCAACACCTGACCCAGCAAAAATACCAATCTTTTGACCGATACCAATTGTTAGCATAGAATCAATTGATTTTATTCCTGTTTCAAATACATCGGTAATCTCTTCACGTTCAAATGCATGTATAGGTGGTGCATCTAGTTTTATTTTCTGTAATGGAATGTTTTCAGCTTCCTCATTTAACACTTCACCATTTGCACTTAACACTTTTCCGAGCAAGTGATTACCACGTGGTACAACAACATCTTCTGAAACTAATGTCACTGAATCTCCATAACATACTTTTTCTGTCTGTTCAAATGGAAGTAGCATATTATTTTCCTTTTCAATGGCAATCACTTCACATAAGACGTTATGTTCTCCAACGAAGCAAACATCACCAATCTTCGCTTTCGGCCCTTTTGCTACGAAAAACTGTTCTTGTACACTATGAACTTTGCCTACTTTCGTATACAGCGGTGTTTCAATGAACTTATTCCATTTTTCGTTCTCATTCATTAACAGGCGGCTCATACATTTTGCTCCTCAAATAACTTCTCTTCTTCCCATTTCTGACGAAGTTTCGCAAATATAGGTGCAAATTTAAATTCAAAGAACTCTTTCTCTTCTTCCAGAACAAATTCACCAAACTGCAGGGAGAAATCATATTTCCATTCTACTAATTGTAGTAACCAATATTCTTTCGTATTTTCCTTCTCTTCTTGAATACGTTCAAATGTTTCTGGATGTACTGTAATGATTAATTTTTCAAATGAAGTTGGCAATGTTTGCACGATGCCAGTTAAAATAGGTAACACATCAAGCAATCGTGAATCTACCGCTTGATTCACGATTTTTTCTGCTAGATGAAAAGATTGATCCCATAATAACTCTGTCCATTCATACGCTGTTTCTTGTTGTTCTTTTTGAAATTGCACACGCGCTGCTTCCATCTGTTCCATTTGCTCATGAATATGCATTTGAAATTGTTCTTTATCTTGTAATAACTGCTGCCGCTCTCGTTCTAGCATTTGCTTCTCTTGCCTTAGCTGATTCATTTCCATATGTAACGATTCTTGCTGGGCACGAAGTTCTGCATGATCAGCTTGTAATTCTTGCTCTTCTATTTGAACTGAAGCTGGTTTTGGAAATTGTAATTCATACGTTTCTTCAGAAAAAGAAACAGAATTCTTCGGAATTCTGTTTTTAAATAAGGACATCCTCTTCACCTCTTTGAACGATAATTCTTCCTTCTTTCTCTAGCTTTTTCACTGTACCAGTGATCGTTTGCTGCGCTTTTTCAGCATCCGTCATCTTAAGCGGTCCTAAGCCATCTAATTCTTCTAGAATCATCTCTTTACGGTTTGAAGACATACATGTAAATAATTTCTCTTTAATTTCTTCTTTTGCAATTTTAAGTGCTTTCGCAAGAACACCGTTATCTGTAATTTCTTCTAATACACGGCGAAGTGCAAGATCTTCAAGACCAAGTAAGTCTTCAAAGACAAACATATTTTCTTTAATTTTCTCAGATAACTCATAATCGACTTCATCCAGCTTTTGAAAGACTGTTTTTTCAACACCTCGTGAAACGTTATTTAAAATATTTACGATTGTTTTCAAGCCATCAGTTTTATTAATTGCACTAAATGCCATATTATTTAATTTCGATTTTAACAACTCACCAATTTGATTAATTAACTCACCATCAACTTGTTCTAGTTTCGCTATACCCATTACCGTTTCAACGCGCTTATGATCTGGCAATCTCTCAATTAATTGAGACGCAAGTTGCGGTTTAATATAAGAAGCGATAATTGCAATTGTTTGTGGTGACTCATCATTAAGCACTGTAAGAAGTGGCTCTAAATCTGTAAGTGAATTTAAGAACTCAAACGGATTATCTTTGTTATACCAAAGATCTTCCAATAATTTTTCCAGTTCGTCTTCTGGCATGTTTTTAAATATGCGACGAATGTATTCTTTATCTGGAATGACTAAGTTCAATTCTTTTACATTTAGTTCATATAAGAACTCTCCTAGTACATTTTCTAACGTTTCTGGTTTGTATACACGAAACTTTGCGATTTCACGAAGTAATACTTCTTTTTCCTCAGCTGTCATATATTCAATGACTTTTGCTGCCACCCCTTCTTCTAATGTACGAATAAGGATGGCAGCTTTTTCTTTGGAGGAGATTTCATCTAACATCGTTGTTCCTCCCTTACTGTCCGTTTAACCATTTTTTAATTACTTTTGCAGTTCCTTCTACATGTTCTTTCGTAGCATCCTGCACTTGTTCATCTAACGTTGGTTCTTTCGGTTCTTCTGGTTCAGGTTTTGGCTCTGGCACTATTTTTTCTTCAGGAATTTCCAAGATACTTTCATTACTTGCAGCAATTTCCTCTTCTGCTAAGTATTCTTCATATTCCTCTTCTTCTTTCTTTCTCTTACGTCTTACTAATAAGAACCATACTAGGCCACCAATCGCTAATAAGCCAGCTGTAATTCCACCGAATAACCACCAGTTCATACCACTTTTTTCTGGCTCTTTCTCTTTTTCAGCTTTCGGCTGATCGAACTGAACAGTTACAACGTTAACTTGACCATTTATAAAGTTACCGTTCGGATCAGCTTGAAGTCCTGCCGCTGTTCCGATCGCTTCTTTAAAAGTTGTCATATCAATTCTACGTTTTACTAGCGTATCATTATCTACCCATACAACAACATTTGTTTTCGTTAATTCTGGGTGTTTCTTAATTGTTTCAACTGTTTTATCTATTTCATAGTTTTCGATTTTGTTACCATTTTTATTATCATAGACAACTTTACTATTTTGATTATTGTTCGTACCGTAGTTTGGCACTTCACCGTTCGCTGTAATACCAGCACCTTGCTTCGTATCTGCCCCTTCTTGCGCAGTAGAGCTTTCCTCTTGTTCTTGTTTACTACGAAGTACACCTTTATCACCATACTTTTCTGACTGACGTGTAACTTCATCGTAGTTTACAGATACTTTCGTATTCACTTTATATTCATTCGGTTTAAACATCGTCATTAACGTTGCATCAATATCTTGCTTTAATTTACCTTCAAGTTGGTGCTGCATCTCTACTTCTTTCTCATAAGAAGAGGAACTACTAGAATGTGCTTCATCTGCTCCTTTTGAAATAACACCTTTTTTACTATCAATAACACTTACTTCTTCTGCTTTCACACCAGGAACCGCTGCACTAATCATTTGCTGTATACCTGCAACTTGATCAGCTGTTAACAATTGTCCACGCTTCACTCCAACCGTAATCGCCGCTGTTCCTTTTGCTTTTTCTTCATCAAAAATTGTCTCTTTTTCAGGCAATGTAATTTGAACATTTGCCGTTTCAACTGTCACAAAGTTTCTTACAATATCTTGCTCCAATTGCTTCTTCGTACCGACAATTTGCTTCATTTTTTTATCTTGTTCACTTGAACCGAGCGAGCTTTCTAATAAAATTTCTTCACCGCTTTTCGAATTAAACGGTAAACCCATCCCATTCATTTCTTTTCGAACCCATGGAGCATCATTCTTTTGCACACGAATTGAACCATCGGCCGCTAATTGGTAATCGACACCTAACTTCGATAATTCTGCTGTAATCTCTTGTTTATCTGCATCATTTAAATTTTGATATACAACAACATATTTATCTGGCAAGGTGAAGTATAAAAGTGCTCCTGTTACAATCGCTAAAAGCGCAGCACCGATTACTAACTTATGCCACGTTTTTAACGATTGGATAACATTTTTCATCTTTTCCATTTAAACACACCCGTCCACTTTCCTAAATTTGCATATTAATTAGTGACTTATAATTTTCAATAAGATTATCACGTACGAGAGCAGCCGTTTTCATTTGAGATTCAGCTTTCTTTTGCTGAATTAAAACGTCATGTGTTTCTCCTACCCCTTTAGTTAGTAAATCATATACTGCTGTTTGTGCATTGTTTTGCGTTTGATTCATATCTTCCAATAAATCAATAAACTTTTTCTCCGGAGCTACAGATGTTTGAGAAGTTTTCGGTGCACCAATTGACTGAATTGCTCCAAATGGTTGTGTATGTAACATTGGTTGAATTTTCATATTACTATCTTCCCCCTTATCCTCGGCCGATTTCTAAATCTTTATCAAGCATTTTTTTATTCGCATTTAATACACTCGTATTCGCTTCATACATTTTTTGAGCAACCATTACATTCGTCATTTCAGCAGTTACATCAATATTAGGATAACGTACATATCCCTCTTCATTTGCGTGCGGATGCGTCGGATCATACACTAAATTTTCCGTTTTATCTGCTTCAATACTTTTTATTTTCACTCCGTTAGTAGGAGCCCCATCTAGCATACTTGCAAAACTATTGTTTGATTCTAGCACTACACTACGACGCTCATATAAATCTGCCCCCGGAGCCGCCGTCGTATTTGCATTTACAATATTGTTAGAAGTAACTTCCATCCACTTTCTCGCTGTCGTTAGCCCTGAGCCACTTGCATTAATTGCCTGAAACATCCGTTGTCTCTCCCTCTACTTTTAACGTCCGCGTGCCGCTTGGTTAATTGCATATTGTGTATTAATTGCGTTAATTGAAATACCGTATAACTGATTTGCTTTCATTAAATCTAGCATTTCTGTCGTTACATCCACACTATTTCCGTCTTTATTCGTTTGCATTGATTTTGTTTGAATCTTTGCATATGTATTTTTCGTATTTACTGTCGGTAAGTGCATTTCATTCGTTTGATATAAATCTGGATTGCTCTTTAAATCAGCCGCATTATTTTTATATAACGCACTACTTTTATTCATCTGCTCAGCAAATGTTACATCTTGTGCTTTATAGCCAGGTGTATTCGCATTTGCAATATTACTAGAAACAGTATTTCGTTTCGTCACTAAATAATTCATATAATGGCTTACATCACTCACTAAATCTGGCATATTCCACACCCTTCCTTTTCTAACGTAATGATCCACTGATAGAAGTTTCACTTCATTATTTATTTTCTTATATGCGTTTATTAAAATATTTACTATTATGTACCCTTACATATTTTATTCCATTTTTTCATTGTTGTCTTTAGAAAAATACAAAAATATAAAAAAGAATGCAAAAAAACTGTATACACATAGTAATCTATAGAACATTTCAATATATAAACTACAAACTAAAGTCCATTTTTCTATTATTTAGATTACTATTATTGTTTCATCACAGTCATAAAATGAAACCTCAATCAGCGGCGTTCTTTATGTAAACGAAGGAATAGACCCCCTTTTAAAAGGGGAATCTGTTTCCAGACATTATTATTAATATTTACCGTAAAATGAATTAGCCTTCATTCGCCCATCATTTGCCATTATCATTTCTTCCAAAATCTTTTGCTTATCTCGAATGTGCTGTGCTGCCTTAATAATGAATGGGCTTACTTCTGCTGCAACTTGTGCACGTCTTTCTTCATCTAGTGTCATCATCCAGCGATTTAACATCTCACTCTTCTCAGCAAACTCTTCATCTGACACTTGTAATTCACCGATTTCATTAAAACAACTGACAAACGTTCGATAAATATCATTGTTCATTTTCAAGCGCTCCACGGTATCCATCTATTAAATCTTGTAACACTTGCACAATGGCATCAATGTCTTTTACTTCACGCGTGACTTTCATCGTTTGAATTTGAATGCTAATCCAATCATATAAACCAAATAAACTATCGTATAAATCTTTCGTAATATCAGGATTTAACTGGAGCTTCAACTCTTCAAATATACGTTCTAACTTTTCAAGAAGTTCATCACCATCTTGAAGTTTGAATGTATTTAAAAGTTCCTCCAATTTACGAAACTCAATGATGCATCTTTCATAAATAAATATTGTATTTTTAATTGGATTACTCGTCATAATATCATTTTGCATATAACGTTGCCATGCTTGCATACAATCACTTCCTCAGCTTTCATTAGTCATCACTTTTTGTTTTTGTCATTGCTTGAATTGTCTTCAACTGACTATCAAGCAATGCTAACTGACTTTCTAATTTTGCATATTTATCAATAATTGTTTTTTGTTTTTCCTTATTAACTGTATCAATATCTTGAATTTTTCTCTCTAAATCAGTTACTTGCTTTTCAATACTTTTAGAACGTTTCCCAATAATTCCTTCATCTCCAAATATCCCATCTAACTTTTTCTCTGTATCATGACCTAAACCATTTAAACCAAAGAAAAATTGTTTCGTAGATTCCGGATTCTCTTTAAAAGCTGTTTTTAATTTTTCTTCATCAAGAGTCATATTGCCTTTTTTATCAATTTGAATTCCAAAAGAAAATAAATACTTATCATCTTGGGAAAATTTAAAAATACCTGTCATTGCATTATTGATAGCAAATGACACATTACTCCCTTGCATTACTCCATTTTCTCCAGCAAATAAATCCAAACTTTTAACAGCCTTATTATACTCGTCTTTCATTTTTTTTATTAAATCTATCGAATTTTTTATATCAGAATCTTCAATAGTTAATTTTATTGGCTCTGTAGTTTCTTTTTCTAAATTAATGGTTAATCCTGGAATTGTATCAATCTTATTTGTTTTACTAGTTCCTTTTATTCCGTTTATTGTATACTCAGCATTTATTGCTCCTGTCACTTGATGTGCAACAACATTCGTTCCATCCGGATTTTTCGCAGAAGTAACTAACCCTATATTTTGTAAAAAACCATTGGCGCCATCCGTTAATTTCAGCTCTCCAGCTTCTCCTGCAGTAGTCGATGTGAAAAATAGTTGATCCCCTAATGTGTATACTGATGCACCATAATTCCCATTATTTATCTTATTAACAAGATCTTTATACGTCATATCTTTTGAGATTTTAACTTCTTTTCCATTTATCTGAAATACATCATCTACTCCAAGTTTTAAATCTAAACTAAACTTTTGCTCCATACCTTCAGGAGTTTTTGAAGGAGTAAGTGGAGCTGTAGTTATTTGATGTCTTTCAGCTACCCGTTCTACTGTAATCGTGTATGTTCCAGGAATTGCAGCAGCGTCTGCTTGTGCTTTCATAAAACCATCTTTGGATAAAGTTGTTTTCTTTTCATCACCTTTAAATGCGTATAAATCTTTGAACACTTGTACAAGATTTCCAAATTCTTTTTTCATACTTGCATACACGTTTTTTTCATTTGTTAATGTTTGTTTTTGTGTAGTATAAGGTGATTTTTTCATTTCCAATGCTTGTAACTCTAAATCTACTAACTTCTTTGTATCTATTATGTTATTTCCTAAATTCCATATTTGTTGTCTGCCACCATAATCAGATATTGTTCCTGCCATATTTTTCACTCCTTATCATTTACATGTAATCTAAAATACTCGTTTTACTCATCGTACTAACAGCTTTTAATGTCGCTTCGTACGTTGCGTTTATATAAGCTAAATCAGAAATTGCGACCGCTAAATCAACATCCTCAATTTCTTTACGGTTTTCTTGAAGTGCTACATTTTGCTCGCTTAAAATTGTTTTAAACGTCTCCATTGTGTTCATTGTTGAACCAACTTCAGTTGTACGGTTAATGATGCCATCTAAGTTTTGCTTATTTTCTTCTAATAACGGTTTTAGTGCTTTTTGGTCACCGTTTTGCATCGCTTCACTCATCTGTTTTAACGTTTTTATAACAGGGGATAATAATGCTTCACCGTTACGGAACGCTTTGAATTCATAACCGTCATTTAGTTTCCAGTTCACATCATTTTTTCCACCCTGGTACGTACCATCTTCTGTAAATGGCAGATTTTCTGCACTATCACCACCGAAAATATAACGACCTTGTTCTTTTGTATTCGCTAAATAGACGACCTGTTTTAAAATTTGATCAATCTCTACACCAATAGCCTGCAATTCTTTTTCACTATTTGTACCATTTAACGCTTGTACTGTTAATTGGTCTGCTCTTGTTAAAGATTTCAAAACACCTTGTAAAGTATTTTCAGTTTGTGTTAATACATTTTTCGAATCCGCTATATCTTTCTGCATTTGCTCCATATTTGCCAATGAATGTTGAATCGCAAATGATTTACTTGCTGCAAGTGGATCTTCACTCATAAGAAGGTTTTTCTTCCCTGAGGTTACTTGATTTCGGTGGTATTGCTGTTGCACATTTAAATCCATCAACTGATTCTTTGCCCAGTTTGCATTTTGAAATGTAGATACTCTCATTTCTATCTCCTCCTTAAATATTTCCAATTACCAACTATACATGACTACTCCTTATCTAATAATCGAAAACAAACTATCAAACACTTCATTCATAGTAGTTATAGCTTTAGAATTCGCCACGAAGTATTTTTGGAAGGCCATTAAATTAACCATTTCTTCTTCCATATTTACGCCCTCGATGCTCATCTTTTCTTGCTGGATACCTTCTAATAAATCCTTATGAATATTTTGATATGCATTTACTGAACTTTTATCAGAGGCTACACCAACTAAAAATTGATCTAAGGCTTGCTTATATGTAAGTCCATCCTTATAGCCTTTATCTGTAATAGCCGCAAGGTTGTTGGCAGTTTCAGCCGAAATTTTCATTTTTGAAATATCTTTTATAAAATCAGGATTCAATTCCAGCTTCTTCGCATCTTCTCCTACAAAAAGCTCTTTCTTCATAGTATTATTCACTTGTTTTTTTAACGAATTTACAAACTCATTCAGATTATCTTTATAATTTGTAATCTTTGCTTTCGTATCAATTGCCGATAAAATTGTTCCACCACTTAATGGGATATCTGTTCCAGATATTTGTACAGACATTGGCTTTTTATCCTTCTGTAATTGAAGTGGGTATGTATCTTGACCATTTACAGTTAAAACACCATTCATCCTAACACTTGCAATATTAGGATTTGTAGCTTCATACGATACTTCTATATCTGCATACTTAGACATTTCTGTCATAATACGATCACGTTCATCTAATAGTTGATTTGGTACTTGTGTACCAGCTTGTCCAATTTTCTTGTTCGCTTCTGCTAAACTAGCAGCAAGTCGATTAAATTCATTAACATGCGCTTCAATATCTTCTGTCGTCTGTGCTTCCACTGTATCTAAGTTTTTCGCAAGACGATTCACTTGACTTGTGAACTTCCCCGTTTCAGCAATTAATGTATCGTAGTAATTTGATTGCTCCGGATTTTTTGCAACTTCACGAAAAGCATTGAAAAACCCATCCATTAAACTAGATAATGAATTTTTACCTGTCGTTCCTACCATAGACTCTACTCGCGACAAAGTAGAATTCATATATGCATAGTAAGAGAACTGTGACATTTGATCATTATATTGCTTTGTCTTCACTTCATCTGTAATACGATCAACACCTAACGTTTGTACACCATACCCTATTCTTTGTTCTGGTGCATACCCTTTACTCCCTCCAGCAGATCCGTAATTCACCATTTGACGAACATAACCTGGTGTATGAATGTTAGACAAGTTTTGTTTCGTTGTTTGTAACCCCATTTGAGCCGCTAACATGCCCGATAGCGGTGTATTATAATCAGATAATCTCATAAAGCTTCACTTCTCCTTTACAATAGTTCGTTCATAAAGATTTGCGAATTATTGTTTCGCTCTAAGTTATATTCAGAAACAGAATCCACAATACTTTCTGTAGTTTTTAATAGTACGTTTAAGTAATATTGATTTTTCAAAAGAATCATTTTTACATTCTCTTCTAATTCAGTTACGTTTTTTTGTAATTCTTCCATTTTTTCGATTTCTTCTTGAGAAAAATACGAAAATAACGCACTTACACGAAACGATTCAACTCCTTGTTCTTTACAGAACTGAACAACCATTTCTTCAAATGAGCTTGATAACCCTTTTAAACCATCAATGTACTGCAATTGCTCTACTTGTAACTTTTGAACTGCATTTACATTTTTACTTTTTAAATTCTCATATATTTGCTCTCCAAGCGCTTGAATATTTTCATACGCCTTTTGTATAATAACGAGCTTTTCATATAATTGTATGTACATATAGCTTCCTTCCTTTTACAAGACTAAATTCACAATTAATCCATGGATTTCTCCAATTTGATTCAACATTTCTAAATGTCCTGTTTTCGTATTAATTAAATTCATAACATCTTCTAATTCATTCAATCCCATTTCTGCCTGTTTCACAATCGTCATTTTCTGTGAATATCCGTAACGTGGGTGACGAGACATGACATCTTTATACTGCAATACATTATCAACGTAAAAATTCAAAAATGATTTTACTGTATTTTTGTACTCCATTACATTATCAAGCGTTAATTCCATTTCAATTTTCTCTTTAATTTCTCCAATATTATCAACAAACGCTTCCATTTGTTCTAGTAATTTATCTTTTTTCGGATCTGCATGCAAATTATCCGAAAATGCAAGTCCTGTCCTGACATTTGCTTCTTTCGGCATTTGAGTAGCAGGCGGTATATGCGATAAAATTGGATTATGCGAGATAGAACGTAGCATATATATCACCTATTTATTTTTTTATTTCTTCCTAAACTTAATCGTAAAATCCAGTTATTTATAATTATACTCTGAACAGTAATATTTTGCAGTTATTTTTTATAAAAGATATGTTACAATTTAGCATGAGGTGGCACAATTCTATGAATATTTTCCTTTGTGGTTCAAATCAATTAACAGCATTAGATCAAGAAGAAATTAAAAAATTTTTAACTGACTATGCTCACAAACATAAAATTTACATATTATGTTATAAATCTATTGAAAATGAGGTTCTTCGTTTTTTCGTTGAGAATGAAAGACTCGCTCAAAATTTATGCCTTTACACGCTGCAACCATTGCAAGCAATAACAGATGAATTTCAAGAAGTCATTGATTACTTAAAAAAACACGGAGCCGAATATGTTGCTTTTGATCATCCTTCTGACTCCATTTACCGATCAGATTATATGTTTTTTGTTAAACAAATTATTGAAGACACTGATTTAGTTCTCTGTTTTTATAATGGGGACAAACATACATCTGTCATCCCTGTCGATGTTGCAAAAGAAGCAGGTATTGATGCTGTTATTTATGATTTACCAGGATTACATGAAAAGCAAATGAAAAAAAGCTTTGAACAAAAAATTCGTATGATGTAAAGGGGGAGGCACAATATCATTATTGTGCCCATTGTAAATATGATAATTGAACAAGATTATGATCATTTTATCGCGAGTTTTAAACAACAATTCAATATGGATATCGCTTCATATAAACAAGATAGAATGCGCCGTAGAATCGATGCTTTCATTTCGAGAAAAGGCTTCGAAAACTACACTAATTTTTTAAACAAATTACGCGCTGATCAAAATTTATTTTTAAATTTTATTGACTATATTACAATTAACGTTTCAGAGTTTTTTAGAAATAAAGAACGATGGCAAACTTTAGAGTCAAAAGCACTACCAAAATTACTCGAACAAAATAGCGGAAAATTAAAGGTATGGAGTGCCGCTTGCGCTGCTGGTGAAGAACCATATACACTCTCTTTAATTTTATCAAAGCATCTAGCTCCATTTCGTTTTGAAATTCAAGCAACAGATCTTGATTTTCATATTTTAGAAACTGCAAAACGCGGTCAATATACAGAACGTTCGTTAAAGGAATTACCTAATGATTTGAAAGAACGTCATTTCACAAAAGAGAATGATTTATATTCATTGCATCAAAACATTAAACAAAACGTCTCGTTTAAACAACATGACCTTTTAATGCAGTCATTCGATACAAATTATGATTTGATTATTTGTCGCAATGTAATGATATATTTCACAGAAGAAGCAAGAGTAAAACTTTACGAAAAATTTAGTCGTTCTTTACGAAAAGGCGGTGTACTATTTGTTGGTAGTACGGAACAAATTTTAACACCCGAGCGTTACAATCTTCAGCGATTTGATACATTCTTCTACGAAAAAATATAAAAGAGGTCGTCACAATGGAGTGACGACCTTTTTACATAACTCGAATTAAAATAATACCGACAATCCATATGAAGAGAAAAAGAAACGTCATAGACCATTTATGTTCTTGCATCGTTTGTTTCAACGCCTGTGACAATTGTGTCATGTTCATTTCCGCAAGCGCTCTCCATACACTTACATCCCGATCTTTAGCAATGCGGTCTGTAACGCTAATTAAAATCGTTTCGTTAGACAATTTTGTTATATAAGCAGTAATTACCGTTACCATCAAATTTATATTTCCTTCTGAAGAATCACTTTCCACTCTAGAGATGAGTGCACTTACATCTAGTAAAGGAATATGTACTTTTCTACCAAATGATAGTTGCACTTCAGCGAAATCATATGTTCCATCTAACAAAGGAAGTTCTTTTATATGCGCCTGCTTAATAAGTCCTTGTAGGCTTCTAATTACTTGTTCAAACACTTTTTCTGATTGCTTTCCTTCTTGAGATAATGTATGTAACTTTTTAAAAAGTTGTAACACTGTATCCATCTCTTTAGAAAGCATTTCCTTCATAATCTTTCCATCACTTAAACTTGCAAGTAAAATACCTATTTCATTATTTTTCGAAATAATTTTAGACTGTCCAGTAAACACTAAATTGCTACGCTTTCGTTCTTTCTGGATTTCATGCTCCGAAATAGCTGCAGGCTGTTTTAATGGTTGTAGCGTCTTATCTTCAATTGTCGTACGTTTAATCTCCATTTAAGCGCCTCCACTACTATGAAATAATTAGCCCCATTCTTTATTACTCTTTAAAACTAAAAACAGTACGAACAAACCTGACATGATAGTAAACAAATCAGAAGCTTGTACTCCCTGTTCACCTTTTTCTTCTTTCTTGTCTTTCGGTTCTTCTTTTTGTTCTTTCTTTTTAGAGGCAACTTGTTTGTTATTTTTCTCTTTTTGGTCCTTCGCCTTATGTACTTCCTTGTTGTCTTCGAACGGCTCTTTTATAACGTAAGTAAATTCCTCTTTCTCTTTCAACGGTTCTTTTATAAACTTATTTACTTTCTCATCTTGCTTCGGAATTTGAACAACTGGCAATTTTTCTTCTGGACGCGGGTTTTTGACTTTCAAATCTTCTTGCTTCTCATTTTCTTTCTTATCTTCTAATTCATTTTCTAGTTTATTATCTAATTTATCTTCTTTCTCTTTCTCTGCTATCTTTTTATCATCTTCGTTTTTTGGCGCCAAAACAGAAATGGTATATTCACTTTCTTCAACAAGTTTATTACCTGCTGCATCTATTATCTCTACAAGTAATTCGTATGGCCCAGCCGGCAATGCTTCTGTTATTTCAAATACTTTTTGCCAATCCATATCATGCTTGTTGTAGTCTAATAAAAACGAAAGCTCTTTATTTTCTTTCCCTTTTAATGTAACGCGCACTTCTTTTACAACCGATTCTATATCTGACGCTTTTACTCGTATATGTATAGAATCTCCCTGTTTTCGTTCAACTAAGTTCTCTTTTACTTCATCAATAGTAACTTTCTGTAACTTTGGCAATTCTTTATCTATAGTTGGCGTTTCATTTTTAATACGAATGAGCGGGACTTTCACTTCATTTTTTACGATCTCTTCTTTCTCATTCTCTTTGTAACTTTGAACGAGCTGAAGATTCCAATCACCTTGTAAATCAAAATCCCCTGCTTTATAGTTAGCAACCCAGCTCTTCGTTTCTTCATCATACTCAAAAGATAGTATTCTTTCTTGCGCATATTGCTCGCCATTTTTTTGTAACTGCAATATACCTTTCATGCTTTGAATGTCTTTCCCATTTGGTTCTACAGCAATTCGCACTTCTTCGCCAACTTTAAGCTCCGGCTTATTTACTGTAATAATTCCCTGTTCTGTTTCTATCTTTCTTTCATTCAATTGTTTATTTACTACTTCTTGTTGTTCTGCTTCTTTTTGTTTCTCTTCATCTTGTTTCGTTTCCACTTGCTCTGAAGATTTTTGAGATTCCTTATTTTCTTCTTGTACATTCACTTCATTTATTTTTTGATCTGGCTCAATTTGTTCCTCAGCCTGACTTTGCAAGGGGAAGAACAAGCACACATGTATGCATAGCCAACTCATTAGAAAAAACTTTACGTTTTTCATCTACTAGTTCAAACTCCTATTTCAATGCCTTATAGTGATTTCGTCACTTTTACTCCGAAAAATCCATCTACATTTACAAGTTCACCATACGCCACTAATACATCATTTACATAAATACGAATCGGTTCATCAATATCCTCATCTAGTACAACTGCTTCATTTTCTTGTAAACTTAATATATCTTGAATCGTTTTCACTGTACTTCCAAATACAAATTTCACATTCATTTCTACATTTTGTAGAATGGACGTGTCCATATATACTGGTTCCATTTGTTTTACTTCTTTAAATTCAATAGGTTGCACAACTGGTTCTACAATTTTTTCTTCTTCAATTTCTTCTGTGGCAATCTCTTCTTCTTCCACCATCGGATACAGAAGTCGCCTTACCATTTCTTTCGCTTCGGAAATTGGCAAAATTTGATACATCTTCGATTGAAGCAGATCGCCAATTTCAAGATTGAACGTAATTTGAACGAGTTCGTCCACTTCCATTGACTCTCCCAAATATTCCATTTCTTCTTTTAACGTTACAAATTTAACATTTGGAGGCGTCATGTCCATTTTTTCTTGAAACATTTCTGACATCGCCGTAGCAGCATGACCCATCATTTGGTTCATAATTTCTTTAATACCGCTCAGTTCTAATTCAGTAAGCTCTTTTTCTGGGTCAACTTCCCCTGTTCCCATCATCATTAAATCTACCATTGTTAAGGCAACATCTTTCGTAAATACGAATACATTCTCATTCTTTAGCCCTTCAACAAAGTCGACATTTAAAATAACAAATGGTACTGGTACTCCATCATAATGACGAACATTGATTGCTTCCACATTTGGTGTACTAATTGTAACTGGTTGATTTAAAAGCGTTGACAATACTGTTGAAGCGGAACCAATTGAAATATTTGCAATTTCACCAAGAACATCTTTCTCTTCTTGTGTTAAATGCTCTTTTTCAACTTGTTCTTCTACAATCTCAGTTTCCACTACTTCTGCTGGTTCGTCTGTTTCTTCTACTCCACCAGATAATTGCATTAATTTATTTACCATTTGTTTCGCATGCTCAACTGAAACAATTTGTACAAGTTTAGAGTTTACAAGATTATCTATCTTTAAATCAAACGATACTTTAACAATCGTATGATTCCCATCGATTTCAGAGATTTTCTCCATTTCTTCTGATAACTTTACAACTTTAATCGTCGGCGGAGACATATCTACTGTATCTTGGAAGAATTCCGACATAGATGTAGCTGCGAATCCCATCATTTGATTCATCGCTTCTTGTACAGCACTTAGATCTAATTCACCAAGTTCTTTTCCGTCCTCCACTTCACCTGTTCCCATCATCATTAAATCAGCAATGGACAATGCAACATCTTGCTTAAGAACAAGAAGGTTTTCCATATCTAATCCTTTTGTAAAATGAATGTTTAATACAACATGTGGAACTTCGACATCTCTTGAATCATATAAATCTACCAACTCTATACGAGGAGCAGTAATGCTTACTTGCCTATTTAAAATTGTTGATAATACAGTCGAAGCTGAACCAAATGATATATTTGCAATTTCGCCAAGAATATCGCATTCTTGGGGCGTTAAATGCTCATTTTCTTTTTCTAGCACAATCGTGCTCGTATCCCCTTTTGTGTGTTGCTCAGGCATTTTCCCTGCCTCCTCATTTCTGTTTTTCTATCAAATAATATAAACTCTTATTTTATTTTAGCAAAATTATTATATAAAACGTTAATATGTATGTATTCCCATTATTAGATTCGTAACGATTAGCCAAAAAGCTCCCCAATTGTATACAAGTGGGGAGCTTTCCTTCATTCCTATTATAAACCTTCTGGGTTTAAAATGAGGACCACTCGTCCATCACCGAGAATCGTCGCACCAGAGAAATAGTTAGAACTCTCTGCAAAGAAGTCACCTAATGACTTTAAGACTATTTCTCTTTGACCGATAATTGTGTTTACAATAAGTCCATAGCTGCGATGTGTGTTACGAACAATTAACACAGGAACCATTTGACCATCATATGACGCAAACGCCTCATCTACTGTTTTTTCACCAAATACAGTACTTAAATGTTTCACTTCAATAATTTGATTACGATAATTTAACACATCTTTTCCTTGTAAGGATTGGATGTCTTCTCTCTTAATTCGAATCGCTTCAACGATATTTCCAAGAGGTAAAGCATAACGCTTATCATTTGTTTGAATAAGCATAGATTGAATAATAGATAACGTTAATGGAAGTTCAATTCTAAATGTACTTCCCTTTCCTTCCTCAGAATCAATAATTAAATGCCCACCTAAACTATGAATCGTATGTTTTACAACATCTAATCCGACACCGCGTCCAGAAAGATCTGATACAACTTCAGCTGTACTAAATCCTGGTTGGAAAATAAGATCAAACACTTCACGATCTGTTAATCTATTCGCATCCGCTTCAGTTACAACGCCATTTTTAATCGCTTTTTCTAATACTTTCCCTTTATTAATACCGTTTCCATCATCCGTAATTTGAATAACGACATGATTTCCACTATGAAAGGCTTCTAATTTAATCGTACCTGTCTCATTTTTACCTGCATCACGTCGTTTTTCAACAGTTTCTACACCGTGATCGATTGCATTTCGAATTAAATGAACGAGCGGATCACCGATTTCATCAATAACAATTTTATCTACTTCAGTATCTTCACCTGTAATTTGTAAATCGATTTTTTTCCCTAAATCTTTCGCTAACATACGTACCATACGTGGGAAACGATTGAATACAGTTTCAATCGGCACCATACGCATATTTAATAGTACATTTTGAATATCTTTTGAAATATCGCCTAATCGATTTAAATGTTCAATTAGCTCCTTGTTTTGAATCGTTTGAGCCAATTCATCAATGCGCCCACGTTCAATTACACTTTCTTCAAACATATTCATTAATCTTTCGATTTTCTCTAATTGAACACGAATTGAACGATTCTCCACTTTAGCATTTTTCGTTTTTGTAGTACTTTTAGCCGGCATAGCACTTGAAGGTTGATTCGTTGCCTCTACCGGTGATTTTACTTGCGTAACCACAGCTGGTTGTAGCTTTTCTTCTACTTGCACAACTTCTTGTGTAACGACTTTTTTAGAAGCTACTTCCTTCGATATAGGTTCTCCTTGCTTTACTTCCACTTTCTCAATTTCAGAAACATGAAGTACTACTTGTTTCAATTCTTCTATACTACAATCCGTATCCATAAATACTGTAAATTCAAATCCGAAAGCATCTGCTTCAATTTCTTCAATACTCGGAGCTGTTTTTTGTATATTCCCTACATTTTGCAATGCTTCAATACACATAATGGCACGTACTGCTTTTAAAATTGCCTGCTGTTCAACTGTTATATGCACTTCATGCGAAACTGCATCATCGTTGTCTATATGATTTTGCTCTATATGTTCCGTAGGAGTTTCTACATTGCCGTTCAATAATGCTTCTAATTTCTGTTTAGTTGAGACTACATCTATATTGCCCATTCCACCTTGTTGCACATCTGCAACCATCTTCTCCAAATTATCAATGCACTCAAAAATTACATCAATAATATCCGCATTTACAACTATATTTCCATGACGAATTTCATCTAACACATTTTCCATCTTATGCGTTAAATCAGCCATCTCCGTAAATTCCATGCTCGCAGACATACCTTTGAATGTATGAGCGGATCGGAATATTTCTCCTACAACATCCATATCAGCAGGATTTTGTTCTAACACTAGCACATTTTCATTTAGCGACTGTAAATGTTCTTCTGACTCTTCGAAAAATATATTTAATAGATCTGTTTGCATTTTTATCCCCTACCTGTCTAACAAACATT
Source organism: Bacillus sp. M13(2017) (assembly GCF_002218325.1). Classification (NCBI taxonomy): domain Bacteria; kingdom Bacillati; phylum Bacillota; class Bacilli; order Caryophanales; family Bacillaceae; genus Bacillus; species Bacillus sp. M13(2017). The sequence goes on along the minus strand of NZ_KZ268517.1, from coordinate 51,071 downwards.
TCATTTATGTATAACAATTTAGTGTTTTACAATGAGAAAAAAGGGGGCCACACGTCGATCCGCTATCACTGTTTTGATTCCTTGTGGCACCCCTTCTATATTAACTATTTGCTACTTTTGTTAAAGCTTCAATTACACGATCCGCTTGGAATGGCTTTACAATAAAGTCTTTTGCCCCGCCCTTAATTGCATCTAATACCATACCTTGTTGTCCCATTGCAGAACAAATAACAACCTTTGCACTTGAATCAATTTTAATAATTTCTTTTAATGCTTCAAGCCCATCCATTTCTGGCATAGTAATATCTAATGTTACAATATCAGGTTGAAGTTCTTTATACTTTTGAATTGCTTCTACCCCATTCTCTGCTTCGCCGATAACTTCAAATTCAGCATTACTTTTTAATAAGTTTTTAATCATCGTTCGCATAAACATCGCATCATCTACTACTAAAATTTTATGTGCCATTCTTTTTAATTCTCTCCTTCTATGTATAAATATATCTTAATATTTCACCTTATCATTCTCACTCATTATACAAAATAAAATGATAAAATTTAATATTTTTTTAAAAGAATTTTCGTATTTTTAGTATTTTATTATTAAAATAATAATATACTACTCTTTTATATAAATAACAACGCGACGGTTTTTTTCCCAGTTTTGCGGTGAATCATTTGGTACAATTGGCTTTGTGTCTGCATATCCTACCGCAGCTAGCCTTTTATCGTCCACATTATACACTTCAATTAAATGGTGAATCATATTTGCCGCTCGTGCTGAAGATAACTCCCAGTTAGAGGGGAATTTCTCGTTATGAATAGGTCTACTATCTGTATGTCCCTCTACAACAATGGGGTTAGGTACGGATTGAAAAAATCCAACTAATTGACTTATTATCCCTTTCGCTTCGGGCTTAACGTTCGCATCGCCTGTATCAAATATTAAATTATCTACTATAACGACGCTTACCCCTGTATCCTCTCGATATACATTCACTTGACTAATACCGTTATTATCTACATACGCTTTTAACTTCTTATATAATTCATCCATTCTCTTTTTTGAAATCATTTTTTCATCATTTTTTTCATGTGAAATATCCGGTATTGTATTTTCCATTACTTTTGCATCTACTTGCCCCGTATCACTAAACTTTTCAAGCATCTTTGACAATTTTACTGCATCTTGCTTTGATGTAGCAACTAGTAATACAAAGAAAGTTAATAATAACATCGTTAAATCTGTAAAAGTCGTCATCCAACGAGGCGATCCCTTTTGCGGTCCTTTACTCATCATACCACTCCTTGAAATATTAGGCTGCTCCTTTTACCTTTTTTACCTTTGTTTCGTATACATATGTATCCAGTTTCAACTTTAATTTAGAAGGGATTTGTCCACGATACAATTCTGAAATTGCTTCTATTACAAACTTCTTCTCTGTATATAAATCTTCAATACCACGATATACTTTTTCCGCAAGAGGGATTGCAATCATATTCGCAAGTACAGACCCATATAATGTCGTTAACATCGCAACTGCCATTCCTGTACCAATTTGCGATGTATCTTGTAAGTTTTGGAGCATAATGATAAGACCGATTAACGTACCAATCATTCCCCAAGCTGGAGCAAAATCACCAATTTTATCTAATAATGCTGCTCCTTTTCTTAACTCATACACTTCCGTTTCAATATCTTTCAATAACACTTCTTTTAATTCATCTTCATCGTAACCGCTTAACATTAATCGAATTCCTTTTTGAATAAAAGGATTGTCTACTTGCTCCCCATCTACCTCTAAAGAAAGTAAGCCGTGCTTTTTAGACTTTTTCGAAAAATCGACAAACAAATCCGTTAACTGTTCTAAATCTTCTTCTCTTCTATGTAAAACAGTAAAAATGCTTTTCGTATATTTTTTTATTTCTCCAAATCGATATGCCACAACAATTGTCGCTGTAGTTCCCCCTATGACAATTAAAATAGATGAAACATCTAAAAAGTTTTTGAAAGCTTTTATTCCACCGCCGCCAAGCATAATTGCCGCTATCACTATAATGAAACCTACTATAATGCCCACTGGGCTAGAAATATCAAACTTCCTTTTTCTTCTTTGTGGTCTAGCTAATACTTGATTTTTCTCTCCCATATTTCTGCCCTTTCCTTTCCATTTTTATATAACATTTTTTTATTTTAATAATACGTTTTCACATATAACATGTATTATACGCTTATCATCTGTTTATCGCAATATACTCATGAAATTGACACATTTCATTTCTATATTAGAATTATGGTATGAATAAATGAGGAGGATGACGATGGAACACAACATTTTACAAGTCATTGCATTAGCAGAAAAACTAAAATATGAAATGCGACATAGCTGGCTTTCCAACGGGCGTCAAGAAAGTGTTGCCGAACATACATGGCGTATGTCTCTAATGGCCATTTTAGTTGAACCTTATTTGGATCAAAAAGTAAGTATTGAGAAATTACTTAAAATGGTTATTATTCACGACCTAGTCGAAGCCGAAGCTGGTGATATTCCTGCTTTTGATACAATGAATAGTCACGAATTACAGCTACAAAAACAAAAAAATGAACTAGAGGCTATTTTAAATATTAAACAAACGTTAACAGGTTCTCTCGGCGAGGAATTATATGACTTATGGATGGAGTTTGAAGCGAAAGAAACGTACGAAGCAAAAGTTGCTAATGCACTCGATAAACTTGAGGTGAAAATCCAACATAACGAAGCTGATATTGATACGTGGCTACCAATTGAACATAAAATGACGTTCCAAGTAGCAAAGCATACAAACTTTGATTCTTTCCTATCTAAATTACAAAAAATTATTGAACAAGATGGAGAAAAGAAGTTAATTGCTGCCGGCATTGATGTTGAGGCATGCAAGCAATAATGAAATAAGACACTCAACAAGAGTGTCTTATTTCATTATTGTTGATATAGCCTGCTTATAAATAAGCTGTTGTTTTCCATCCACTAAGATTAAAACTGTAAATTTATCCACTCCAACAACTTCTCCTACTATTCTAACGCCACTCTTTAAGAAAATTGTAACTGTACCTTTTTCTTCTTTTATTTGTTTATACAATTCTTCCTGTAAATGTTCCAATTACTGTCCTCCCCTTTCTGTTAAACATCTTAATATAAAAAACTATAAATTCTTTATTTATGCACTTTGTCTTTTATATTCATAAACTTATTAATTAGTATATCTAAATCTCGGCTGAATAACAAAACTTTATCATGATCCAATCCGTGCCTCGCAACAAGTTGAATTAACTCTTTCTTTTTGTTTTCTATTTTATTTTGTAATTGTCCCATCTCCATCTCTATACTAAAACTCCCTTTTCCCATAATATTACTTGTAAAATTATAGTACATATTCTCTCATAAAAAAATAAAAAAATGGTTTTTTTTACAATTTTTTATTTTTCTATGCCTAAATTACGGATTACGTAAAGATTTATTTACAAATCACTAACATACAATCCTAATGAATCTACAGGCATTTGTCTAATTATAAATGAGACTGGCTCGTTTTCTATACAAAAAACATACTGTATATAGTAGTCCATGAACCATATAGATTAACTTACTAAAAAGGAGGAAAACATATGAGTTATGGTGGAAGTTGCGCTGGTTTCGGCGGTGGATTTGCTTTGCTTATCGTACTATTCATCCTTCTAATCATCATCGGATGTAGCTGTTGGGGTGGCGGTGGATACGGATATTAATATATCCTATCCTTGACAAATGAACGAAAAACTATAGAAAAACAGCTCATATTTGAGCTGTTTTTTTCATACTTTCGTATGAATTTATATCCCTCTTATTTGCGATTTCAACTAGCAACATATTGTTTACTATGGAATAAGAAACATTTTTACTAAGGGGGATTACAATGATTAGAGGTCTTTACGAAGCACAATTACCTGTTGGACTTCCTACAGAGGAAAAAGTGTATTTAAGCGAATGGAAAAAACAAGTTCAAGCATCATCATTACATAAGGATTAATCTATTTATGTCAGTTTCTTATTCCAAACTTCTTAAAACAAATAAAAACTTCAATAAACTATTTTATGGGCAAACATTAAGTGTACTTGGGGATTGGTTCCATACGGTAGCTTTATTAACATTTGTCTACAGCATAACGGAATCGCCGTTTATGATCGCACTTACTTTTATAAGTAAAAGTTTACCACAGCTTCTTCTTAGTCCATTCATAGGCGGAATTGTAGATCGTTTCTCTAAAAAGAATATTATGATTTTTACCGATATTACACGGGGAATTCTAGTCCTTACATACTTACTCGCAGGCTATAAAATTGAGATTATTTTCATTGCTAATATATGTTTATCTGTACTTTCTTGTTCATTTGAACCGGCTAAACAAGCAACCCTAAAAAATATTGTACACCAAAATCATTTCGTAACTGCTAACTCTCTTTCTAGTACAATTAATGGTTTTATGTCTATTATGGGAGCTTCTTTGGGCGGAGTAATTGCACAATCTTTACATATTGAGTTCGCTTTTTTAGTAAATAGCCTATCATACTTTATTTCAGCCTATTTTATTTATAATATGAGTATTCCTGCTCATGATACTTGTAACAAGAACAAAACATTTTTCACTGATATAAAAGGTGGTTATACATACATATTACAAACAAAAATCATTTTAACATTAATTCTTGTCGGCATTTCATGGGGAATTATTGGAGGCGCTTATCAACTACTTCTAACGATCTATGCCGAAAAAATTTTCCATACGAACATTGGGATTTTATATACGGTTCAAGGGGCTGGGCTTATGATAGGAAGCCTTCTCGTTAATCTTTATATATCCCATAATAAAGAAAAAATGAAAAAAGTATTCGGTTGGGCCTACTTACTACAAGGAATTTTCTTTCTCGGATTCATTCTATCCGATCAACTTATTATCGGTATCATTACTTTATTCTGTATGCGCATAGCAGGAGGAATCATCGTTCCACTTGATACGACATTACTTCAAACTTATACACACGAAAATATGATAGGTAAAGTTTTTTCATTCCATTATTCCATTTACGCATCTCTTATTCAGTTATCGATGTTTTTTACAGGAGGACTGTTAGAAATTCTTTCTCCTCAAATGATTGGCAGTTTATTAGCTACATGCTGTATTTTTGTAAGTTTTATATGGCTGTTCTTGTTTTATCGCGGGGATCTCAGTGAATAATTTAACGATAATCAATACATTTTGATTCCATTCATTATTTGTTTCCCCATAATAAAATTGTTTAAAAATGTAAGTCGGATTTTTTAGGTAAAGAGCCTTATATGGCAACACTATTTAAGAAAAAACTAGATATTTATGTTAAAATACAAATAAGTTTGTGAAATATTGCACTTAAATAATAGACTTTAACTAGTTAAACTTGATTAAATAGGAGGGCTGTTTTGGGTATCACATTCATTTTCATATGCATTATATTAGTGGCTTCTATTCTGCAAGCAAGTACAGGTTTTGGCTTCTCCATAATGGCAACCCCTTTCTTACTTATGTTATTTCTGCCACAAGAAGCTATACAAATAAACATTATTTTATCTTTAATTATCTCCATTTCACTCATTTGGAAAATAAGAATGGATGTTGATTTTGTTCTACTGAAAAGGTTTATTTTTGGAAGTATAGTTGGTGTTCCTTTTGGCATTTTAATTTTCATTTCCGTTAACATAAACACTTTTAAATTAGCAGTTAGCATCCTACTCTTGCTATTAACATTGTTGCTAATATGCAACGTTAAGGTTAGATCAACACAATCTAGAGATTTCATAGTTGGCGGATTATCTGGTCTTTTAACGACAAGTATCGGTATGCCAGGTCCACCCCTGTTACTTTATTTTACAGGAACTGATACTGAAAAAGAGAAGTTAAGAGGAACTACATTAGCTTTTTATCTATTTATATATTTCATTAGCCTAGTAACTCAAATACTCTTTACTGGCACAAACAAAACCATTTGGGAATCAAGTTTTTATGCCATTCCAATTGTATTTTTAGGTTTGTTTATAGGTCAAATTATTTTTAAATGGTTTAATCAACGGATTTTTAAAATATTTACGTATATCCTTTTAAGTTGTACGGGTATGTATCTTCTTATTGAAAGTTTGCATTTATTATAGAAGTTGCTTTAGGTTATGCATTAAGAATTAGGTTTCGAATGAAATATCATGATATATTTTTAAACGTGATAACGATAAAAAGCGGCTATTATGCCGCTTTTTACATTATCAAATTGGTCGATATTAAACCAAATGACAGTAAATACATCGTTATAACAATCATCCACATATTGTTTTTCAATAGGGGTACTTAATGATTTATGAATAATGTACAAAATTAATTTTCCATATTGATCAATCACTTCTTTCAAAGCATCTTGATCATGTTTTTTCATAGCTATAATTAAATCCTCTTCAGAATTGAAAATCATAAGCATCTTCCTTCCTCAGTTCCCCTTTAGCAGCTGCTTTTACTTACTATTGGCATTTCATTCTCATTTTCTATCACTTTTGTAAAAAATTATTAATTTTTATTTCTATGTATATGATAACAAACAAAATACCTAAGTTCAGAAAGAATAAACAACTTTCTGGCCTTAGGTATTTTTCCTTCTCAAAAAGGCAAACCTGCATCACAGGTTTGCCTCTTTACTCACTTCTTATTTAATCCTTTTTCACTTAAAAACTCTTTCATATGCATTCTTTTTTCTTTAGACATAAATGAACTCATGGATTCCGTCCATGTTACGCTTTTCTTATTTGATGATCTTTCTTTATAATACGCGTTCATCGTTTCATCATATTCGTTTAGTAATTCATCATATTTTTGTTCATCATATCCATTTTCATGAAGAACTGCTGCTACTGGTAAACGTGGTTTAACTCCATGTTCTTCATCTGGTACACCGACTGTCATTCCAAATACAGGATATACTTTATCCGGTAAATGAAGCAATTCGCTCACTTCTCTCGGATTATTGCGAATACCACCAATATAACAAATACCGTATCCTAATGATTCTGCCGCTAATGCTAAGTTTTGCGCAAAAAGTGAAGCATCTACCGTCGCAACGATAAAGTCTTCTACTCCCTCATGCTTTATCTCTGTACTATGTTTTTCACATGCAATTTCAAGTCGTTTTAAATCTGCACAACAAACAAAAAATGCTGCACAGTCCTTCACATGGCGATTTCCGGATAGCTCTGCTAGTTTAGCCTTTAATTGCTGATCTGTTACATATATAACAGAATACGCCTGTACAAAATGTGATGAAGCTGCATGTTGCGCAGCATGCACCATCTTTTCTACTACATCTTTCGGAATTGATTCTTCTTTATATTTACGAACTGAAACATGTTGCTCCATCTTATGTATGATCTCATTCATGAAAATCACTCCTTTTTTCTCTTCATAATGAAAAATTAACATATTTTTTTCAATTTTCACAACTTATAAGCACAAAAAGAGCAATTCTTTTTGAATTGCCCTTTTTTAAAACGTTTATCAATACGGTAAATGAAATTATACTTATCTTATTACGCCGTTTTCAAAACTTTAATACCTTTTACGATATTCCAAATGAAGTAGTAAATCCCTACAAGAATGAACACTGCATATGTGATAGCCATTCCAATTCCAGCACCGTCAGATTGATTGAACCCTAAACCGTACATGCCTGATACTGCTAGTCCTCCAAATAAGATTGCGTATGGGAAAACATGTGACCAAAATGCTTTTTTCGCGTGATACTTCACTTCATCTTCTGCAACAAAGTACACGATAATTGGTAGTAAAAATGGTGCAAAAAAGATACTAAAGTAACATAACGAAGATAAAATATTATTTCCTTTCATCCGATTCACCTCTAAATAGTTTTTGTTACCTTCATTATGTCAGGAAATCATTCTAGAAACTATCGCTTTACCTTTCACGAACGTGACATATTTGTAAGATTTTCCTCAAACTAAATCCCGCCTGAGTTTCAGACGGGATCACTTTCACTATATTCGATTCATAAACCAATACTGTGTAATTGCTAAATATTCTCGTACATTCGATGGAATGATGATTGGTTTCGGTGTTTTTGCCGGAAGACCTTCTAATTGTAAACCTTGTTTGGCCGCTATTTTTTTCGCTCTAAACATGTGAAAATCGTTTGTTACGATCATACCTTTTTTCATATCGGCTGGAATTAACGGTTTTGAGAATGTAATATTCTCATCTGTACTCGTAGATTTGTCCTCCATTATAATGCGGTCTTCTACGATGTTTTGTTTTATTAATCCTTGTTTCATTGCTAATGCTTCTGAAATGTCTTCACCTTTTCCTTGTCCTCCAGATACGATAGCGATTGTTTTCTCATGTGATTTTAAATATTCAGCTGCTTTATCAATACGATATTGCAATGAATAAGATGGTTTCGTCCCATTTACTTTCGATCCTAGTACAATTATGTAATCAGCATCGTAGGTTGCATTCATATGCCCATGCTTATAAATGTGATATTGTAAAAACCCCGCATACACGGCGCAAATCATTATAACACCTAAAATGCCCTTCATTATTTTCTTCTTTCTCATATTCATATACTCCTATTTTCTTTTACTTCCTTCATGATAATATCCATTTATTTGTTTGTATACAGACAAATTCCAATAAACCCTAATTTATCCTCTGAAAGGTAATATTTATATTACTTTCGGGAATAGTAAGTACAACTTTACACGAAGGAGTGTCTCTATTGCTTCTCTTTTTATGTAACGTGTCGTTCTTTTTCATCTTATTTTTACTATCGCTTAAGTTACTCGGTAAATCCGCGTTAGCGCAACTAACTCCTCATGATTTTGGGGCTATAATTTTTTTATCTTATTTAGCTTTCCAGGCCATACCCGTCTCTGGTGCTTTACAAGCATTTCTCGGTATGGTTGTTATCACATGTTTACATTTACTCCTTACAAAATTAAGCCTATTCAACAAACTAAATCGTTTTATTCTCGGACACCCTATCATTTTAATTAAACATGGTGATATTATTTTTGAGAACTTACAAAAAAGTAGATACCCCATTGCAGAATTGCTTTCTAATCTTCGCGTTGCAGGATATCCAAGTGTTCATGAAATTGAATACGCTATTTTAGAAGCGAACGGCGCTATTAGTATTTTACCAAAAAGAGAACTTGTACCATTAACTCCAAAAGATTTAAACATAGAAATTAAGTATGCTGGATTACCAATTGCACTTATCGTCGATTCACAAATTCAATATGATAACTTAAAGTTAATACATAAAGATGAAAAATGGTTATATAAAGAATTAAAAGAAAAAGGAATTACAAATATTAAAAACGTTGCCTTTGCTTCTGTTCAAGAAACGGATGGATCTTTTGCGATTAGTATAAAGGAATAAGAAAATCCCCTTAATTGCTTAAGGGGATTTTCTTCATCATATCGCTTCTTTCTCTCCTGCCATATTTAATGGCACAGGATGTTTCATACGATTCATCGTAAATACGATAACCGCTGTCATTACTTCTGCAACTGGCATAACGAGCCAAATTCCATTTATACCAAATAATTTCGGCATAATCCATAACAATGGAATAATAAATAGTAATCCTCGGCTCATTATAATAAGTACTGATTTCTTCGTTTGTCGCACTGATTGGAAGTACTCTCCATACACAATGTTATAACCTAAAAATACGTATTGGATAAAGAATAAACTAATACCTGTTAAGGTTAACTCCAATAATTCTGGAGATTGAACATCAAATAAACCAATGATATATTTCCCAAAGAATAATCCGACAATTATCGCAAAGCCTCCGAGGACAACAGCAATTTTCACAGCAAACTTCAATCCTTCACGAAGTCTCTCTGATAAATTTGCCCCGTAATGGAAACTAGCAATTGGCTGTAATGCTGCTCCAACACCAAAGAATAATAGTAATGTCATTGCATGAATACTATTCACCATCGCATAGGAAGCTACTCCTACTTCTCCTGCATATTGGACAAATGCGATATTAAAACCAATCGTTACGATTGCAACCGTACTTTCTGCTGTAAAACTTGGGAAACCAATCACCATAATTTGTTTGACAGTATCCCATTCAAAATGAAATTTCGTCCACTTTAAAATACTACTTTTTCTAAAGAAATGGGTTAATAATACAAGGAAACCAATCGCTGCCGAAAGAATAGTCGCTGAGGCAGCACCTGTTACGCCCCATCCAAAGATAAAAATAAAGATATAGTCAAACACTATATTTAATACAGCCGTTACAACAAGACCAGCCATTGCTAAATTAGGATTTCCATCATTTCGTATAAATGTACTTAAAATATTTTCTAAAACGTATATCATTCCAAATGTTAATAATACGTGTAAATAGTCTAACGCATATGGTAAAATTACTTCATTTGCACCAAATAAGTATGCTAAATCTTCTATTCTCCATAAGCAAATCGCTGCTAAAACACCTACGATAACAACTGCTACCGTCATTGATTGAGTAAAAATAGACCTCGCTCTCTCTCGTTTATTTTCACCTAATGCAATGGAATATAACGTTGCCCCGCCCATTCCAATCCATAATGAAATAGAGAAGAAAATCGAAAAGGCTGGAATAGCCACGTTCACTCCTGCTAAACCGTTCGCCCCAACTCCTCTACTAATCATAACCGCATCAATTACAATATTCACTGACATTAATACCATTCCGAGGACGGCTGGTATTAAATAAGAAATAAATAAACTTTTAATTGGTTTTTCTCTTAATTTTTCTGTTGCTTCCATACTCTAATATGCTCCTTTTTTTCAACTCTCTTTTCTTAGTTTAAACCTTCAAGTAACTTTAAGGTCAATAGAGAATTAAAAAATAGGTGACTTAATTATCGCGTTTGATGCTCATTTGTAATTATACGAGTCCTATAACTTATTGCTTTGTTTTTTCATTATAGGAATTTGAATTTCTGTTACTTGCTCCTCAGGATCTTCTGTTACAGACCAATCAATCAATCCAATCTCAATCGAATCTCCATGTACTTCGTAACCTTCTTTATCAATGTATGTAAGTAACTCCTTGTACGTTGCATCTGTTTCTTCATACGGTCCATGATGATAAGAACAAGCATATAAACCTTCTTTAATTTCATCTGAAGTATGCACTTCATACGGCATATAATCCAAAAGAATAAATACACTGCTATATGCTTGAAACTCATTTTGCATTAACCCTTTTTTCGCAACAGTTACACCAATATCTCCAGAAAATAAGCTATCATCCATTTGCCTCATATTTTTTTGCAACGAATGAATGTAGTACTCAAACATATCATCCGTCGTATTCGGGGCAACCGCAATAGCTGTTATTTTTCGCTGCGGGATCTCTTTTATTACCATTTGTTCAGCTTTTGCTTTTGTTGCTTCCTTAATTAAATGAATTCTATGCTCCATTTTCGCCAAAGCATACTCAATTTCTCTTTGTTTCTTCAGCATCATCTCTTGTTGTTTTTCCAGTAAATTGAGTGCGTATGCTGGATTTCTTTCATCAATATATTTCTTAATTTCCTTTAACGGAATATTTAACTGGCGTAAAAATTTAATCGTATCTAACAGTGAAAATTGATCGATTGTATAATAACGATAATTCGTTTGAGGATCAACAATGGACGGATGAAAAATTCCTTTTTCATCATAATACCTTAATGTAGATTCTGCGATATTATGCATTTTTGCCATTTCTCCAATTGTAAAACGTTTATTTAATAACATGTTTCCTTCTCCAATTCATTAAAAATGTTGCCTTATTTCTTCTTATTATATAGCCATTCCCTTCATACCTAAATCAAATTCCATCATGAAAATCTGCTATTTTTTCATTGATTTTTAATAAATTTTATTATATATTAATTACAGGTTCAAATTACGAGTTCAAAAGAACTTGTAATCAGACCCTTTTTGTTTAATGGGTTTTACATATTTTCATTAGGCAAATTCCGAGAAATCGTATGATAAAACTAAAAATGACGAGGAGAGGATCAGATGGAATTCGAATTTTTCTTTCAAATTGCACTTATTTTATTAAGTACAAAACTTGCTGGTGATCTTAGTGTTAGATTAGGTCAACCTTCTGTGCTAGGTAAATTAATTGTCGGTATCGTTATCGGCCCAGCTATATTAGGTTGGATTGAAAATTCAGAGCTTCTAACACAATTAAGTAATGTCGGTGTTATTCTTTTAATGTTTATGGCAGGACTTGAAACAGACTTAGATGAATTAAACGCAAATCGCAATTCTTCTTTAGCAGTTGCACTCGGGGGTATCATTCTTCCATTCGTAGGTGGTTACGTTTCCGGTCTTGTTATGGGAATGGAACAAGGAAACGCTGTATTCTTAGGGTTACTTCTGTGCGCGACAAGTGTTAGTATTTCCGTTCAAACACTTCGTGATTTAGGTAAAATGAAAACACGTGAGAGTACGACGATGCTTGGAGCCGCTGTATTTGATGATATTCTTGTTGTTATTTTATTAGCATTCGCAATGAGCTTCTTAGGCACTGATGATGTTAACTTAACAATGATTATCTTGAAGAAAGTAGTATTCTTCGCTTCTATTATTTTAATTGGATGGAAAGGTGTACCAGCGATCATGCGTTGGTTATCACCACTACGCGTATCTGAGTCTATCGTGAGCGCAGCTCTTATCATCTGTTTCTCATTCGCATATTTCGGCGAATTATTAGGAATTGCTGGTATTATTGGTGCTTTCGCTGCTGGTATTGCAATTTCTCAAACAAACTACAAACATGAAGTAGAAAAGAAAGTAGAACCAATTGCTTACGCTATGTTCGTTCCAGTATTCTTCGTTAGTATCGGTATGAATATTACATTTGACGGTATTGGCAATCAAATTTGGTTCATCCTAGCATTAACAGTAATCGCTGTATTAACAAAACTAATTGGTTGTGGTGTTGGTGCACGCATGACTGGATTTGATGCAAAGTCTTCTGCAATTATCGGTTCTGGTATGGTTTCTCGTGGTGAAGTTGCACTTATCATCGCAGGAACAGGACTCTCTTCAGGTCTATTAGCACAAGATTACTTTACAGCAATCGTTATTGTCGTTATTTTAACTACAATGATTACACCACCAATGTTAAAATACACTTTTGGCGCTAAAGATAAAGCAATGAATGAAAGCAAGTAAATAAGTTTACTATAATAAAAGGAGATTGCTATCTTATAAAATAGCAATCTCCTTTTTGTTTTATCTTTAAACAATCTCGTGCTTTTTTAACCATTTTTCAAAAATAGTTCGAGCTTCTTCATCATCGATATCATTACTAAATGAATACACCTTAATGCCATAATCATCTATATATTCGCCTAGTTTCATTTCCTCCACTTTCTTATAAAAACCGTCTGCCTCATAGTGCGGAATATAAGCATCCCAAACTGGTTCATTTATTCTTTTGTACGCTGTCACTTCCAAATCATATCCATCTTCATAATATCCGATGTGATAATGTTGACTAGGATCATATTTCTCCATAAAAAACTCCTCCTACTAAACAAAAGCGAGCTGTAATCTACAGCTCGCTTCATTCATTAAATGCGTTCCATCGCTGTCTTCAACGTTCCAACAACAAAAGCGATTTCTTCACTCGAAATAACAAGCGGTGGTGCTAATGTTAAGACGTTATTGTATCCTGCTGTTGTCATACCGTTTCGCCCTATAATTAACCCTTTTTCTTTACAAGCATTTACAACACTTGCAATTTTGTCGTTATCAATTGGCTCTTTCGTCTCTTTATCATTTACTAGCTCAATTCCAACTAGTAAACCTTTTCCTCTAATATCCCCAACAAGTGGATGCTCTCCAATTTCTTCTTTTAATTGCTCTAATAAAAGCGAGCCCATTTGTGCAGAGCGCTCAACTAAATTTTCATTTTCCATAATTTCTAAGTTTTTAAGTGCTAATGCACAAGCCGCTGGATTTCCACCAAATGTATTAATATGACGGAAGAATTCATATTCTCCCTTCCCTTTAAATGCTTCATATATTTCTTTTTTCACAGCTGTTGCTGATAACGGTAAATATGCGCTCGTAATCCCTTTTGCCATCGTAATGATATCTGGCTTCACATCATAATTCATAAATCCAAATGCTTTTCCTGTACGTCCGAAACCACAAATCACTTCATCGCTTATGAGCAAGGCACCGTGTTTTTGACACGTCTCATGAACAGCTTTCATATAGTCTTGTGGTGGCATTAAAATGCCTCCACCCGTAATAATTGGTTCCATAATAAAAGCTGCAATCGTTTCACTTAATTCCCATGTCATAACGCGATCTACTTCTTTCACACATTCTACATCGTAAATGTTCTCTCTTTCTATTCCAGGCATACGATAGCAATCTGGCGGCGTTACATGTAAAAAGCCTGAAGCAAATGGCTCATATTGATATCTACGCTGTGCTTGTCCCGTCGCTGCCATCGTTGCCATTGTATTTCCATGATACCCGCGGTAACGTGACATAAATTTATAACGATGTGCTTCACCTTTTTGCGCATAGTATTGCCTTGCTATTTTAAAAGCTGTTTCGTTCGCTTCCGAACCACTATTAGAGAAGAAAATAACATACTCTCCTCCAAGCCACTCATTTAATTTTTCTGCAAGCTTTATAGCCGGTTCATGCGATTGTGACATCGGAAAGTATGATAATGTTTGTAATTGCTTATAAGCTGCCTCTGCGAGCTCTTTTCTGCCGTATCCACTATTCACACACCAAAGACCACTCATACCATCTAAATATCTTTTCCCTTGTATATCTTCAACCCAGCACCCTTCTGCTTTTGCCCCTACCATTGTATTATTTGGACTAAAGGGACGCATTCCGTGCCAAACATATTGCTCATCTTTTGCTAATAATTCATCAGTCTGTTTCGTTTTCATCATTTCTTCCACCTTCCATAACAACTTATTTTTCACAAAAGCTGCGCTGGTGCCATGATGATTTAAATTTCTCCCTGCTTATTTTCATTCCACAAAATTAAGACAAATCCTACTTACAAAGCAGTATTATTTACAATAAAATGACAAAAGAAAAAGGAGCTTTTCTTATTATCGAAAAGCCCCTCTTTTTTAATGTGAAGACGCATCACTAATACCATGACCAGTATTAGATTTCACAAGAATTTCATCAAACTTCGCCGCATCTTCTTTCTTACTAGATAAAATGGTCCCTAAATACGCTGCAAGGAATCCGAGCGGGATCGAAATAATTCCAGGTGTCGTATATGGGAATATCGCTTCTCCAACAAATATAGCTTTTCCAGCTACAGGATTCCAAACATTCGGACTTAACGCTACGAGAACAATAGCTGATACGAGACCAACAATCATACCAGAGATGGCACCCGCTGTATTGAAACGCTTCCAATATATTGTGAATAATATAACTGGTAAGTTTGCACTCGCTGCAACTGCAAATGCTAATGAAACTAAAAATGCTACGTTCAATGTTTGAGCAAATAACGCTAGTATAATGGATAATACCGCTACTCCAATAGACGCATAGCGAGCCATTGAAACTTGCTCTTTTTCCGTTGATTTCCCCTTGCGAATAATTTCATTATAAAAATCATGTGCAAAGGCTGACGCTGCTGTTAATACAAGGCCTGCCACTACAGCTAAAATCGTTGCAAAAGCAATGGCTGATACGAAAGCAAATAAGAAATCTCCACCTAACGCTTTCGCTAATAAAGGTGCTGCCATATTACCTGCAGGATTTGCTTTAATAATTGCCTCATTCCCTACAAATGCCGCTGCCCCAAATCCTAAGAAAATTGTCATAATATAAAATGCGCCAATTAACCACGTCGCGTATACTACAGATTGACGTGCTGTTTTTGCATCACGAACTGTAAAGAAGCGAACAAGAATATGTGGTAATCCAGCTGTACCAAGAACTAGTCCTAAATTTAAAGATAGCGTATCAAGGCCATCTTTATACTTTACTCCTGGGTTTAAAAACGAGTCTTTTAACGGTGTAGCTGTCTTCATTTGTGCGAACATTTCAGTCACACTAAAATTAAATTTTGCGAAAACGATAACAGAAATAATAAATGTACCAGCCATAAGTAATACAGCCTTTACAATTTGAACCCAGCTCGTCGCAGTCATTCCGCCAAAAATAACGTACACTGTCATTAATGTACCAACGATTAAAACAGATGTCGTATATTCGATTCCTAATAATAATTTAATAAGTGCACCAGCCCCAACTAATTGTGCAATCATATAAAAAATCGAAATCGTCATCGTATTAAGCGCTGCAACTCCGCGAACTTTTTTCGCATCAAAACGCGCTGCAATCATATCTGCTAACGTGTACTTTCCTAAATTTCGAAGCGGCTCTGCAACTAAGTATAATACAACTAAGTATGCAACTAAAAAACCGATGCTATAAAAGAACCCATCAAACCCAGTTAACGCGATTGCCCCAGCTATACCAAGAAAGGACGCAGCAGACATATAATCTCCCGCAATAGCCAGACCATTTTGCCAACCAGTTAATCCCCCTCCAGCCGTATAAAACTCACTCGCATTTTTCGTTTTCTTCGATGCAAAATAAGTTATGACGAGTGTACCAAGTACGATGATTAAAAATAGTGCAAAAGCGGTTACATTCAAAGTCATCCCCTCCCTTTTTGCATATCTTGCAGAATGTTTTGTGAGATTTTATCAAAGGATTCCGCTTTTTTGCTGTAAATCATACATAATGACCACGTCATAATAAATTGAGCAAATGCAAATACCCATGCCCACGTAACATCACCGAATGCCGGTGTATTGAGTACCTTTGAATACGATGTTAATATAGGTAACGCAATAAAAAAACTTAAAAAGAAAATACTCATTGGAACGATGAACTTCTTTTTCGTATTTAATAGCAATTGAAATTCTTCTGACTGAACAACCTCTGTATAATTCACCTCATTTTGCAACTTACGTGCTGACGTATCATCTCGTTTCATTAACCGATCCCCTCTCTTACTTGAAATGCACTTCCCCCTTGTATACCTAAAGACTAAATTTTATAAATATTCAGAAACTTATACTTATTGTAGACAATCCGTGCATTCATGCAAAGATTTTTTGATAGACATTTTTCGGCAATTTCCCCTAAATTTTTAATATACTTTTTCAACATAAAGTGACACCTTACTTATTTTTTCCTCATTAAGACAAAAGCAGTGCTTAACGCACTACTTTTGTCTTTTTTTCCTTTTCTAAATTACGAGCTGTTTCGCTTAACTCAACCTCTTTTCCGTCTTTAAGTGTTCCAAATATAAAATCGAATACTGGATTTGAAACACCGAACCAAAACTTTTCGTTTTTATAATGGTGTAATATATGTTGTTTTTTTAACCATCTTCCAAACTTAGTGACGGGACGAATCGGTCTATGGGCAATATAATGTTTCCATTCGTAAACGAGTAGCATAATAATCATTCCGATTCCAAATGAAAGTGTAATAGTAACACTTTTTGTAATACCATATGCTATAAGCAAATATATAGTAAAACTAGGTATACTAAACCAAACAGGTAAAAACAAAAGTTTTAAATCATCTGGATATACGTGGTGATCATAATGCAATCTTCTTAACATTTTTAATAGAAATGTGTTTTTAGGTGGCTTTATATGGAATAAAAAACGATGTGTCATATATTCATTAAGTGTATAGAAAGCAATCCCAACCATACATGCTAACATACCAAACCACGTAAAAAATTGCATTTTTAAAATAATAATGAAAATAAATAGAATGCTATACATAATAACGATATCATGTTGTAAAAAGAACTCTTTCCCCACTTTCTTCATCTTGTTTCCCCCTTTTCCAAAAAAACAGCCGCAACATATCGTTACGACTATTTCTTTTCTATTCTTATTCTATTCACTTTACAAATTTGCCTGCTGTTCTATTGTCGAGAAAAAATTGTTTGGTCCAAATATATTTTGCTTCGGAATAATATGTTCCACTGCAAACACTGTTACTTCTCCTCTTTGCACTTCTCCAATAATAAGCCCCAATATTTCATGATTTACTGCAAACGTCGGTTGCTTTGTTTGTAACAATCTTGCTGCATTATGAAATACCGTTTCATATAGTGGATCTCTATCAGTAATTTCTTTTCGGATTTTTGGCGCTAACGTAATTATAATTTCTTTTCCTTCAATAGTGGTTCGATACATAAAAATCTCCCCTTCAATCTTATGTGAACAACTGTAAAGCTTTGTATGCAAAATGTATAGAGTAACATACTAAAATAATACCTGCTCCGGCTGTTATGTAGCCAAGCGCTTTTGGTTTTAATAAAGTTCTTCCAAAATGTACAGAAAAAGCAATATTTAAATTCCATAAAATAATACCAGCAATAATGCAAAGACTGTATAAAAAAGCTTCTTGTTTCGTTACCTTCGTAAGTAATGAGCTAAGTGTACTTCCGTATATACCAAACCAAAAAACAAGATTTAATGGATTGGATATCGCAATTAAAAATCCCGCCATAAACGATTGCTTAAGGCCACCTACCTCTTCTTTTTTATATTCCATATTCGAGTGGAAAATTCCTTGTTTTACACTTTGAAATCCTAAATAAAATAACAAGAAAAAACCCGTGCAATACATGAAGGCTTGTACATATGTATACATAAACACAGAAGATAAACCGAAATAAATGAGAAGCATAAATAAAACATCTGCAGTCATTCCGCCAATTCCAACAACCCAAGCGTGCCAAAACCCACGTTCGATTCCTCGTTTTAACATTTCAATATTAATTGGCCCTACTGGCGCAGCCAATGATATACCTAATACGATTTGCTGTATAATTGCTCCAAACATCGCTCTATCCTTTCTACTCTCTTTACTACTAGTTAATGATGTAATTAAAAAAATAGACTAGCTTTCATAATAAAATACCCTTTTTTATCCAAAATATACAAAAGAACCATCTAGGTGATGGCTCTTACTTTTCTATCCTATGAAGAAAAGGACATTTCCCTTTTATTAGCTCTACATCGTCTCCTATGAAATATTGTTTCCATTCGCGATGCTCTGGGTCACCATAATGACTAATGTTAGGATGTTTCGGCAATTGATCCCACTTTTCAACTCACTCACGGACCATTTGTCTTGAATATGCTCCTTTAGGATGATCTCCCTCTAATCCATCAAAAATAGTGCGTGGCTGAAACCCAATAACGAGTGAATTCCCTAAATATCTAGTTTTTCGTTTTTTATAAGCTGGCGCATTTCCAAATGCGAATATTGGCTCACCACCAAATGAAAATTCCCATAAATAATGGTCTGGATCTTCAGGAATTTGCTTTGGCCATGCTTGATTATCATTTTCATGTAAATACTGTAACACTTTCCAAAAGGAATCACGGTAATATTCGAGTGATTGTTCTTCACATTCCGGTTCTACAAAAAGGAAAAAGCCCCTTCTTACAATCGGCCTCTCTTTCATTAACTCTAAAAAAGATAACATTGTATGTGGCAAATGACTCCAATCATTATGAGAAAGAAATGAATAACGAAGTTCATTCTTTTTCAAAGCTGTTAAACCGAAATAACATGGAAAAGTTGGTTCTAACACGACACTTGAAAAAATCTCAAATTCTTTTGCAACCCAATCCGGTATGTCGGTTCTCGTTCTCATTCCTTCATTGTCTAATAAGTAAGACTTATTCATTCTTTCACCTCATTATGTATAGCATTCAATTAAGAATATTACATACTCGGTCTGTCCTA
This sequence comes from Bacillus sp. M13(2017), assembly GCF_002218325.1. Taxonomy (NCBI): domain Bacteria; kingdom Bacillati; phylum Bacillota; class Bacilli; order Caryophanales; family Bacillaceae; genus Bacillus; species Bacillus sp. M13(2017). The sequence continues at coordinate 31,155 of NZ_KZ268517.1, read as the reverse complement.
TACCTATTTAAAAATTTGACTGAAAAATTATTTAAAAATACAAAAAAATAAAATCGCTTACTTGACTAAATTCTCCCAATTCGTGTATATTTAAATTAATCATTTAGCAGAATATTCAAGAATATAGCATTTTTAGTTTATATTATTTTTTTAAATGAATTTCACTAAATGAAAATAGTAAACGCTTTTAGGAGGAATTGTAACATGCAAGGAAAAGTAAAATGGTTTAACAACGAAAAAGGTTTTGGATTTATCGAAATGGAAGGCGCTGACGATGTATTCGTACATTTCTCTGCTATTCAAGGAGACGGCTACAAAGCTTTAGAAGAAGGTCAAGAAGTATCTTTCGATATTACTGAAGGTAACCGCGGACCTCAAGCTGCTAACGTAGTAAAACTTTAATCCAACATATAACAGGAGGTTACCTTACTTGGTAACCTCCTTTGTTATTCCTTTGTATATTTCCGTTTTACAGAGCAAAAACTATGTGAAATGCGCACTATACAAAGGAGGAATTAGCAATGGGATCAGAAGTAAATGATTTTGAAGAAGTGAAATTCCGTGTAGAAACAGCACAAAAAATGGTAGGATCAGCAACAATTTCAATGGATCCAGATACATTAGAGCATGCTACTACTGCTGTAGAAGCCGCTCGCTCTCAGCTTGAAATTATGAAGTCTGTTGCAACAGATTTAGATGAGCCGTTTCTGATGAATGAGGAAAAAAAATTAAGTCAATGCGAGCATCAATTAAATGAAGCGAAGCACTAAAAAACATCCAGAGAATTTTCTCTGGATGTTTTTTCATGACAGCTGTTCTCCATACTTTTTCAACGTTTCTCCAACTGTACATTGCCTGATACAAAATGAATGAGCGTAATACTTACTATTCGTCTTTCGATTATGTTCTCGCAAAAAACACCCTTCACAATACGTTTCTAATAAGTCATTTACCTCTGTAATGAGTTGCTTTTTATCCACCTTTGCACCTCTCTATTCGGTTATTTCTTTATGACTATCAATAACTGTTCCTTCTAATGCTTGCGTAGCTAATTGATGTGCTTCTTTATTTTGTTTTCTAGATATCGGCTCACATACAAGTTTTAATTTCATTTGCTTCGCCTTTTGTTCAATTTGATCTAAATAATGATTTAAATGTTCATCATAACAAGGCCATTCTCCAGCCAATTGCTGCAGTACCACTTGTGAGTCTCCGCGAAGTGTAACTGCTTCATACTTAATCCCTAGTTCCTCGAGTATATTCATACCGTATAATAATGATGCATATTCCGCTTCATTATTATCATATATACCTTCTATATATGCATTGCGGCGAATGCGGTAGTTTGTATTTCCTTTTTTATAATACACACATATACCAACGCCAGCCTCTTTCGTTTGCACATCATACCCCCCATCAAAATAAACGTGTATTTCTTGAGGCTCTTCCTCCACTTGTTTACTCAGCTTTTTCATTTCCTTTAATGACCATTCGGCATCCATTTCATCGTAAAATAGTAGTTCTTTCACCCTACCCGTTTTCTCAAAATCCTCTGCAAATTGAAGTACTTCTTCTATGTTCATATAATCTGTCGTTAATTCCGTCTGCAAACCGCGCTTTGTTTTATACAACCAATGAATTTTATATTTCATACTAGATTCCCCTTATATAAGACTTCTTATATGTAGCCAGCTAATGAAAGCCTCACTTTATTTTATTATATTGTATCAATAGTCACAGCATTATATTCAATGTGATTACATACAAAAAGAGCTATCCCTATAGGAATAACTCTTTCATCTATTGCATAAATCTTTCAAATTGTACTCGCTTGTTAATCCAGTACATTACAGGCATACCAATCGCCATGACAACAAATTCACCAACTGCACATGTCAACCAAGACAACATAAATGGTAAACCCAATGCAAGATGAAGTTCAATTGCAATCATAAACATTGTAATTGTAAAGATAACTGTATTAAAAATCATACGAGCCCAAACACCTTTAATAAATCGCATAGAAATAATCGTTGCAACTAATGCAAGAATAGATTGCCCTACTCCAAATACTAAATCGTAAGCGATCATAGGTGAGAAAAAGAGATTCGTTAAAAATACACCTAATACAATTCCGTAAATTGCTTTCTTATTAAATACAACAAGATGATTAAACATCTCTGAAATACGAAACTGTACATTCGTAAAGCCAAATGGCTGAATAAGCATAGAAACAGCAATATATAATGCCCCTAAAATACCATTACCGACTAAAGTTCTAATATTCATGACAAAATCTCCTTAGTTTTTTTACGTGGGATGGTTTCGAACCACGTTATTCGTTTTTTAAGCAACAAGATTATATTTTACGTGGTAGCCCCTCTTTCGTCAATAGATTCCTATCGTGAACTACCTTTTTTCTTTTAGACAACGTATAATGAAACATATGAAAGATTTAGGAGGTTTCACTTCATGACAGCAACAATTCAAAATGAAAAAGTGATCGTTTCCATTTCTGACAAAGGTGCAGAATTACAGAGCGTTCGCTTAAAAGAAGACAACATAGAATATTTATGGCAAGGTGATTCTACTTATTGGGGGCGCCGCGCACCAATTTTATTCCCAATTGTCGGCCGATTAGTAGATAATACATACTACGTAGACGGTAAACCATATTCATTAACACAACACGGTTTCGCTCGTGATCTTACTTTCTCTGTGAAAGAACAAAGCGAAACAAAGATCACTTATATCGTTACTAGTAATGAAGAAACATTAAAAAAATACCCATACGAATTCGAATTACTCGTTTCTTATGAGCTAGATGGACAAAGTGTTCATGTAACATACGAAGTAAACAATCCTACTTCAAAAGAGATGTTCTTCTCAATCGGAGCACACCCTGGATTCAACTTGCCTTTATTGGACGGTGAATCATTTACAGATTATCACTTATCGTTTAATGGTTCGGAACACTTAGAAACCAGTGTATTAGAAGGACCTTACCTTTCAAGCAAAAAGCAATTAATCGCTGAAAATACAAATGAATTGCCACTTACATATGATTTATTCAAAAATGATGCGCTTATTTTTGAACATATGAATACGAATGAAATTTCGATTCGTTCTCATAAACATAATAAATTTGTAAAAGTAGAATTTGATGGATTCCCATTTGTCGGCGTATGGACACCAGGGGATAATGCACCTTTCTTATGTATTGAACCTTGGTACGGAATTGCCGATGAAGTAACTCCAGCAAAAGATTTCAAGGAAAAAAAAGGAATTCAATCTTTACAAGCGAATGAAACATTTACATGTCGTTATAGCATTACAATCGGCTAATTACTCTATCCCCTACTTCAAAGAAACATATAAGTAGGGGATCATCTTATCATTTGAAGGTTTCTCATTTTGATTGAAGTATATATTGATGGTGCATCAAAAGGAAATCCTGGTCCTTCTGGTGCAGGAGTATTTATTAAAGGGGTTCAACCAGCTGTACAATTATCATTACCCCTCGGGACAATGTCCAATCATGAAGCAGAATACCACGCTTTACTTGCGGCATTAAAATATTGCACGGAGCATAATTATAACATTGTCTCTTTTCGTACAGATTCGCAACTTGTCGAGCGAGCTGTCGAAAAAGAATACGCAAAAAATAAAATGTTTGCACCTTTATTAGAAGAAGCACTGCAGTACATAAAAAATTTCGACCTCTTTTTTATTAAGTGGATTCCAAGTAGTCAAAATAAAGTTGCTGATGAGTTAGCTAGAAAGGCTATCTTACAAAATTAACGGAGGTATGAGTGTGAAAAAAGATTGGATTGCTCCTCTTGCTTTATTATTTGTCTCTTTTATTTGGGGAGCTACGTTTGTTGTCGTTCAAAATGCTATGTCTTTCGTTGGTCCATTTACTTTTAATGGTATTCGCTTTTTATTCGCCGGAATTATTTTATTATTCGTTCAAATGATTTTCGCAAAAAAAACTTCAAAACAAGATATAAAACAGAGTAGCCTTGCTGGATTAATCGTTGGATTCTTTTTATGTGTTGGCTATGTGTTACAAACATTCGGCTTACTTTATACAACTTCTTCAAAAGCAGGATTCTTAACAGGGCTTAGTATCGTTATGGTACCTATTTTGTCTTTTATCTTTTTAAAACAAAAAGCTACTATTTTTATCGTAATGGGCATTGCTGTAGCAACAGCAGGTTTATACTTATTAACAGCTGGTGATTCATTTCAATTAAACATTGGAGATATACTCGTTCTCGGTTGCGCGGTTGCTTTCGCTGCTCATATTCTTGTTAATGGCTTCTTCTCTAAGAAAATATCACCTTTATTGTTAAGTACGTCGCAAGTGTTAGCTGTCGGTATGTTTTCTTCTATTTGCGCCTTTTTGTTTGAAGATTGGGAAAAATTACTTTCAGCAGCACTATGGACGAATTCTTCCTTTTTATTCGCCCTATTTCTAACTTCTCTATTCGCAACATCCATTGCTTTTTTCATTCAAACATCAGCGCAAAAACATACGTCTCCAACGAGAGTAGCCATTATTTTCGCAATGGAGCCCGTTTTCGCTGCCTTAACAGGCGTTCTCGTTGCAAACGAACAACTTTCTATTTCCGCTATTATCGGATGCCTCTGTATTTTCCTAGGCATGGTGTTTGTTGAATTACCTTCCAAAACAAAAAAAGAAGCGCAGGCTGCGTGAAGTTACGCTTGTAACTTCCGCATAAAAGCCTTAGCGCTTTTTTTATCTGTAATCTCTTCTTCTTTCAATCGTTCTAATAACGCAACAAAATAACTCCCATCAAACTGTAACTGATGTTTAATTGTCGCTTCTATTGCCGCGTTCACAATTCCATCAGATGCACCCGTATATCCTTGTCCGAACATAATAAACCCTTGTGCTTCCTCTGATAGTTTAAATCCTTTCGTATGTAAGAATGAAAGATAATCTTCTACTGTTTGCATGCTATTCCCACCTACTCAAAAATTCTCCATCTCCTATCATACATGTTTTTACAAGCTATGAGAATGAAATTTATATGACAACTTTGTAAATCTATCCGAAGTAGACGATAGAGGATTTCCTTACAATATAAAAGAATATGTAACTGGTAACTTATTTTATATTAAAGGGGATAGGGATATAAAATGAAACAAGCACTATTAATTATTGATGCGCAACAAGAGTTAATGGATGGAAATGAAAAAGAAAATGCAGTTTTTCGTAAAACCGAGTTACTATCCACACTAAATACAGCTGTGCAGAAAGCAATCGATGCAAATGCCCTTATTGTTTTCGTAAGAGATATCGATGTTGCTTCTGGTAGCGGTGAGGGATTTGAAGTACATAATGAAATTCAAGTACCTCAGTCTGCAATCCTTATTAATAAAGCAGCAACGAACGCATTCTATGGCACTTCTTTACTTGAACTTTTAAAAGAAGAGAAGATTGGCCATATCGTTATCGGTGGATGTAAAACAGAGCATTGTATCGACACCGCAGTTAGAACTGCGACTGTACAAGGATGTGACGTTACATTAATTAAAAATGGTCATTCCACAACTGATTCTAACGTATTATCTGCAGAGCAAATTATTGCTCATCATAATAAAATTCTACATGGACATTATAATGTGGATCATTTTTCAGTTGTTAGGGATGTCGAGGAAGACCTTTTTGTACCTATTCATGATCAATATCGTGATTAACGAAAAAGAATCCTTCATTCAGAAGGATTCTTTTTTATCCAAAAATTTGCGCTGCAATGCTATATAACTCATTATTCCTTTTTAATAATTGATCGCTATTTTTCATCATAATTGGTGGTGTATTAACCTTTTGAAAGCCAACAGCCTCTAATTCATTCATAAAATCGTTTTTCCCCTCTGGTACATCAATTCTTAATTTACCATGATGTTCACTTGCTAAATAATGTACAATTCGCATCGCCATTTCATCATTTTTAGCAACGACTGGTCCTATTATTTTATTTTCTGGTGTTTGTACGCTTAAACCATATGCTAGTACATGTTGTTCCTTATCCTTTACAACGATACACTGTTCACTTTGCATAATTCTTTTCGTTAAAAACTCTTTTCTATTTGTTCCAAACGCATATTCATCTAATTTTATTAGTTCTTCTAAATCACACTCTTGATAATTCATTATATAATCTTCATTTTCTATACAATAATCATTCACATTGTACGAGTTACATATGTATTTAGAAACATAGCTTACTGCTCTAAATCCTAATTTTTCATATAAAAATTCCCCCTCATCTGTAGCAATAAGCATAATGGCAGTTTGAGCCGATACGCTCTTCATGCATGCATTCGTTATCGTCTTTCCAATCCCGCGTCCCTTATAATTCGGATGTACAATGACCATTCCGATAGATGCTAATTTCTCTTCATATAATATTATTGCCGCACTAGCAATGAGTTCCTCCCTCTCATTCCACACACCGTATACAATACCTGAGCTAAAAATAGTCTCAATTTCTTCCCTGTTATAATCCCACCCAATATAAGAAGATAACGCTACAATGTCCTCTATTTTTTCTTTCCTAAGACGTTCTACCCTCATTTCTAATTCAATCATAATCCATCCCCTTATCTAGACATTTAAATCATTATTATCAAATCAACTTGTACATGTTTCCCTTTATTTGTCACACACATATCCTATTTTGACCAAGACTATATTGGAAATGAGGTGACAACATGCCCATTACGAATCGATTTTCTACCACCACTAACGGCGCACTCGCTATTACAGGAAATACTTTAGGATTAAGTAAAATTAGTAATCAAAACCGTGCTGGTACAATCGGAGCAATTGGTGCATTCGCAACTACAAATACTGCTTTACAAGTACCTACTTTTCCTGCTGGTACAACGTTAAACTATACACAAAATAGTTCTACCGCTCTTTTAAATATACCTGCTGGTAGTACGATTCTTTACGCAGAACTCGTTTGGGGTGGAAACTATTTATCTCGTGATCAAAACATTACGAGTGTATTAGGAAACCCGGTTTCTTTTACAACACCTGTTTCAACATACTTGATTACTCCTTCAGCTGTTACAGCTTCAAATCAAACTTTCGTTTCAAATTCTATTACATTTGGCTTTTACACTCGGTCAGCAGACGTAACAACCCTTATTCAAGCTGGAGGCTCTGGTTCTTATACTACGGGAGCTGTCCCTGGACTTGTAGATCCTATAGATGCTTCTAATGGAACAATTAATTCAGCTGGATGGACGCTTATCGTCGCTTATCAAAACGGGACATTACCAGCAAGAAACTTAACAATTTACGTAGCTGGAAACCGTGTTTCTGCTGATACTGGTAGTGCAGATGTAGCTGTTTCTGGATTCTTAACACCTTCAGGAGGACCTGTAAGCGGGAGATTATTTTTAAGTTCTATTGAAGGAGATGCAGATATAACAGGGGATCAAGCGCTATTTGGACCAAATTTCAGTTCATTAAATGCTTTATCTGGGCCAAATAATGCTGTAAATAACTTCTTCGGTTCTCAAGTGAATAATGCTGCAGGAAACTTAGATACAACTGGGACATTTGGAACGCGCAATCAAAGTGCCGCTACAAGCACAAATATCTCCGCAGGCCGGCAAGGTTGGGACATTACTTCTATTGATATTTCTCCTTATTTAACAAATTCTCAAGTGTCCGCCGCAATCCGTTTAACGACTAACGGAGACGCTTATATGTTGAATACAGTCGGTTTACAAATCAACATAAATTCACCTAATATTCAAGCAACGAAAAGCGTAAATAAAAGTGTTGCGGCAATTGGAGACGTTCTCACTTATACAGTTACTATCCCTAACACTGGACTTCTTCCTGCCAATAACGTTATTTTTACAGACATCCTCCCTAACGGTACTTCCTTTATACCTGGCACTGTAACAATAGATAATGTCCCACAAACGAACGCAAATCCGGCCGCTGGTATATCTCTCGGAACCATTAATAATGGTGCTTCTCGTACAGTAACTTTCCAAGCTACTGTCGTTTCTCTTCCAAGTCAAAATCCTATCTCTAACACTGCTAATATTACATTTCAATATACACCAATCGCCGGAGGAACAACCTTTAACGGTCTTGCAACAAGCAACTCTGCTGGAACACAAGTTAACCTCGCAGATATTAATGGCACAAAATCAGTCAACAAACTTTTTACAGATATTGGTGAAACGTTAACTTACAGTATTGCCTTAGCTAATATAGGAAATATCGCGGCAACGAACGTTATATATACGGATCCGATTCCTAGCGGGACTACTTTCATTCCAGGGAGTGTAACTGTTAACGGGGTTACTCAAGCTGGCGCAAATCCCGCTACTGGTATATCAATTGGATCTATTGCTGCTAATTCTACGACTACGGTTTCATTTCAAGTATTCGTTCCTTCTATCCCGCAAACAAATCCAATATTAAATAGTGGTACAACAACTTATCAATACATTCCTGTGCCAAATCAACCGGCAGTAAGCGGGACTGATACGACGAATATTGTCTCCACTCAAGTGAATAATGCTACTGTAACAATGACGAAAGCAGTAGACAAAAATTTTGCAGATATTGGTGATACACTAACGTACACTGTTTCCTTTACAGGTACAGGTAATACGAATGCGAATAACGTTATTTTTACAGATGTCATTCCTACTGGAACAACTTTTGTTCTCAACAGTTTAACAATAGATGGTACGACACAAGTTGGAGCAAATCCCGCTACTGGTGTGAATATAGGATCTATTCCAACTGGCACAACAAAAAATGTTTCATTTCAAGTAGTAGTAAATACAATTCCAGCGTCGAATGTCATATCTAATGGTTCAAGCGCTTCTTATCAATATACCGTCAATCCTAGCCAATCACCCGTTACAAAAAACATTTCTTCTAATCTTGTTTCTACTCAAATTAACAATGCGAATTTAACAGTAACAAAATCAACAAATAAACAATTTGCTACAATTGGCGAAACAATCAGTTATACAATTCTTATTACAAACAGTGGAAATACAGCTGCAACTAACGTGCAACTAACAGATCCACTACCAAATGGAACGATATTAACTCCTGGTACTGTAACACTAAACGGTGTTTTACAAAATGTAGATTCTCTCATTGCTTTACCTATAGGAACAATTCCTGGCGGAGCTACTTTTACTCTTTCTTTCCAAGTAACAGTCATCAATATTACTGCCCAAAATCCTATCATTAATAATGCATTCGCTTCTTACCTATATACTGTAAATCCAAGTGTGCCACCAACTTCAAAAACAACAAATTCTAATTCTGTTACATCAACAATTAGAATAGCAAACCTTCAGGCTACTAAGTCTGTAGATAAAACATTTGCGGAAGTTGGAGATGTTTTAACTTATACCTTTTCTCTTACAAACGATGGAAATGTTGCGGCGAACAATGTAGTACTATCCGATTCAATCGCGAATGGTACTGTCTTTATACCAAACAGTGTTACGATTAACAATGTTACTCAACCAGGCGTTACACCAGCTAGCATCAATATCGATAGTATCAATGCTAATACTACAATTACAGCTTCATTCCAAGTATTAATAACTAGCATCCCAAATCCAAACCCTATTTCAAATAGCGCTTCTATTTCCTATAACTTTATCGTGGATCCTAATGCTTCCCCTGTAAGTAAGAACACAACTTCAAACACTACATTCACTCAAGTAAATGACGCAAATGTCGTTTCAACCAAAGCAGTGGATCGAGCGTTTGCTACTGTTGGGGATGTATTAACTTATACCGTTACTTTGGCGAATGCAGGAAGTGTTTCCGCTGATGGTCCTACTTTTGTTGATACGAATCCAGACGGTACTACCTTTATCCCAAATACTTTCCTTATTAATGGTGTACTCCAAAATAACGTCGATCCAAATGTCGGTGTTCCGTTACCTTCTATCCCTGCTAACGGCTCACTTACCGTCTCTTATCAAGTAACTGTCACCTCTTTACCAACACAAAATCCAACAATAAATTCATCTAGTACACAGTATAGCTTTATTTTGAACCCAGGAGATCCACCAACGATAGAAACATCTTTAAGTAATACTGTAAGTACACAAATTAATTTAGCAAATGTAATTATTTTCAAGGATGTAGATTTAACTATCGCTGATGTTGGGCAACCAATCACATATACAATTGCCTTAGCTAACCCAGGAAATACTCCAGCAGATAATGTAGTCGTTACCGATATACTTCCACCTGGTACGACTCTCGTACCAAATAGTATTTTTATAGGGGGTGCTTTACAGCTAGGTGCGGATCCAAGTGCCGGCCTTCAAGTTGGTACGATTCCAGCAGGCGGCATTACAACAATTGTTTTCCAAATTAGTGCAAATAGTTTACCTTCACCAAATCCAGTTCAAAACAGTGCTGCACTTCAATATAGCTTTATCGCAGATCCAAATTTACCTGCTGTTGTCAGGAACGCTATTAGCAATATCGTAGCTACACAAATTAATACTGCTAATATTGTCGCTACGAAACTAACAAGTACAAATTTCGCTGATGTTGGCGATGTCATAACTTATGCAACAATTTTAACGAATAGCGGCAATATCCCCGCCTCTAATGTAACGTTTACAGATATCATTCCAGCTGGTACCACCTTTCTTCCTAATACTGTAACGATTAACGGTGTCCCTATAGCTAATGCAAATCCTGCTAACGGCATTTTAATTGGTACAATTGGAGCAAATTCATCACGTACTGTTGCATTCCAGGTTTTTGTACCAACTATTCCTAGTCCAAATCCGCTTACGAATCAATCGAGCACTACATTCCAATACATGTACGATCCATCCAAACCAGTTGTAATGCAGATCGTGGCCTCTAACACTGTACAGACAATTATTAATAATGCAACGATTACCGCTGCAAAATCTGCAGATAAACAGTTTGCGAACGTAAATGATATTATTACGTACACGACTACTTTAACGAATAACGGGAACACACTTGCATCAAATATAGTCTTTACCGATGCAATTCCAAGCGGGACATCTTTTATTCCAAATAGTGTAACAGTAAACGGGAATATACTGCCTAATGTAAATCCAACGAATGGAATAGCAATTGATCCTATAAATCCGAATGCAAATACGATAATTTCGTTCCAGGTGCAAGTAAACTCCATCCCGAATCCGAATCCAATCCCGAACCAAAGTAACACAACGTACCAATATATCGTAGACCCGAACTTACCTCCAGCATCCGCCAATGCATCAAGTAATGTAATAACAACTCAAATTAACAACGCTACGATTATCGCTACGAAATCAGTAAACATACCGAATGCTGCAATTGGAGATATCGTTACTTATACGATTGCAGTTACGAACACAGGAAATATCCCTGCTAGTGCTACAGTTTTAACGGATGGACTTGGACCAGGTGCATCCTTCATCCCCAATTCCGTTACGATCAATAACATTTCCCAACCTGGATTAGACCCTTCATTAGGTATTCATTTAGACGATATTTCACCAGGAGGCACTACTTTCATTACATTCCAAGTGAAAATTCTCGCTATTCCACCTAGTGGAACTTTAACGAATAATGCTCTTGTAAACTACGAATATGCAGTGAATCCAACTGAAACACCAGCTGTTGGTAGTACCGTTACAAACACGACAGTTACACCGATTATTGACGCTACTTTAGTAATAAATAAAAATGCTAGTACAACTTTCGCAACAATTGGAGATACGATTACATTCACCTCAGTTGTTACAAATACAGGAAATACTACCGCTAATAACATTGTTTTTACAGATTCCATTCCAAATGGTACCGCCTTTGTCCCAAATAGCTTTAAGATAAATGGTGTAACAATCCCGAATGCAAATCCACAAAACGGTATTACTATTGGTAACTTGAATTCAAATGCATCGGTTACACTTAGTTTTCAAGTGAATATTACAACTCTTCCAAATCCTAATCCCATTCCGAATCAATCATCGCTTCAATATAGCTTTATTGTTGATATAAATGAGTCGCCTGTTTCACGAACAGTTCAATCCAATACAACTTTTACACAAGTAAATACTGCGTCCGTTATCGCAACAAAAACTGCAAGCAGTGCTTTTGCTGCTGTTGGAGATACAATTACGTATACAACTACGCTCATTAATAGCGGAAATACTACCGCAAACACACCTGTTTTTATCGATATATTACCACCTGAACTTTCATTCGTTCCTGATAGCGTACAAATTAACACTATCCCACAACTTGGATTTAGACCAGATAGCGGGATTTCTTTAGACGCAATTCCGGTTGGAGGAACGACAATAGTTAGTTTTCAAGCGATCGTCGGCTCAATACCAGCTACAAATCCAACTTTAAATCAATCTAGTACGACATACTCTATCATTGTTGATCCTAACCAGCCACCAGTGACAGAAACAGCTACTAGTAATCCAACTTTAGTGCAAATTAATGAAGCAATTATCCAAGCAACGAAAAGTGTGGATCGACTATTTTCTGACATCGCACCTGGAAATTCATTTTTAACGTATACAGTTTTATTAGAAAATATAGGAAACACGACTGCTACGAATATCATGTTTACAGATTCGATTCCAAATAATACAGTATTCATAGAAGATAGCGTTCGAGTAGGCGGGGTTTTATTACCTGGAGTAAATCCAGCAAACGGGATACCAATTGGGGATATTATTGCAGGAGATTTTATAAACGTTACCTTCCGCGTACAAGTAGTTAGTATTCCAAATCCTATTTTTACAATCGGACCTGGAGGGCCAAATTCACCAGTTGTAAACGGTGCTTTCATTGATTATCAATTTATGACAGGACCTAATTTACCACTTGTTTCACGAAGTACGACATCTAATTCTGTTTCGACACAAATAAATTCTGGGGAAGTTGTGGCAATCAAATCTGTAGATAAAACTTTCGCTACGATTGGCGATACAATTTCTTATACAATTACATTAAGTAATCCTGGAAATGTCACTTCACAAAATATAATTTTTACGGATATTTTACCTGAAGGAACAACATTTATTTCCGGAACTTTAACAAATGATTCTGGTACACAGCAAATTGGAAATCCTGGGAACGGAATACAGATTGGAAATATAAATCCAAGTGGAACGACTGTTATTACTCTCAATGTTCTTGTTACAAATATTCCAAGTATAAATCCAATTTCTAATTTTAGTTCCGTACAATTTGAACATGTAGTTGATCCTAGCCAACCTTCTGTATTACAAACAACTATATCAAATACGGTTTCAACGACCATTAATAGCGCAATATTAACTACAACAAAAACTGTTGATAAATCGGTTATTTCCGTCGGGGATACACTTGCGTATACAACGACTATTACGAATACAGGAAATACACCAGCTACAAATGTAACTTTTACAAGTACCATTCCAGCTAGTACTACATTTATACCAAATTCAGTTACAATAAATGGAATTCAGCAGTTTGGTGTGCAACCAGCACTTGGAGTAAACATACCAAATATTGCTCCTGGTGAAACAGTAACCATTACTTTCCAAGTAAATGTTCTTTCTGTTCCCCCTTCAAGTTCAATTATGGGGAATGATACCATTTTATATTCTTATACTGTCGATCCAAACGGAACTCCTGTTACAACTTCTACTTCAACGAATATCGTTACAAACCCTGTATTAGATGCTATCATAACGATGATTAAATCCGTCGATCAAACACTTGTAACACTAGGTGATACCATTACCTATACGACCATTTTAACGAATAGTGGTAATACAAACGCTACAGATATTGCTTTCATTGACCTTATACCAGATGGAACAACGTTTATTACTGATAGCGTTACAATAGATGATATCAAGCAAATTGGACTCAATCCTAATACCGGTATAACGATTGGATCAATTGCTCCTAACAGCTCAATATCTATAGCATTTCAAGTTACTGCTACTTCTACACCAGCCCAAAATCCTATTGCCAATTCCGCTACTGCTTCTTACACATTTATCGCTGATCCTAATGCCCTATTGTTTCAAGGACGGTTACTTCAAACACAGTGTTCACTACGATTAATACAGCTACCATTCTTTCATTAAAACAAGTCGATAAATCCTTTAGTCGTATTGGAGACACACTCACTTATACTGTCGCTTTAACAAACAATGGAAACTCATCCGCACAAAATGTTATATTCACAGATACTGTACCGAACGGAACAGCATTTATTGCAGACACATTTTCTATTAATGGGATTCCTCAAAGTGGCGCCAATCCAGTGAACGGTGTAAATATCGGAACTATAACAGCTGGGACTACAGTAACAATTTCGTTCCAAGTTACTGTAACGTCATTACCAACGGAAAACCCCATTGTAAATTTCTCATTAACATCGTACCAATTAGTCTCACCGCCTGATGCAGAAACTTCAATTAGCAATCCTGTTTCAACGCAAATTAAAGAAGCGCTATTATCCATGACGAAAAATGAAAGTGTATCGTTTGCAGGTATCGGGCAAACTGCTTTTTACACTACTTCTATTTCAAATATAGGGAATACAGATGCAGCCAACATTGTATTCAAAGATGTATTACCAAGTGGAATCACATTTGTTCCTAACACATTAACTGTCGATGGTGTTTTGCAACCTGACGCGAATCCGAATAACGGTGTATTTCTTGCAGCACTTCCACCAAATGAAATATATAGTATCACCTTTCAAGTTACAGTGAACAGCATTCCACCTATTAATCCAGCACCAAATACTGCATCAACGACATATGAGTTTACTGTTGATCCTGTTAATCCTCCAGTATTAAGTGCGGCTACTTCCAACACTACGCTTCTTCAAATAAACAACGCAAATATTATAAGTACAAAAACAACAGATCTTACTTTTGCGGATGTTGGTAATACAATAACATTTACACTTAACCTCCCGAATACAGGAAATGTGACTGCAACTGATGTTACCGTTATCGATATACTTGATAGCAATTTAACTTTTGTTCCAAACAGTTTCACGGTTAATGGGCAAACCATTCCAAATGCTGATTTATCTACTGGTGTAAATATCGGTTCAATTAACGGTGGTACTGCAGCCATTATCACATTCCAAGCTACCGTTACAACCCTACCAATCAACAACCCTATTTCTAATTCAGCTCTTACCACTTATCGTTATATTGTTGATCCCGACCAGCCGTTCATTTCAACTTCTAATCAATCTAATACAACGACAACACAAATTAATAGCGCTATCCTTACTGCACAAAAAAATTCAAATGTATCAACGGTAGATATTGGGCAAGATATTATCTACTCCGTTACGATTACAAATAGCGGAAATGTTAGTGCGACGAATGTTATTTTTACCGATATGATTCCAGACGGAACTTCCTTTGAACCGAATAGTTTTACACTCAATGGAACTACTATCCCAAATGCAGACCTAATTACAGGCGTTCCAATTGGTGATATCGCGCCAAACCAGTCTGTCATCGTATCTTTTCATATTAGTGCCGATGAAATTCCGCCTATAAATCCAATTACTAATCAAGCTAGCGTTAATTTCCAACATATCGTCAATCCAGCTAACCCTCCAGTTTCAAAAAACATTACTTCAAATAGTGTTACAACAACAATTGAAAGTGCTATTTTAACTACCACTAAAATTGGAGATAAAGCTTTTGCAACGATTGGTGATACGATTACGTATACAACTACGATCACGAATACTGGAAATATTCCTGCCAATAACGTTATTTTCTCAGACCCGATACCATTGTGGACACAATTTGTTGCAGGATCAGTTATTGTTGATGGCACTCCGTTACCATCCGCTTCTATCATTGACGGTATTGGCATAAATACGATCATTCCAAATCAAACTGTAACAATTGTATTCCAAGTTCAAATTGTAAGTAACCCAACAACATTCACACCAGAGCTCCAAAACTTAGGATTTGTAAACTTCCAATATAACGTAGGAAATGCATTACAGGCTCAACCTGGAAATGTGGAAACGAACGTCTTCGTTACTTCTATTAATTCAGCAATCCTTTCAGCTGTAAAAACTGCTAATACTGCCTTTGCGAATATTGGCGATACGATCACTTATACAGTTTTAATTCAAAATAGCGGTAATACAAACGCTACGAATGTAAATTTCTCAGATACGATTCCAGCAGGAACAACTTTTGTAGAAAATAGTTTTACTGTAAATGGAAGTACCATTCCAGGGGCAGATCCAAATAACGGAGTTAATATCGGAACAGTTAGCGTGAGTAGCTCCTTAACTGTTACTTTCCAAGTCATAGTTACATCAACCCCACCTTCAAATCCGATTACAAACGTAGCATCTATTCAATACGCTTTCATCGTTGATCCGGCCTCTCCTCCTGTTACAGGCACGATAAATTCTAATAGCGCTTCAACACAAATTAATAACGCAACTGTTACAACTGTCTTACAAGCAAATCGTTCAATTGTATCTATCGAGGAAGTAATTACGTATACAGCAACATTAACGAATACTGGAAACTTCCCTGCAAACTCTGTATTACTCATTAATGGCATTCCTGAGGGCGCATTATTTGTTCCAAATAGTGTTACGCTAAATGGAATTTCACTTCCTGATGCAAGTCCAACTCTCGGTATTCCAGTTGGTATTATCGCGCCAGGTGATTCTGCTACTATTACGTTCCAATTTGTCGCTAGTTCTATTCCACCGCAAGGAGCAATTATCAATCAAGCCATTACAAGTTACACGTATATCGTCGATCCAAATCAACCTCCAGTTACAGCAACATCCTCGTCTAATACAGTTAATACAGCTGTTGTTGATGCATCGTTATCCGTAATTAAAAGTACAGATTCTCTCGTACAATCTACTGACGGTACAATCACTTACACAGTAGTCGTTCAAAATAACGGAAATACTACTGCAAATACAGTTACTTTAATAGACTTGGTCCCAGAAGGAACCGCATTTATTCCGAATAGTGTTACCATTAATGGCGTTTCTGTTCCAGGTACCGATCCTAACATAGGAATACCATTAAACTCCGTTTCACCTTCAGAAATCGTCACCGTCACATTTCAAGTTATCGTTCAATTCATTCCAAACGTGAATCCTATTTCTAATACAGCCCGTATTGACTATACTTTTATCGCTGATCCAACTGCTCCTATCATCTCTCGAACAATTACGTCCAATCCAGTTTTCACACAAATTTCGGACGCGACTATTCTTTCTTTAAAAGCAGTCAAGGCACAACAAGCAACAACAGGAGATATTTTGACTTATACGATAACACTAGAAAATACCGGAAATATTCCAGCTACAAATCTCATATTTTCAGATACTCTTCCGGAAGGTACTACATTCGTAGAAAATAGTTTTACACTTAATGGAACAGCTATGCTTGGTGCCAATCCAAATGCTGGTGTTACTTTACCTACCTTATCAGCAAACGCTACTCACCTTATTTCTTTCCAAATTCTTATTAACGATCCATTCTCGCAAGAATCAATTACAAATCAATCCAACACAACTTATACAATTCAGCCAGACCCAGGGCAACCGCCTATTACTGAAACATCTACTAGTAATATCGTCATTACAAATTTCGTGCAAGCACAATTGGTAATTACAAAAACATCCAATCCAACAACTGTAGATATTGGCGGAACTATACTTTATATTTCTGAAGTGAAAAATATCGGTAATGTTGACGCAATAAATATTATTTTCACAGACTCTATTCCAGCTGGGACTACATTTGTTCCCGATAGTGTCACAATTAACGGCGTCCTGCAGCCAGGTGTAAATCCTGAAAATGGAATACCGATTGGAACCATTCCTGCTAACAGTTCCAAAACGATACTATTTCAAGTGCAAACAAATAATCCACCTACTGAAACCGAAATTGCAAATCAATCTTCAGCAATTTACCAATATGTAAGCATTCCTACAGCCCCACCAGTAAATCGCTCTGCAAATTCTAACATTGTTACAACATCACTTCAAAATGCAAATATTATTTCTGTTAAAAGCGCGGATGTAACTTTCGTATCAATCGGGCAAATGATTACCTACACAAATACACTACAAAATATAGGAACCGTTCCAGCTAACAATACCGTGTTCGTTGATAATATTCCAGAAGGTACTATATTCATTGAAGATAGCTTAACAATAAATAATGTAATTCAGCCTGGCGTGAATCCTGAAAACGGAGTAACTCTCGGCACGATACAATCAAATGAAACAATCACTATTTCATTCCAAGTACAACTTACAAATATACCAGAGGGCAATGCAGTCATTAATATTTCAGACACTTCGTACGAATACCAAATTGATCCTAGTTCTCCTATTATTCAGCGCATATCGTTATCAAATGCAGTAAATACTGAAGTGCGGACGGCAAATGTTAGTGCAATTAAATCCGCTAACAGATCTATTACACGCATAGGTCAAATCATCACATATACAATCGCAGTTACAAACGCTGGTACAGTACCTATTACAAATACTCTCCTCATTGACGCAATTGCCGCTGGCACCACATTCGTTCCAAATAGCATACTTGTAGATGGCATACCAAGGCCTAATGAAAATCCAATTACCGGTATCAATCTTGATATAATTCTTCCAAATAACACGATTATTGTTACTTTTCAAGTAAGCGTAGTCTCTATACCGCCACAAAATAACATTAATAATATCGCTGTCATTCACTATGAGTATCGACCAGACCCAAGCGCCCCACCAATTTCAGAAACGACCTCTTCCAATAGTACAAATATACAATTTATTGATGCTATTCTTATTGCTACAAAATCTGCTAATACTGTATTAGCTAACATTGATGAAACCATTGAATATACAGTATCCATTCAAAATAACGGATCCACTACAACTAACTCCATCTTTTTTACTGATATTATAGAAGATGGAACGGTATTTATTCCGGGAAGTGTAACAGTTAACAACACTGTACTTCCTGCAGCAGATCCGAATATCGGCTTTTCCATTCCTAATATCGCATCAGGTCAAATAGCTACAATAACATTCCAAGTTTCAGTTACGAATTTACCTGCTGTAAATCCAACACCTAATACTGCAAACATCGTCTACGACTTTATTTTCAATCCTGACTTTGCACCAATTCAAAAATCGACTACTTCCAATACTACTTTCGTTCAAATTAATGATGCTGATATCGTTTCACTTAAAACTGTTGATTTGACCTCTGTAACGATTGGTGACATTTTAACTTATACAACAACTTTAACGAATACGGGGAATACGGATGCAACTGCTGTTGTATTTACAGACAATATACCTGATGGAACAACCTTTATTGACAGTAGCGTTTTAGTAAATAACATTCCTCAGCTTAATGCCAATCCAAGTGCTGGTATACTTGTAGGAACGATTGCTCCTAACACTTCTATCCCAGTCACATTTTCTGTTACTGTCGCAGCTCTTCCAGCCAGCGGCTATGTTCAAAATCAATCAACTTCTCGTTATACAATTACTGGCGAGGAACAACTATCGACTAGTAATATTACTTTCACTGAAGTTATTTCTGCTAATGTAATTGCGACAAAAACAACACCTATCCAATATGCTGACCTACAAACAATCATCCCTTATACAATTTCCATTATAAATAACGGAAATATACAAATAGAAAACATTATTGTTACAGATAGCATCCCAGGAAATACGAACTTTATAGAGAATAGTGTTATTGTGAACGGAAACGCTCGTCCAAATGACAATCCACTTAACGGTATACAAATTGATAACATTCCGCCTAATACGAGAGCAACTGTTCTATTCCAAGTACGGGTCACCTCGATTCCACAAACCAATCCTATCTCTAACACGAGTACAATTGAATATGAATACACGTTACCAGATCGACCACCTATTACGGAAACCATTATTTCATCAGCTGCAGCAACAGAAATTAATCATGCGAATTTGAATAGTAATAAAACTGTTGATCTTGCATTTGCAACGGTTGGTGATACGTTAACGTATACGATTACACTAAATCAAACCGGTAATGTTGCAGTAAATGATGTAATTATTCAAGATATTATTCCTCAAGGTACTACGTTTATAGAAAATAGCGTCATTGTAAACGAAGAAATCCTTCCAGGAGTGAATCCAGTAAGCGGCATACCAATTGGTACTATACCTATTGGTGGAGACGCAATAGTTTCATTCCAAGTAACTGTAACTTCTATCCCAACACCAAATGAACTCAACAACAATGCAATTACTACCTTTAACTATATAGTCAACCCAAATAACGCACCTGTTACGAATACAACTACAACAAATACTGTCACTACAACTGTCCAAAATGATAATGTCGTTGCGATAAAGGTTGTTGATTTCACGAGCGCCTTGCCTGGTCAAACTTTAACGTACACCATTACTATTACGAATAATGGTAATATCACTATTGAAGATCTTCTTCTAGTAGACACGGCACCAGTAGATACGACATTCGTTATTGGTAGTGTTACGATTAACGGAATCAATCAGCCTAATGAGAACCCTGAAAATGGTATTACGTTAGGAAATCTTGCTCCTAATGAATCTGTTATTATTACGTTCCAAGTGAAAATTTCTTCTTCTACTCTTCAATCTAGAATCAATAACGATGCGACTATTTCCTATACGTCTATTGTCGGTCCAACCGAACCACCTATTACGATTAGAAGGCAAATAAATACTGTTACAAAACAAACAAATATTGTTACAACGATAATCATTAATCCAATAGTTCGCATTGAGAAAACAGCAGACAAATCTATCGTCATTATAGGAGATGTTATTACATTCACATTAGAGGCATTTAATGATTCCCCAATTCCTACAGTAAGTACTTCCGTTTTAGATATGATTCCAGCTGGTACAACATTAATAGAAAACAGTGTAACAATTAACGGTACTCCCGTTCCAAACATCCGACCAGATACTGGTATTAATATCGGCTCTTTACCCGCAGATTCAGTAGCAACTATAACATTTCAAGTTCTCGTAACTTCTATTCCTTCAAACAGTACAATTATAAATTCTGCAACAGTTACCGCTGCTTTTCAATTGACACCACAGGATCCAATTGTTACTTTCATTGTTAATTCAAATATCGTTCGTATACCAGTTCAATTTGTAACTGCAACAGTCACGAAAAACGCTTCCGTCAGCTCAGTTTATTTAAATCAATATTTTGATTATATGGTACGTGTTACAAATACTTCCGAAATTTCACTCTCAAATATTTCTTTACAAGATACCATTCCAGCAGGTTTACAATTTATAAACGGCACTGTCTTTATTAACGGTGAACGCTCTCCACTAGCGAATCCGAATATCGGTTTCCTAGTCGCTACTAATTTGGAACCAAACGAAACAATTATCGTGTCATTCACAGTACAAGTAATAAGCCCACCTGTTAATAAAGAATTTAAAAATACGGCCAATATTTCGTTACAACTTCAAGTATCGCCTACCGACCCACCAATTACAGTAACCGTTACAAGTAACGAAAACATCGTCACCTTTGTTCCAGAAAATCCAGATGAAACACTTCCAAATTTAAATTGCTTCTTTGACGGTGAACGCTTCATTCGCATTACTCCTCGAAATGTACGAAATTACCTTTGGACTTGGATTTGGTGGAAGTAATTTAAACAAAAAAGAGATTGTAGTTTGGTTGAAACCAAATTACAATCTCTTTTTCATTACCTATATCCCACTACGTTGTAACTTGTCTAAGAATATACACTTAAACACCCTCTCAAGTTATTTTAGTCGTAATAAGTTGACCAGCTTCATTAATAGTAACTTTCCATTTCGCTCCACTAGCAGTCTTCATGATTATACCTTTACTTGCCTCTATTTCAATATCTCCAAACATTCTGCCACCAGTTGTCGCTAACCAAGCATTCCCGTTTTCCAGAGAAGATCTTGCAAAGATACGATTAATTCGAAAACGCTTATGATCTTGAGAATAACCACTTAATGTAATTCTTACTTTATATAGTTGATTCGCCTTCATATTCGATATAATTGTATCGCCTACATTTAATGGAACATCCGATGCGATAACCCAATTTCCAGTTGCGCTTAATGCATATTCAATTTTAATTTTTTTTGGACTCTCTCCCCATCCAAAATACATTCCGAAACAATTTAACATTTGTATTGGTTTTTTCGTAAAATCCAGTTCAATAACAACTGGATTACTATCTGGAACGTCAATATAGTTTACACTTTGTTCATCTATTAAATTAAAGCAATTTGCTAGATTTCCACCGTACGGTACTTTCCCACTTACTTGCTTAACAATATACTTTTGCTGAGCATTTACTAATATATCATCTTGATTGCCTATTAAGTGAGGTTTATTTAACGTAATCGGTAACTGAATTCGAAGAGATTCTTCATAGGTAGACTTACAAACATTATATTGCCCTTTATCTACAATAGTTGTCGAAAGCAGATTTGAAAAAAGGTAGTTACGATGAGAATTAGAAGAAAATTCAATGACAATTTGTTCACTACTCATCCGGTACGTATCCCAGATCATACAATCAAATGTATTATACGCACCTGAGCAACGAATTACTTTTTTCGTTTGTTGTCTACATTGTACTTGAATATCATGAAACGTATTTCCTGAACTTTCATTTGGTAAATCACTATTTCCATCTACTTCAATCCCATACACACATCCATCAATAAATATAGATTGAAATACATTGGCGTTAATCCAACAAGGTGTATTGATATCATTTATATATTCTGTCTTCAAATGTATTGCAGTTTGAAAGTTTTTAATTTGAATAAATTTAACTTGAAAGAAACTAATAAAATCCCATGCCTTTTGACAATAAAAATGTATAGCTTTTCCTTTATACGATGGGGTTGCATTTACTATATTTATATTTGATATAACAGATTGATTAGGTACTTCGATTTGTTGTGAACCAGAAACATAAATAACAACAGATTGAAACAATGGATTTATAACTTGAAGAGTACCACCAACTATCGAAGCGTTACTTTGTAGCTCAAATGCATTAAAATCTCCATCAATTTGCAGCGTTACGGTAGGATCTAACTCTAATCTTACGTTTGATTTAATAACAATCGGCTTTACAATTTTGTACGTATTTACCCCGGTAATTCTAACCGTCGAAATTCGATTCGCTACACAATAATCAATAGCTTGCTGAATTGCTAATGAGCTATCATTTCCCGAGTTTGGAACTGCGCCAAAACAATTAATGTGAACGCTACTTTCTGGCACACAATCTTCTTGGGAAGAAATATATTGTGACAAAATAAATTCACTCCTCATATTACCTTTTTCATATAATATGTGAGTTGTCTCTTAAAAGTTTCTATAATAAAAAAAACAAACGACCTACCCGGTCATTTGTTTAATTCATATATATTTTTCGTTTCCTCTATCATTTTAGTTAACGAGAAATACATCATTGCTTTCTCTCGTGCTTTTAGTCTAATAGCAATTACCTTTTCTTCATTCCCTTGTAGTTCCTCAAGCGCACTCGCGAATTCATATTCGCAATATTCAGATATCAAAACACCTGATTCTCCATCTATTACTGCTTCATGTATTCCACCAACATCTATTGAAACTATTGGTGTCCCTGTAGCCATTGCTTCAATTACTACCATTGGAAACACTTCACGAAAAGATAATAAAAGTAAGGCATCCATATTCCCTATAAACTCATGCGGCTCAGAAATATTTCCTAGCATCTTTACACTCTGTTGCAATCCATATTTTTCTATTTCTTTCATAATCGGTTCTTTCTCTGGTCCATCACCAGCAATATAAAACATAAAATCATTTCTCTTTTTCAACACATTTGCAATTTTGACAAATAGTAGATGGTTTTTCTCTTTGGATAATCTAGCTAATATCCCTATTTTATATGTAGATTCTTTCTTTTTCTGCTGGAATAAAAACTTTTCAATATCGACACCGTTATAAATTGTATTTATTTTTTCTTCTGCTACATGAATTGAAATTAAATTATTCTTTTCAAACTCACTTACTGTAATAATATTGTTTACATATTTATTCATGAAATAACGAAAAAGCATTGGCATTTTCTTTTCTAATATCGTTACATTATGTTTCGTATAAACAATTTTCATCTTTTTTTTAATAAACTTTTGAAGTAGCAAAGCATATAATACCATTCGCAAACTATTTGCATGAATAAGTTCTATCTTTCGTTTACAAATTTCGTTTCGTAAATAATAAATATTCCTCAAATGATTCCATCGACTAAGTAAGATGAAATTTTCTTTTCTAGTAAGAGATTCATATAGTTCTCCATCACCTGCAGCTGTATAAATCTTAAAATCCTCATAACGCAAATTACTTTCCAATTTACAGAAATAGCTCTCGGCTCCGCCAGTTATCAATTTATCTGTCATCAACAGTATATTCATAATTGCGTCTTCCCAACTACATTGATTTTATTTTTTTTATAAGCATGATAAGCATACTTGCTGAAATAGTAAAAAATTTGTACCGAATTCAGTCTTTCTTGTTCCCTTAACAATTTCCAATACCGGAAAGCTGCTCTAATTTTATTTCTAGAAACAGAATTTGTAACAATTCTATATTTTGCTAACACTTGCTGTATCCCTTTTGCTTCATACCCTTTATGTAATAAGTTCAGCCATAACGCTGTATCTTCCGGCTGTATACTAGGCATTTCTACATACGGAATTTTTTCACGATCAATCATCACTGTTAAACACCCGATAATTGTATTTCCTACTAAATAATGATAGTCAACAGATTTTGGTACACTCACTTCGCGATTTAGTTCATTACCATTTTCATCAATTAAACTATACGACGCATATGAAAAAGCAATATTCATTTCTTCCATAAATAACAATTGTGTCTTCAATTTATGCGGCAACCATATATCATCACTATCTAAAAAGGCAATATACCTTCCTCTTGCCTCTTGGATCGCTAAATTCCGAGCTTTAGCAGCACCAACATTTTCTTTTAATGATAATAATCTAATTCGTGAGTCTCCTTCTATTATCTCTTTAATTTTTTCCGCAGATTGGTCGGTTGAACCGTCATCAACGATAATCATTTCCCAGTTTTCATACGATTGATTCTGTACAGATAAAATTGTCTCACCTATAAATCGTATACTATTATAAGAAGGTGTTATTACAGAAACATAAGGCGGCTCGTTATGTGCTGATAGACATTTTACCATCTATCTTTCCCCTTCCTTCATATATTGAAATATACTTCACAACAACTGCTAAAAATAAAAAGAACGCTTCGTTAATAATGAGTGACAATGACATCATCTGAAATAAAAATGCAATCATAGTCAATAGAAGGTATGGTTTTTCACGAAACAAAGTATGCTGCGCTA
This sequence comes from Bacillus sp. M13(2017), assembly GCF_002218325.1. Lineage (NCBI taxonomy): Bacteria > Bacillati > Bacillota > Bacilli > Caryophanales > Bacillaceae > Bacillus > Bacillus sp. M13(2017). The sequence continues at coordinate 5,591 of NZ_KZ268517.1, read as the reverse complement.
GCTTGAATATTAATATGAATAAAAACGCGCTATATAGAAGAAAACCAATTGTACCCGATTCAGACAAAATTTCTAAAAATGTATTGTGTACATACAATTTTTCATTAAATTGATACTCATAATAATTCGAAAAGTTAAAAGCACCGATTCCGATATATGGATTGGATAAATAATATTTAAAAGCAGCTTCCCATAATGTAAATCTACCACTTCCATTATCATGGAAAAAATCAGAGATTCGTTTATTTAATATGTCATCTAATTGGCCCCCCATTACACTATTCGATAAACTAAAAATAACTACACTAAACAATACTAAACTCATAATTATTTTTATTTTTTTAGCGAAACTAGACATACATATATATACAAAAACGACAAGCACAAGCGCTAATATACCACCCCTTGAAAAGGTTAATAGACTCGTCGTAACACATAAAATTAACCCTAGGATGTTAGTGATATTTTGTAAATTAGTCATATAGTACATAAAAAATATTGTATTATAGAAAATAAAAATGTTAGGATCATCTAGCAATCCAATTAACCGTGGATATCCTCTATCAACTAATAAACCAGCAAAAATTTCTCTCTCTTCTCCACCGTATAAACTAAAGTATTGTAAACCGATTATATAGAGTATTAGACTTACAATATTAAATACTACTCCTACATAAGCAATAGATGATTCAAGTACCACTATTTCAGTATTCCCCAATAAATTCCTCATTATAAAATAGCATCCTAAAACGAGTAGCACGCCAAAAATCATACGAATACTAGCATTTAAATACATAGAAAGAATTCCACTTAAACAATAAATGAAATAAAACAGTAAAAATATAACTTCATGAAAATATAACTTTTGAATATGAAAGTTTTTAATTGTTAAACAAAAATATATGACTAAAAAAATCATATATATTTTCAATGAAAATCCAATATATAAATTGTATTTACTTAACATAACAAATAATATTAGAAGAATAATCCATCCCATCGATACTTTCATACTATTTTCCATAGGCTATATCCCCTGTTTCGTAATATAATCCTTTTTGCGTATTTTTCTTATAAAAGAAAGAAGAAGTTTTTTTAGCTCATAATCATATAGGAATATGGCAGCTACTACAATTAGTATATTAAGAACAAGCGCAATTAAATGATATGTATGCAATATATATTGCACTCCAATAAAGGTTACACCAAAATAAATTGTATACGGCATTACAATTTGGAATACAATTTTTTTCTTCACTACACTTACCGCTATATATCCCACTAAAGCGACAATTTCAAATAAAACCATAGCGTATGCCGCTCCTATCACTCCACCAAGACTACTAAAGCTATAAAGCATAACCCCACCTATCACCAATGCTACACACTGCACAACAGTTCTCTTATTTTGGCATCCACTCGTCGTTAAACCGTCAGCAATGGCAATATTTAAACTTTGTAGCACAATAAGAAATGATAATATTTGGAGTGGTTCTACTGCATTGCTCCATTCTTCATGAAAAAATATAGAAATAAAGTATGGTGCTAAATGATATAAACCAATCGTCATACATATTCCTACAATCGCCATTGATTTAATTTGAAGCAAATTTAATTTCGTATGCGCTTCTAAATTATTCTGGTTATAATGCTTAAAGAGCACTGGAAAAAATGCACCTGCAATTACCCCTGGTACTTGATATAAAGCTGCCGGCATCCGGTACGCCACTGCAAAAACACCTACCATACTTAATGGCAATGTATAGTTAAGCAAGATAGGCGCTAATTGTGGCGTACTCATTATTAAAAAACCGCTAATAATAAAGGGAGTTAATTGCCAAAATAACGCTTTATGAATTACGACTTTCATATTCATTTTCGTCTTTCTTCTCATGATATATATACTGAATACACCACCGATCATATACCCAAAAGCATATAAGCGAGCTGTTACATACACCGGTAACTCTCCGAAAATACAAAAACATGTAATTATAATGACAACTGATGCTGATACAACTTTTATGAGCGCTATATACTTCATTCGTTCCGTCAGTTGAAAATAGGCAACCCCTATGTTTTGCCAAGTTAATCCTATTAACATGAAAAACATTACGTTTATCATCATATAAATTAAATTTTTATCCGCATACATATAATGAATAGCAATATAACCGATGATAGAAATAAAAATAAGTAGAATCATCCTTATTTTTATATACGATGATAAAATCTGCTCTAAATCTGCTCCATCCTTTGCCCCTTCTCGAAGAAACGTATTACTAAGTCCTAAGTCTGTAAAAAATAACATAACAAACGTCACTGCTATGGCAACACTAAACATCCCATAATGTTGTGTGTTAAAAAAGTTTGCTAAAACAATTAAACTGACGGCCTGAAGAAGGTTAGCTAAAATCGTACTATAAAATAGATGGATAATATTGTTTAGAATAGATCTACCCATACCAGTTCTCCTTTGCAAGTAACCTACTTACATATGTTGTTTGTTTACATATATATTTATCTTGCACCATTACCATTCAATACAATTAAAACGGTTTTACATAAAATACGGATGTCCATCCGAAATGTTTTCATTTCAATATACTCCATATCCAGCCTCAACTTTTCCTTTGGATCAAGATTATACCCTCCATTTATTTGTGCCCATCCTGTTAATCCTGGTTTTACTATTAAACGTTCCTTAAACTCTGGAATATACGCATCAAACTCATTATAAAAAAACTCTCTCTCTGGTCTAGGGCCTACAAAAGACATATCTCCTCTTAAAACATTTAAAAGTTGCGGTAATTCATCAATTCTCGTTTTTCTTATAAACAATCCAACTTTTGTAATTCTTTGATCATGTTCTTTTGCCCATTGTGGTCCGTTCATTTCAGCATCCTTTACCATCGACCTTAATTTAAATACATTAAACTTCTTCCCGTTTATACCTAAACGTTCTTGAAAGTAAAATGGAGCACCTGATGTTTCTAAAGTAATCATAATACAAAAGAACAACATAATTGGTATTGTTAATAGTAACAATATGATTGAAAATATAATATCAAACAAGCGTTTTACACTTCGATTCAATATACTAGGCTTTTCTTGAGCCGGAATCGTATACAACTTGGCTTGATTTGTTTCACGAATCATGGATCGTTACCCCCACATTCAAGAATATAAAATTATACCTATTAATTCACATTCTTTCCTCTTTATATCCGCTATTACTTTTTGCACTGTACGTAGTGAATCTTTTCGCTTTTTAACTGCTAAGACCACTCCATCGCATTTCCCTGCAATAATGTGCGTAGCAGGAAGATCAAATACTTCAGAAGAATAAAAGAAAATGTAATCAAAATCTTCTTTCCACTTAGCAATCGCATTATCAAATTCATCCATAGCAACTAAGGGGGTCCCTGTGTGTACTGTTTTTTTTGCAGGAATACAATATAAGTATTTAGACAAATTACTAGAAAAAGATTCATAATTGCAGGGGGAAGAGCTTATTATATCGTTTACTGTTATCATGTGATCACTTTGTAATAATACATGTAATTTAGGATCAGAAAAATTCACATCAATAAGTAACACCTTTTTCTTCATTTCCGCAAACACTAGACCCATATTTACTATAAGCGAGGCAACAACCCCTCTGTCCTTCGTTGAACTAACTGTGAACAGTTGTTTTCCAGATTTTTTTAGCTCGTGATACACCGTATAAAACTGTTCTTTCATCAGATCATCATGCAGATCGAATGGCAGCTGTTTCTTTGTCCTAAACATCAACATGTTCACCTCGATATATAGATGATTGTTTATCAACCTCTGTAGGTTTCTTTTTTCTATTCGGTTTCATATTTATGTGACCAATAACAGAGACTGTTGTTATTTTCTCTAAATCTTGTTCCGTGTATATACGTTCATCAAAATAATCTTGGAATACAGCTAAACCTACCCCAACAAAAAAACTAACAATTAAAGAAATAGGAATGATTAGTTGAAATTTTGGAAACAATTTTTCAGCCTGTTCCTGTAACTCAGGATCCGTCAACACTTTCACACCTTGTACATTTGTGTACTGTTGAAAACTTTGTTGTGATTGCTCTGCCAATGTCTTTACAATGTCTTTCACGACTTTCGGATTGGAATCTTTTACTGTAACAGTTACAATTTGTGAGTTATCCGTATTCACAACCGAGATTTTTTGTGCTAATTCATGACTTGATTGCTCTAATTTCAAAGTTTTTTTGACTGTTGAAATAATTAATGGGCTTTTTAAAATATCAACATACGATGTTACTAGTTGCTTATTTTCTTGTGTTTTATTTGTTGAATTTTCCTTATTAAACTCATCTAAATTCCCAACAAGAATTTGCGTTGAATATTGATATGACGGCTTTAGAACATACATTGAGATAAGAACTAAAGAAGCGGTTAAACAACACATCGTTAAAATAATCGTTACGAATCTTCTTTTCAATAATTGTTGAAAATCTTTTATACTCATTTCTTGCTTCAATTATTTCACCGCCCTTTTCTGAATAACATCCTGCAAGTCACTCTTTACAGATAACTCTCTCTTCTTTCTGTCCACTTGTTTTGTTACATAGTTTCCGACTCTGAATGCAAACTTTTCTACATATACATACGAAAGTATTGCAAGTATAAACGAAAAAACAAGTGAAAAAATTAAAATAATAGGCAATGGTAATATTTCATGGAGCATGTATATAAGGGAGAACAACGATATAATATGGTATAAATAAAGACTGTAAGAAATCTTCCCCAAATATAACAAGTATTTATTACGTAGCAAGGACGACAAAGTTGATATTGACAAACTTAATATGACAAATAGACTTGCACTTATCGCCACTACGTAGTCTCGAAATATAAAATTATTGAGCACTTTAATTTCTCCAATAAGTCCTTCATACATAAAAAGTAAAATCGCAAATAAAAACCATGCAATTTTCGTGTTTTTAGTACAATTACTATAAAAAACTATTAAATTGTTTTTATACTTCGCAACTAGTGCTCCTAGTAAAAACAGCACCGTGTAATGCACTGTTAATGCATAGCTTGTCAATGTTAAGCCCGAACGAAACAAAAATAATATTACAACAGAACATATACTTAAACTAAACAATAATAGTAATGAACACCTCAACGTTTTTCGTAAACAAATCATCAAAATTAACGGAAAAATTATTGATATTCGCATTTCATGGACAAGTGACCAAATCACACCGTTATATGCATCTGTATTGTATTTCCCAACCAATAAAATATGTTGCGCTATTAAGCTTGAAGAGCTTTCAATCGTCCATGAGCGATTAAACCATTCACTTAAATAAGAAATACCATATTCACTAATTGTAGCCTGGCATATAATAGCTATAATTAGTGCTACAATATAGGGAATATATATTCTGCATATACGTTTTAAAAGGTATGCCCCATATAAAATGTACCCTATAGAATAGACACTTGAAAAAAGTCTATTCTATAGGGTATTTCTTGTATAATAAAAGGAAAATTGGGATCGGAGAATGTTGAAAATGACAAAAAAACTATTTACA
>NZ_KZ268516.1:0-131505 GCF_002218325.1 Bacillus sp. M13(2017) | reverse complement strand
CTATAATCATAAAAGAATTAAGGCAAAATTAAAGGGTATGAGCCCAGTACAATACCGGGCTCATACCCTAGAGGCTGCCTAATGAAACGACCTGTCTAACTTTCGGGGGTCACTTCAATCATATAGAGGGCTTTTATTTTGTCTAGCTGCAGCGGCTAGAATCTCTGGCCATTTCACACTCTCGGCCTGCGCCAAAAGTGCTTCTCGATCGAGCGTTCCAATGACCTGCGATTCTGAGCGAGCTGCCTCCGCTTTTATTACTATCCAGTTACGCCTCCTAGACCATTGCGTCTAAGAACCTTCCCTGCCAAAAGGTAAAAAGCACCTTTTGCAGGAAAGAACCTTAGCCACCGGGTCTAAACAGTCGGCTTCACTTTTATTTCACCCAACCGAGCAGCATTTCCCGCACGAATTTGCTTGCTGCGACTGGTGTTTGATCACTATGGTCGTAGACTGGAGCTACTTCTACTAAGTCTGCTCCAACTACATTTATATTTGAATTTGCAATTGCTACGATGGAATCTAATAATTCTTTAGATGTGATACCGCCAGCTTCTAACGTTCCTGTTCCTGGAGCGTGAGCTGGGTCTAATACATCAATGTCGATTGTGACATAGACTGGGCGTCCTGCAAGTTTCGGTAATACTTCTTTTAACGGTTCTAATACGTCAAACTTGTATAAGTTCATACCTACTTCTTTCGCCCATTCAAATTCTTCCTTCATTCCAGAACGAATTCCGAAAGAATATACGTTTTCCGGACCAATTAAATCACACACTTTACGAATAGGTGTAGAGTGGGATAAAGGCTCCCCTTCATACGATTCACGTAAATCAGTATGAGCATCCATATGGATGATTACTAAATCCGGATATTTTTTTGCCATTGCCTTAAAAATTGGCCAAGACACTAGGTGCTCACCGCCGAGACCTAGTGGAAACTTACCGGCATCTAAAAGTTTTGATACATATTCTTCAATCATGTCTAAGCTGCGTTGTGCATTTCCGAATGGTAATGGGATATCACCCGCATCAAAATATTTTACCTCTTCTAGTTCACGATCTAAATACGGACTATATTCTTCAAGACCGATTGATACTTCACGAATACGTGCAGGGCCAAAGCGAGATCCTGGACGGTAACTTACTGTCCAATCCATAGGCATCCCGTAAATAACTACCTCTGACTCTTCAAAACTTGGATGACTTTTAATAAATACTTTACCTGAATAAGCTTCATCAAAACGCATATTCTTTTCCTCCTTATGTGGAACTTAAGGTATCCCAACCTTTCATTATTTCTCAAATTTGGAGCGAGTTGCTCCTCTTTCTCGATTTACCGGGTCTTCTGTTTCATACAAGAAGACAATTTTCTTTACAGAAGTGTAAATAGCTAGCATGTTCAAGTCTTCTGGACAAACACCTTAAATGAGCTACTTACACTTTATTTGTTCGATACGATTCTCTTACTTAATTAGATCGCCAACAAATTTCGGTAATGCGAATGCTGCATTGTGTAATTCTTTTGTGTAGTATTTCGTTTCGATTTCGTGGAAACGCTCTTCACTTACTTCTAATGGATCATGTTTTTTAGATCCGATTGTGAATGTCCAAAGACCACTTGGATAAGTTGGAATATTCGCTGTGTATAAACGAGTAATTGGGAAAATCTCTTTTACATCTTTAAACACAGTTGTAATTAATTCTGGTGTAAACCAAGGGTTGTCCGTTTGAGCAACGAAAATACCATCTTCTTTTAACGCTTTTGAAATTCCAGCATAGAAGCCTTTTGTAAATAGGTTTACTGCTGGTCCTACTGGCTCAGTAGAATCTACCATAATTACGTCATATTCATTTTCGCTTTCTGCGATATGTAGGAAACCGTCTCCTACTTTCACTTCTACACGCTCATTATCTAATGCGCCTGCAATTGATGGTAAGTATTGTTTAGAGTACTCAATTACTTTTCCATCGATTTCAACAAGAGTTGCTTTCTTTACGCTTGGGTGTTTTAACACTTCACGAATAACACCGCCATCACCGCCACCAACAACTAATACGTTTTCAGGGTTTGGATGTGTAAATAAAGGTACGTGCGCTACCATTTCATGGTAAACGAACTCATCTTTTTCTGTCGTCATAACCATGCCATCTAAAATAAGCATGTTTCCGAACTCTTCCGTTTCAACCATATCAAGTTTTTGGAATTCTGTTTGCTCCGTATGTAATGTGCGGTTAATACGCGCCGTAATCCCAAAATGTTTTGTTTGTTTTTCAGTGAACCATAGTTCCATCGTACAATCACGCCTTTCAATGCAAATTTATAATAGGGACATCATTAATGTCCCCTAACAAAAATAAAACAAAACATCCAAAATGTATAGTTAAAAGTACAAAAATACCGAAAATATATTTTAGTCAGAGGGTTCTAACATATGTGCAGAAAGGGTTTGCACCGTAAAAGGAAAGAAAACCCTTTCTTAAGAAAGGGCTTTTGTCTCTATTTCTACTGGTTTACGAATTGGAATTAGGATCATAATACAACCAACTAATACCACAATTCCACCTACTAAAAACGGACTTTGTGGTGAAACAGTATGACCGATAACTCCTGATAAAATCGGAGCAATTGCGCCCCCTAGCCAACGAACGAAGTTATAAACACCTGACGTAACAGATCTTTCATAAGGTGAAATATCCATTACATAACTTGTATATAATGCATTGTTTAAACCAGATGCCAATCCTGATAAAACGATAAGAGTAATTTGTAACCACATAATTTTCACAAAGAATAGTGCAATTAAGAAAATCGCAAATACGAGTAAACTACCCTTCAATAATGTTTTTGGTTCATATTTCCCTTCTAGCTTATGTGCTAAAATTGCAGAACCGTAAGCTAACGCGAGTCCCCATCCGCAAAATACAAAACCTAATTGAATAGCTGATAAATGCATAATAAGTGGTGAATATGCTAACACGACAAAAAATCCGTAGTAGTATAGCATCCCTGAAATGGCACCTTGCATAAATGGTTTATACTTCACCAGGTTAAGTAATTCCCCTACGCCAGCAGCCTTACGCTTCACTTTTCGCTCTGGTTCTTTTACAAAAAAGAATACTAAAATAAATGCTAAGAAAATTAAAATACTCGTCGCGAAAAACGGATAACGCCAAGAATGACCACCTAATATCCCGCCTAATAATGGTCCGCCAGCCATGCCTAAACCGATAGCTGCTTCGTATAATCCTACTGCTTCATGAACTTCTTTACTTAATGCTATTAACAGCGTCATTGCTGTAGCAAAAAACATCGCATTTCCTAATCCCCATCCAGCGCGGAAAAGAGATAATTGAGCAATCGTTTGCGATATACCACATATAAACGCAAATACAGTCACAATCGCAAGGCCGATTGTCATCATCCGTTTATCACCAAATCTCGATGCAAATATACCAGCTGGTAACATCATGATTGCCATCGTTAAAATATAAGCGGTAAATAACATTTCAACTTGCCAATGTGTTGCACCAATTTTCTCTGCAATAATTGGCAAAATTGGGTCGACTACTCCTATACCCGAAAAGGCAAGGAAGGTAGCCACCACTGTAATCAATCTCCCTAGTTTTTGTTTGCTCTCCATTTTGATTACTCTCCTTTTGTGCTCTCTAAAAATGTTACTGCACGATGTAAACTATCTTCGAGTTCTGCCTTTACACGTTGCATTTGCTCCATTTTTTCGTCTAACGTTTGCACTTGTTTTTCAAGCATATCTTTAATTTCTTGAATCACTTCATGATCACGAGGGTTCTCGCTATTTCTCCTTTGCTCCATTCTTTCTTTTAGTGATAAGAAATGCTGCATTTCTTGAAGTGTGATTCCTAGCACTTCTTTCGCTTCTACAATTCTTTTAATTCTGGCAATATCCTCATCAGTATACAGACGAATATTTCCCTCACTACGTTCTGGGGGATGAATTAAACCAATTTCCTCATAATAACGAAGTGTACGTTTTGTTAAACCGACTTGCTTTGTTACTTCATCAATTTTATACATGTTTATTCCTCCCTTCACTTGATTATTACATTTTACGTTAACGTTAACTTTTCTGCAACTGTTAGACTTTTGTAAATGTTTGTCATATTCAATTGTATTTTCCCTAAAGCAGTTTCATAATAAAAGAAATGAGATAATAAGGAGAATTTCACATGATTAAACCACTTATTTTCGCTCATCGCGGAGTAAAAGGAACACATCACGAAAATACGATGATTGCCTTCCAAGAAGCAGAACGCATTGGCGCTCACGGAATTGAACTCGATGTCCACTTATCAAAAGATGGTGAACTTGTCGTAATTCACGATGAAACCGTCGATCGCACAACAAATGGCGTTGGACTTGTTTCGGAAAAAACGGTGGAGGAACTACAATCATTGGACGCTGGTAGCTATAAAGACCCTTCTTTCCATGAAGCAAAAATCCCAACATTGCGCGAGGTTTTCATTTGGCTTTCCACAACGAACTTACAACTAAATATTGAATTAAAGACAGATGTTATTCATTACCCAAATATTGAGGAAAAAGCTGTCGCACTTGTGCGTGAATATCATCTTTCTAATCAAGTTGTATTTTCATCATTTAACCATGACTCTGTTTCATTATTAGCAGAAATTGCTCCTGAAATCCCAAGAGCAATTTTATATGATACACCACTTGCTGATCCAATTGCCGAAGCAAAACATAGAGAAGCAAATGGATTACATCCAAACTTCCAGTTATTAACGAAAGAATTTGTGCAGTTAGCACAAGAGCAAGGGTATGTTTTCCGTCCATATACAATTAATGAATACAAAGATTTACAAACTATGATTGATTATGGTGTAGATGTCATCATTACCGATTGGCCAGCACGTGCCTTTGAGCTCCTTTCTTAATGGAAGGGGCTTTTTTATTTTCGAAATTTCATTGTTTAAAATAAACGAAAACCCTCAATACTAATACAATAACGCTTGTATTAATGAGGGGCTGAAAAAAGATGGATCAAACTATGAATCCAAAACTTAAAAAATATAAACGTCTTTTCTTCACCGCAATGTTTTCTTGCGTCCTTTTCTTCGTTTTTTCTTTTTTTGTTATTATTATAGTTGCAAAAATTATGGGACCTCCTCCTGTTGCGGTCCCGCAAACAAGCGTCTTTTACGCAAATGATGACACTGTTATAGGACAAAGTAATGAAATGCAAAAACGTTACAATGTATCTCTTAATGAAATTTCACCTTATGTAAAAGAGGCGACACTATCTATTGAAGATCAACGATTCTACAAACATCATGGCTTTGATATGAAACGTATTGCTGGTGCCATTGTTGCCGATTTAAAAGCGATGGCAAAAGTCCAAGGTGCTAGTACGATTACACAACAGTATGCTCGTAACCTTTACTTAGATCATGATAAAACGTGGAAACGTAAACTATTAGAAGCAATGTACACAATTCGCCTTGAGGTGAATTATAATAAAAATCATATTTTAGAAGGGTATTTAAATACAATTTATTACGGACATGGCGCTTATGGCATCGAAGCTGCGTCCCGTCTATATTTCGATAAAACGGCAAAAGAGTTAACATTAGCAGAAGCTAGTATGCTCGCAGGTATCCCGAAAGGGCCAAGTGTCTATTCTCCCTTTTTGAAAGAGGATCGTGCGAAAGGACGACAAGCTCTCATATTAGATGAAATGGTAAAGCAAGGATATATTACGAAGCAACAAGCAGCCTTAGCGAAGAAAGAGCCACTAACTTTTGCCTCATTAGATACGAAAAAAGTAGCAGAGGTCGCACCATATTTCCAAGATGCTGTACAAGCTTCGCTCCTTCGTGATGTTGGATTAGACGAACAAGCTTTACAACGGGGTGGCTTGCGAATTTATACAACGCTAGACCCTAAACTACAAGCTGTAGCAGAACAAGCTGTAAAAGATCACATACCTGACACAACAAACATACAAACTGCTCTCGTCTCTATGAATCCAAAGACAGGTGAAGTGGCTGCTCTTGTTGGTGGAACTGATTATACTACGAGTCAATTTAACAGGGCTACACAAGCCATTCGTCAGCCTGGTTCTACATTTAAGCCATTTCTATATTATGCGGCATTAGAACGAGGATTCACGCCTGCTACACGCTTAAAAAGCGAATATACTGTATTCACCTTAGGTGACGGCGTTTCAAAGTATAAACCGAAGAACTATAAAGATTATTATGCAGATGATTTCGTAACGATGGCACAAGCTCTCGCAGTCTCTGATAACATTTATGCTGTGAAAACAAATTTGTTTTTAGGCGATGACGCGCTTGCAAAAACAGCGAAACAGTTTGGAATTACAAGTGCATTAAAAGATGTGCCTTCTCTAGCTCTCGGTACATCACCAGTAAAACCAATTGAAATGGTTAACGCTTATAGCATGTTCGCAAACGGTGGAAAAGAAGTAAAACCTACTTTCATTCGCCGCATTATGGATCATGAAGGAAATATATTATACGATGCTCATTTAGAGAGTAAACAAGTTCTCGACAAGAGCAAAGCGTTTGTAATGGAAGAAATGATGACTGGTATGTTTAATAAGAAACTAAGCAGCTATGCTGCTGTAACTGGTCAATCGATGTTATCCAAACTATCAAGAACATATGCCGGCAAATCTGGTTCTACTGAAACGGATAGTTGGATGATCGGATTTACTCCGCAAATCGTAACAGGTGTATGGGTCGGATACGATCAACCTAAATCTATTTCAAACGTAGCAGAACAAGGGTATGCGAAGAAAATATGGACTGATACGATGGAGAAGGGCTTAGATGGACAGCCTAAAAAAGAATTTAAACAACCAAGTGACGTCGTAGCGGTTAATATCAATCCAGAGAACGGTAAAATTGCTACAAAAAATTGTCCTATTTCTGTGAAAATGTATTTCGCTAAAGGTACCGAACCGACTGAATATTGTATGGATCAAGTCGATGATAAAGAAGAATTTGAAAAAACGACTGAAGAAAAGAAAAAAACAAGTTGGTGGAAAAAATATCTTCCTTGGTAAAAAAAATAGCTGACGGGCACCCGTCAGCTATTTTTTATTCACTTAATAATGCACGGCGCAATTCTTCACTAGATTCGTTCCAAATCGCTTCATTATGTTCTTTTAAGAACGTACCAAGTACCTTTTTAGATGACTCGTCCATATGGTCAACCATAATGTGACGCTTCAATGATTTATCCATTTTATTTACGTGCTCTGGAAGTGATTTATATCCGCGGCGAATCTCACGGTCAACTGTCATTTCACAAGCTGTTACACCTGCGTAATACGCACCCGTTGCAGTTCTTTCAATCGTTACCCAAACAAGCCAAAACGGTTTTCCGTTTGGAACCTCATCTTTATTTGTTAAAAACTTAATACCTTTTTCTACTGTACTACGCGCATGCATCGCACCGATATCAACGAATGCAGTCTTCTCTAGTACATCAACAAATACAGGTGAAATGTTTTCTAAGCTTAATGCTCCAACACCAAATCCACCATGTCCATCTGTTGAATCATTTTTCACGATATTAAAACCGATTTTTTTCTTTTTCTCTGTCATATGTAAAATCCTCCTCACTTAAAAATTATAAAAGGCCAAAAATAGGCGCAATGATGCTATCTAAAAATACAAATACATGCGGAATAACTACTTGAAAAATAGGTTGAATTGTGTAATTACTAAGCGGTGTAATAACGAGAATTAATAACGCAATTGCCCCGTATTTTTCATACTGTGTCATTTTCGCGCGAATATTTGCTGGTGCTAAATCTTCCACTACGCGATACCCATCAAGTGGTGGGATCGGTAATAAGTTAAATACAAGTAAAACGATATTCAGCATAATAAAAATCTGGAAAAATTGAGCTAACGTATCTGCCACTGCAGATGGAATTGAGTATAATACACCAAATTTTAATAAGCTATACCAAATAATTAAACCAATTGCGCTTAAAATTAAGTTACTAATCGGCCCTGCAATTGAAACTAATATACCTGCAAGACGCGGTCTTTTAAAGTTATATGGGTTAACAGGAACCGGTCTTGCCCAACCGAATCCAAGAATTAATACTGCAATCAAACCTATAGGATCTAAGTGTGCCATCGGTGATAAAGTCAAACGGCCTTGTCTCTTTGCTGTATCGTCTCCAAATTTATATGCTACATATGCATGTGCAAATTCATGAACTGATAATGCGATAATAATGGCCATTGCTACCAAAGGAATTTGGTGCAACGGGTATCTAAATAACTGATCCATGCTTCATCTCCTCTTCCATATGTCAAAAAAAGAAATTATTTGTTTTTTCGATTGTTCTTCCCCATAATCCGCTATAATAAGAGTGTAACTTACATAAAAGGAGCGATTGTACATGCCATACGTAACAGTGAAAATGCTAGAAGGACGCACAGAAGAACAAAAGAAAGCTCTTGCTGAGAAAGTAACAGCAGCAGTAAGCGAAACAACTGGTGCTCCTGAAGAAAACATCGTTGTTTTCATCGAAGAAATGTCTAAAAACCATTATGCAGTTGGCGGAAAACGCTTAAGCGACAAATAATTTCAAGTTTTTTCATAAGAAGCAGCCATTAGCTGCTTCTTATTTCTTTCCTTCTAACAACTCAATAATTCTCTCTTTATATTTTCCTTTTCTTCCATCTTCATAGATTAAATCATGTGGATAGAATAGCTTTTGATCCGTTCTTTTCTTACCTGTAATCGCCTCAACAATATCCGACTCACGTGAAAGCTCTCTAAGCTCTCCGTTTGGCATAAGAAGTAGGATTGGTAGACGCTCTTCTTCTTCTCCTGCACGATAAAAGTCATACGGTAAGTCTGATGTTGAATCAACTACTAAATAATACTCCGGATCAAGTCCAATCTTTTTAAATAAACTACTTAATTCCATCCAATTATCTAAACCGTGTTTATCTGTAAACTCTACATATTTAAATAGATTTCGATTCATAAAACGGCGGCATAAATCGCTTAAAATTGGATCTTCTTCTTCCTGCCATACTTGGAAGTAGTAATACATAACGTTCTCGTCTAACTTTAAATAATCCTCTACTGTTACTTCTTCTTCAAATAAAGAATAGAAATGAACAGGATGATTTTTAAATGTATAATACTTCTCGTGCAGTGATTTCGCACGGTGTAAAATCTTCGTTAAAATAACTTCTGCACTTCGCGTTACCGGGTGGAAATATACTTGCCAATACATTTGATAACGACTCATAATGTAATGCTCAACAGCATGCATACCACTATTTTTAATGACTACTTGATTCCCATACGGACGCATTACACGCAGTATACGTTCCATATCAAAGTTTCCGTACTTTACGCCTGTAAAATAAGCATCTCTTAATAAATAATCCATACGATCCGCATCAATTTGGCTCGAAATCATACTAATCGCTAATTTATTAGTAGACGTTTTTGCAATTACATCTGCTACCTTTTGTGGAAACTCCTTATCAACACGACTTAATACATCATTAATCTCCGTATTGCCAACGATAATCTTTTGCGTAAATTTCTCATGATCTAATGAAAATACTTTTTCAAACGAGTGAGAAAATGGGCCGTGGCCGACATCATGAAGTAATGCCGCACATAAACATAACAATCTATCTTCAGCATTCCAATTTGGTCTGCCATCAAACACATCATCAATCATACGACGAATAATTTCGTATACACCTAACGAATGAGTAAAGCGACTATGCTCTGCACCGTGAAATGTAAAAAATGTCGTTCCAAGCTGCTTAATACGGCGCAAGCGTTGAAATTCTTTCGTTCCGATTAAATCCCAAATAACACGATCACGCACGTGCACATATTTATGTACTGGGTCTTTAAACACTTTTGTTTCGCTGAGTTTGTCGTTTAAATATACCACTTTCCGACATCCCCCTTTCTTTACTACATTCTTACTTTATATTATAAACGAAATGAGAAACAGAAAGAAATGAAAGACTATATTAATTCCCTTTATAAAAAGAAAAAATCACCTTTACCGAAGTAAAAGTGATTTCCTTTATACATTATTTACCTAAAACGAATTCAGCAACTTCGTCTAAGATCATATCTTTCCCTAGTGGGAAGTAACCTTTGTTTAAGTCTTCATTTTTAATTGTAAATACGTGGTTATTTTTAACAGCGTTCATGTTTTTCCAAATTGATTCTTCTTGGAATTCTTTTAAGCGCTGAGAACCGTCACCAGTTGTAAATACGAATAAGTAATCTGGGTTGTAATCGATTAAAGCTTCTTTTTGTACTTGTACTAACGGTTTATCAGTTGGTGTACCTTTAACTGCTGGTAGTTTTAAATCATTAAAGATTACGCTACCGTAACCGTAATCACCATATACGCGGAAAGCATTTGGATATGCAGCCATTTTCATAAATGTTGCTTCACCAGTTTTAGCGACGATTTTGTCATGTAATTTGCTTGCTTTTTCATCATACTTTTTGAACCATTCTTTTGTTTCTTTTTCTTTACCGAAGATTTGACCTACTTCTTCGAATTTTGGACGCCATTGATCTAATGGAGTGTTTAACATAACTGTTGGTGCAATTTTAGATAATTGGTCATAAATCTTTTCTTGACGATTATTTACAAGAATTAAATCTGGTTTTGCAGCAGCTACTGCTTCGATGTTAATTTTATCGCCCCAAGCAGAACCAACTGGTTTAACATCTTTTAGTTTCTTTTCAATATGTGCATCAATTTTTTCTTGAGATGTATTAGCAGTAATAACCGGTTTCATACCGAAAATTAATAATTCTTCTGTTGAACCACTAAGGTCAGCAATTTTCTTTGGGTTTGCAGGAATTTTAATTTCCCCTTTTGCATGTTTTACAGTGCGCTCTTCAGTCTTTGCATCTGCTTTCTTTTCTTCTTCTTTGTTAGAACAAGCTGCAAATAGTACAGAAGTCACAACTAGTACCATTGCTAATAGTGCCATTTTAAAATTCTTCATGTTCCCACTCCTTCTAGCTGTATTTATCTTATAAGTTACAATGAACTATAAGAAACAAAGATAACAATTAATCAATATATGTTTATTAATTGTTGTTAATAACCCATTCTAACGGGCGTTCAACTTCCCATTCTTATATAAGAAGCTCAACGTCCATTAGAAGTCCCCCTCTTCACGAGGGGGGTTCTACTTATGCTTTTTTACGCAATTGATTACTAATCATCGCTAAATCATATGTTAAACAAATTGGCTTACAGTTTACTGGGCATGGAACGATTTGAGCTTCAATCTCAAATACGTTACGAAGTGTTTCACTTGTCATAACTTCATCTGGCGTTCCTTGTTTCATTAACTTACCTGCTTTTAATGCAATCATATGATCTGAGAAACGAGAAGCGTGGTTTAAGTCATGGATAACCATAACAATCGTTCTACCTTCTTCTTCATTTAACTTTTTCAATAAGTTTAATACTTCTAATTGATGGGCCATATCTAAGTACGTTGTCGGTTCATCTAATACGAGTAATTCTGTCCCTTGTGCAAGAGCCATTGCGATCCACACACGTTGACGTTGACCACCTGATAGCGCTTCTGCTGGACGATTCGCAAATTCTTTCATTCCTGTCACTTCAAGTGCCCAGTTAATGTAGCGATAATCCTCTTCTTTCAGCGTGCCAAACCCTTTTTGATGAGGGAATCTTCCATATGACACAAGCTCAAATACAGTAAGACCCGTTGGCACTTCTGCAGTTTGTGGTAAAATCGCCATTTTCTTTGCAATTTCTTTCGTTGGCTGTTTCTCAATTGCTTTTCCGTCAAGATAAACAGTACCTTGCTTTGCCTTCAAAATACGAGACGCCGTTTTTAATAATGTGGACTTCCCACAACCATTTGGTCCAATAATTGTTGTAATTTTGCCTTCCGGAATTTCAACTGTTAATCCATCAATAATTAAACCTTCATTATAGCCAACAGATACCGCATCCACCGCTAAAGTTGCCATACGAAAAGCCTCCCTTTATTTTGTCCTCATAAGTAAATAAATGAAATACGGTGCACCAATTACAGAAATAACAAGACCGACTGGTATTTCTGAAGTTGTTAGTACACTTCTTGAAATTACGTCTGCGAATAAAAGTAAAAACGTTCCTATTAGCGCAGCTGTGGGCAACATAATTTGATGTTTACCACCAACAAGGCGCCTTGCTAAATGCGGGGCCATTAAACCGATAAAGCCAATTCCGCCGGCAACAGCAACAGATGCACCTGCTAAACAAACTGCAATAAATAATAATTTACGTCTTTCTTTTTCTACGTTTACACCAAGGCCAACTGCTGTAGAATCGCCTAGGTTCATTACATTTAATATGTGTGCTTTACTTATAGCAAGCGGTAAGAAAATAACCATCCATGGAAGTACACTTAATACAAATTTCCAATCTGTACCCCACAGACTTCCCGCTAGCCAAATCGTAGCAAAACGAAAATCGTTAGATGTCATCTTCATAGAGAAAATTAAACTAACAGCTCCAAATCCAGCTGCAACGGCAATACCGACAAGTATTAATCGAGTCGATGAAACGCCATCTTTCCATGCTAGTAAATAAATAATTACCGCTGCTAATATCGCTCCAACTAGTGCGAAGAATGGAAGAATGAATACAGATAAAAATGTACCAGTCCCTACTTTCCCGAAGAAGAAGTAGACGAATATAACAACTGTTAATCCCGCTCCAGCATTAATACCTATAATACCTGGATCAGCAAGCGGATTTCGCGATAAACCTTGCAAAATCGCACCTGACATAGCTAAGGCAGATCCGACTAGTATAGCAATTACCATACGCGGCATACGGAATTCAAATAAAATAACAGACTGATCTTCAGCCCCTAGTCCAACCAATGACTTTAATACGTCCATTGGCGGGATTTTAAAAGTTCCTGTATTTAAACTAATAAGAAATATAGAAATGATTAGTCCTACTAAAATCGTTAATATAGAAATGTTCTTTTTTGTTAAGACACTCATCCTCACATCTTTCCTCTCCCTTCATTACGTGCTAAGTAGAGGAAGAATGGAACCCCAATTAGCGCTGTAATTGCTCCAATTGGCGTTTCAAATGGTGGGTTAATAACGCGAGATAACATATCTGCACATTCAATTAACAGCCCGCCTAAGACCGCAGAACATGGAATAACCCATCTATAGTCCGAGCCTACGAGGAAACGAGTCATATGCGGGATTACAAGACCGACAAATCCAACTGATCCTGCCATGGAAACTGCAGAACCCGTTAAAACAAGAACAAGTACTGTTCCGATAAATTTAATCAATGTCGTATTTTGACCAAGTCCAATTGCAATTTCTTCACCGAAGCTCAAAATTGTAATATATCTCGACATCATAATTGCGATAAAAAGACAAACAAGGCCAATTGGTACTAACATATTAATACTTTGCCATTTCACTCCAGCAACTCCGCCTGCATTCCACATGCTCACCTCTTGGGCAAGATTGAAATACAATGCGATTCCAGATGAAATTGCCCCTAATAAAGCACTAATAGCTGCACCTGCTAAAGCTAATTTCACAGGTGTTAATCCACCTGGTGAAGAAGACCCAATTCCATATACAATGCTTGCACCAAACGCAGCTCCAATAAAAGATGCGATTACAAACATTAAATAAGGTGAATTAGGGAAAAATGCATACATAATTGCAATTCCAAATACAGCCCCATCTGTAATCCCCATTAATGATGGTGAAGCAAGTGGATTTCGCGTCATACCTTGCATAATTGCTCCTGATACCGCTAAAAAGGCACCTGCTACTACGCCCCCTATTGCTCTAGGCATGCGAAGCTCTTGAATTACGTTATGATGTGTAATAGATCCATCAAACTGAAATACAGCTTGCCATACAGTCTTTAAACTAATATCTGCAGCCCCAAAAGAAATAGAAACTGCCATGCTTAAAGCTAACAAAATTGTACCCGCTACTAAAATAATAGAAGCGATGAGCGGTCTGCTCTTAATCTCTTTAACATTCTCTTCTTGCTGTTCTATACTGCTTGCACTCGCTTCCATCCCTCAACCATCCTAACCAACAACATATATTTATTAAAATGAAATTTATTCTCAAATAGTAATAAAAAAATTAGGTGAATTGTTATTTTCCTGATAATGATTCTCAGAATCAGACACTTCTATTCTACCTATCGCTTTAAAAGACTGTCAACCATTATTTTGAAATATAAATTTATATAAATTGGAATTTTAATACAAAAATTATGTCCATCCTTTAGAAAACGTTCGTACACACAAGATTACTTTTGCAGAATAAACCATTCCTCTTATGGGCATAAAAAAAGAAGAGTAATCTTTTCACTCTTCTTTTTCTTACTTATTTAACTTTGCTTCAATTTTTACGATTAACTCATCTTCTGTTGGAGCCGCAACTGGACGGTTATTTACAAATGCGAATGATTTTTTACGACCAGGACCACAGTAAGACTGACATCCAACTTCAATCGTTGCACATGAATCTACTTTTTTTAACTTCGGAACTAACGTTTTAACGTTCGTTGCCTGACAGTCATCGCACACGCGAAACTCGTTTCCCATTACATAACACTTCCTCTATTTTAAACTTTTCTCAAGTACATTTAAAAATAAACACTAAATGGTATTTTACCGCTCTTTGAAGCTCGTTGCAAGTTTCCCTACAAAGCCTATTCTCTACATAATGCTACATATTTATATGCTCTCCTACAGAAGCGCTCACCATTCATGGGAAAATTTTTACCTTTCATCGAAATCTACCATATTTTTAAAAGCTTTGTATAAAAGTTTATTTTTTTGCCCATTATAAAAATAGGAAGTTCATAAAAAGAAAGGGAGTTGAATCTATGAAAGTAAGACAAGATGCTTGGACAGATGAGGATGATTTATTACTTGCTGAAACGGTACTTCGTCATGTTAGAGAAGGAAGTACACAATTAAATGCATTTGAGGAAGTAGGGGATCAGTTAAATCGTACATCTGCTGCTTGTGGTTTCCGCTGGAATGCTGTCGTTCGCTATAGCTATGAACAAGCTCTTCAACTAGCAAAAAAACATCGTAAAGATAAAATGCGTGCTGCAAGCGGTGAACAAGCGAAAAAACGTTTACTTTATACACCACCAGTTTCAGATTCGATAACTAATTATGAAGAGTTAGTACAAGAAGATTCAATCGTACAATATAAAGAAGCTATTCCATATCAAGAATCTACTGCTGCAAGAAGCTCTATGACAATGCAAGATGTTATTTATTTTTTACAAACAGTCGGATCTTCAAATATAAAAGTGACAGCTCTTGAAAACGAGAATACGAGATTGAAACAAGAAATTAAAGCACAAATTCTTAGGAATGAGGAACTAGAAAAGAAACTAGAAAAATTAGAAAAGCAATCTCATACTGTACAAGAAGATTACGAAACACTTATGAACATTATGAACCGAGCTCGTAAATTGGCAGTCATGGATGATGAAGAACGTTCTCAAACATCTTTCCGAATGGACCGAAACGGTAATTTAGAAAAAATTGCAGAATAAAAAGGATGCATGTAATGCATCCTTTTTATTATTTCACCTCTAAGCTCCCCTTTATATGTGAGAAAACTCCATTCTTCATTTTTTGCTATAATAGAGATTGTCATTTTAAAGATAAGGGGTTAGTTATATGAGCAATTCCCGTTCCATTTTATCTCAACCAGAGTGGCGCATTGTAGATCAATCTAGTTTGGGACCAACATTCCATGCACTTCAGTCATTCGCAATGGATGACACATTATGCACAAGCATTGGAAATGGCAAGTCAGCCGCAACAATGCGTTCTTGGGTTCATCACAATACAATTGTCCTTGGTATTCAAGATTCACGCCTTCCGCATTTAGAAGAAGGTATTTCTTTTTTAAAACAAAACAACTTCAATGTTATTGTTCGTAATTCTGGCGGGCTTGCAGTCGTGCTTGATGAAGGTGTTTTAAACGTATCACTTTTATTCCAAGAAACAGAAAAAGGTATCGATATTGATCTTGGATACGATACGATGTGGCATTTGATTAAGGAGATGTTAAAGGATTACGACGTTACTATCGAAGCAAAAGAAATTGTCGGCTCTTACTGTCCTGGTAGTTATGATTTAAGTATTCGCGATCAAAAATTCGCTGGTATTTCACAACGTCGTATTCGCGGCGGTGTCGCTGTCCAAATTTATCTTTGTGCTACAGGAAGTGGCTCTGAGCGTGCCGCACTCGTTCGTGATTTCTACAACCTAGCAATTCAAGGGGAAGAAACACGCTTTACGTACCCTGAAATTGTACCAAGTACGATGGCCTCACTCTCAGAATTACTTGACGAAACCATTACAGTACAAGATTTAATGATGCGTCTTTTAAAAACATTGCAGCAATTCGCTCCAAAGTTAACTCCATCTCAATTAACAATAGATGAGATTCCTTTATATGAGACGAATTTACAACGTATTATTGATCGTAATAATAAAGCACTTGGCTTAGAAAAATAAAGACCGTCGCTATAATAGCGACGGTCTTTATTTCAATTCATTATAGAATTAAAGTGCTTGAGCTGCTGTAATTAAAGCTAACTTGTACACTTCTTCTTCGTTACATCCACGAGATAGGTCATTTACAGGCATGTTTAAGCCTTGTAAGATTGGTCCTACTGCTTCGAAGTTACCTAAACGTTGAGCGATTTTGTAGCCGATATTACCAGCTTCTAAGCTTGGGAATACGAATACGTTAGCATCACCTTTAATTGTAGAACCTGGAGCTTTTTTCTCAGCTACAGATGGTACGAATGCAGCATCGAATTGGAATTCTCCATCTAAAGTTAACTCAGGAGCCATTTCTTTTGCAATGCGAGTTGCTTCTACAACTTTTTCTGTTTCTGGAGATTTCGCAGAACCTTTTGTAGAGAAGCTTAACATAGCAACGCGTGGATCAATGCCGAATAACTCAGCAGTTTTCGCACTTTCGATACCGATTTCAGCTAAATCTTGGCTGTTTGGTGCAATGTTAATTGCGCAATCAGCGAATACATATTTCTCTTCTTCACGTACCATAATGAATACGCCAGAAGTTTTTGTAACGCCTGGTTTTGTTTTAATAATTTGAAGTGCTGGACGAACTGTATCAGCTGTAGAGTGAGCTGCACCACTTACTAAACCGTGTGCTTTTCCCATGTATACAAGCATTGTACCGAAGTAGTTTTCGTCTTTAAGGATTTTGCGAGCGTCTTCTTCAGTTGCTTTACCTTTACGGCGTTCAACGAAAGATGCTACCATTGCATCCATTTCTTCGTATGTAGCTGGGTCGTAAATATCAACGCCTGCTAATGTTAAATTCATGCTAGCAGCTTTTGCGCTAATTTCTTCCTTATTACCAACTAAGATTGGTTTTACTAACTCTTCTTTTGCTAAACGCTCTGCAGCGCCTAAAATTCTTTCATCAGTTCCTTCAGGAAGTACGATAGAAATGCCTTTTCCTTGAACTTTTTCTTTTACTGTTGTAAATAAGTTGCTCACTAATAAACCCTCCTACATATGTTAAAAATACTCTATCTTTAAGAATACTGCTTTTCTTCTATATTTTAAACTTATAGCTCCCAAAAAATAGATAAAATAAAAATGATTATATTTTCATAAAATTCAGCCGTTAAATTCAACTTGCTTAAACACTTAAATGTGACAATTTTATGCGCCAAGGTTTTATATAGATGATTTTAAAACTATATATGCTATAGTTAACGTGTAAAACTATCATTAACTGAGGTGAATAGAATGAGTGAAGCAACAACAACGTTAGATGGCTGGTATTGTTTACATGATTTACGTTCTATTGATTGGGCTGCATGGAAAACATTATCTAGCGACGAACGCGGACAAGCAGTGTCTGAATTTTTAAATGTCGTTGAAAAATGGAACGAAGTAGCTACTGCGAAAAAAGGTAGTCACGCAATGTATACAGTTGTTGGCCAAAAAGCTGATATTATGCTTATGATTTTACGTCCAACAATGGAAGAGTTAAATGAAATTGAGACAGAATTGAATAAAACAACTTTAGCTGAATATATGGTTCCTGCATATTCTTACGTATCTGTTGTTGAATTAAGCAACTATCTTCCAGCTGATGAGGATCCATACCAAAACCCACAAATTTTAGCTCGCTTATATCCTGAATTGCCGAAAGCAAATCATATTTGCTTCTATCCAATGGATAAGCGTCGCCAAGGTGATGACAACTGGTACATGCTTCCTATGGAAGAGCGTAAAAAAATGATGTACAGTCATAGTAAAATTGGTCGTCAATATGCAGGTAAAGTACGCCAAGTGATTTCAGGATCTGTTGGATTCGACGATTTCGAATGGGGCGTAACATTATTCGCTGACGATGTTCTTCAATTTAAAAAACTTATATATGAAATGCGCTTCGATGAAGTAAGTGCTCGTTATGGTGAATTTGGAACATTCTTCGTTGGAAACATTTTACCAGACGAAAAAGTAGAGAAATTTTTACACATATAAATGGTGAAAAGGAACGAATTTCGTTCCTTTTTTTATTCTTCTCTATATTTATCCTCAAAAATCTCCTTTTTTCTGCACTTTTGAAGAAAAACCGACATTTTTTCAAATTTATTGTAAAATTGTAACCTTTTTATATGTAAAGATATGCTAAAATGATACGAGCTATATGCTAAATAACGATGCGAAGGTGATAATCTATATGAAAAAAATCTTGTCTATTTTACTATTGCTTGTATTGTCAATTTCTTCCTTAAGAGTAACAACATCCCATGCGGAAGAAAAAATACATATTGAGGCGGCGGCTGCACTTTTATTTGATGCAGATACAGGAAAAATACTTCACGAGCAAAATCCAGATGAATTGCTAGCTATTGCTAGTATGTCAAAATTAATTGTTGTTTATGCTGTTTTAGAAGCAATTAAAGAAGGAAAAATCACATGGGATACGAAAGTAAATATTTCTGATTACGCTTATGAAGTCTCTCGTAATAATGAATTCTCTAATGTACCGTTCGAAAAAGGACGTCAATATACTGTAAAAGAATTATATCATTCTATTGTTATATTCTCTGCAAATGGATCTAGTATCGCTTTAGCAGAACTTCTTGCAGGAAGTGAGAAAAACTTCTTAAATCTTGCAAATGAACATGCTAAAAAGCTAGGATTAAAGAAATATAAATTTGTAAACGCTACTGGCTTAAATAACGCTGACTTAAAAGGAAAACATCCTGAGGGAACTGATCTAAATGCAGAAAACTCTATGTCAGCTCGTGATATGGGTATGCTTTCAAAAGCAATGATTACAAAGTATCCAGAAATGCTAGAGGATACAAAACAAAGATTTAGAAACTTCCCAGACAATCATCCAAAACCAATTCGTATGGAAAACTGGAATTGGATGTTACCAGGAGCTGCTTTCGCTTATGAAGGTACTGATGGTTTAAAAACCGGAAGTTCTGATACAGCTGGATACGGATTTACTATTACTGCTAAACGTGGTGATGTACGTCTTATCTCAGTTATTATTAAAACAAAATCAATGGATGAACGTTTCACAGAATCTCGTGAATTAATCGAATATGGATTTAATAACTTTGAAAAACAAAAACTAAAAGTTAATAAGAACAATACAATCTCTGTAGTAAAAGGGAAAGAAGACCAAGTAACTGTTGCACCCGAAAAAGAAATAACAGTAATTGCGAAAAAAGGTAGCAAAGAGCCTTATAAAATTGGGACTGAATTAGATAAATCTCTTGCTGAAGATGGACATTTAGTTGCTCCTACTAAGAAAGATGCCAAAGTAGGCTCAATTACTTTAGAATCAACTGATAAATATGGTTTCTTAGACGGTAGTAAAAGTATGAAAGTTACTGCAAAAACGACAGAGGAAGTTGAAAAAGCAAATTGGTTTGTGTTAACAATGCGCTCTATTGGTGATTTCTTCTCAAACTTATGGTCTAAAGTTTTTTAATAAAAAAGCTGGCTCACGCTAGCTTTTTTATTTTCCACTCTCAATGTAAAACTTCGTTTGGTTGTCATATCTGAGTCCTTTTCCTCATACGTATGAACTAGTAATTGTTACACACTTCATCTAGAGATAAACCTCTTTCCAAAAGGTATTACAAAAAGAGAGGTGACACATAATGGGCGTTATTGCTTATAACGAAGCAGATGTAAAGTTGTTAGCTAGACTGATGCGTGCTGAAGCCGAAGGAGAAGGGCAACAAGGAATGTTAATGGTCGGAAACGTTGGGGTAAATCGTGTCCGCGGAAATTGTTTAGACTTTAAAAGCATTCGTAATTTACGTCAAATGGTTTATCAAAACCCCGGCGGTTTTGAAGCAACGCAAAAAGGATATTTTTATCAACGGGCACGTGAACAAGATATTGCCCTGGCGAGACGGACCATTCAAGGGCAACGTTTTTGGCCTGCCAATTTTGCCTTATGGTTCTTTAGACCTGAGGGTGCATGTCCGCCAACTTGGTATAACCAACAAAACTCTGGTCGCTTCAAAAAACACTGCTTCTTCCAACCATCTGGCGAAGACTGTCCTAGCGTATATTAAGAGATGAAAATGAGGAGGGATTTTTGAATGGCACAGCAACAAAATCCGTACTATGGAACAGGTTTTTATCAACCATCTGGAACTTATGTACAACCGCAACAAATGACTCAACAACAACAGCAAGCAATGCAACAACAATCAGCTCAAGCTGCACAAGCTCAATATGCAATTTCTCAAGGCATGTTACCTCTAGAGCAATCCTATATTGAAAATATCCTTCGCTTAAACAAAGGTAAGCAAGCTACGGTTGTAATGACTTATGAACGTGGCAGTTCCCTTGGTACACAATCTTATACAGGTATTATTGAAGCGGCTGGCCGTGACCATATCGTTATTAGTGAACCACAATCAGGAAAACGCTATTTACTACTAATGATTTACTTAGATTACGTAGAATTTCCAGAGGAAATTACGTATTTACCTAGTCAACAAGCAACTTATGCTCCAAGACCATAAAAAAAGCTGGCATATGCCAGCTTTTGTTTTTTTATAATCCTTTTACAACTGCAGTTCCGACTAAAATCCATGCCACAATAAATGCTACACCACCAAGAGGTGTAATTGGGCCAAAGAACTTAATTCCTGTCGTACTTAATGCATACAAACTACCTGAGAACATAATAATCCCAGCTACCATTAGCCAACCAGCAGTAGTTAAAAGTGATGATTGGACCTTATCCATTAATAAAGCAACTACGAATAGTCCACCTGCATGAAACATTTGATATGTAACGCCTGTTTTCCACACTTCTAACATTTTTGCAGAAATTTTATTTTCTAAACCGTGTGCTCCAAAGGCCCCTAACGCAACAGATAGCCCCGCTGCAATACAACCTAGTAAAAAGAAAATTTTCATCTTAATTCCCCTTTTTTACCTTTATCATAAGCAATTTTTGCATATAAGCCAAACGATTTATCTTCTAAAAATCAAATAAAGAATTACCGTTTGCATCACTTTCTTTTATATATACTGGCTCCCCAGAAACAGGTGCAATTGGTTGCATAGTTGTTACTGGTTGTGATCCAATTACTTTCGATGGAATTTGTGGTTCTCTATATGTAGATGTTTCAACTTGTTCATCTAATAATAAGTCACATAAAGCGCGCACAACTAATAAATGTTCTTTTGACTTTTGTCCTTCACTACTTTTTGCCTTCGCAATTTCATTCGCCATTTTATTTAAAATCTTGTCGCTAGATATTTGCATTCCTTATCACCTCGTACTTTGTAATTCTTTCTCGAATTGTCCCAGTTTCTCTACTGAACCAAATACTATTATCATATCACGTTCTTTCAATTTTTCCTGCCCCGCTGGATTATGTATAATATTACCATTTCTTAAAATCGCTAATATTGTTACATCAAACTGATTCCTTACATTACTCTCTAGTAACGATTTACCAACTAATATTGAATCTTTTCCAACTAGAATTTCTTCAATGACAAATGACTGTTCCACTCCATACAACACTGTATCAATATAATGAACGGTTAATGGATTGGCAATACCTTTTGCGATATGAATACCTGCCATACTAGATGGATTAATAACCTTATTTGCACCAGCACGCCTTAATTTCTCTTCAGTTTCTGGCTTTTCAGATCTCGCCACAATTTTAATCGTATCGTTTAATCCTCTGGCTGTTAATGTAATAAATACATTTTCGGCATCATTTGCAACAATAGCAACTAAACCAGCTGCTTCTAAAATTCCGGCATTATGTAATACTTGATCTTCCGTTGCATCTCCATGTACAAATAAAAGCTTTTCCTGCCCCGATATACTTTCATCTTTATCAACAACGACAAATGGAATATTCTTTTCTTGCAATTCATGTACAACTTGAAGCCCCACTCTACCGCAACCACATACTATAATATGATTTTTCAACTGCGCTATTTGTTTATCCATCTTCTTCCTCCGTACTGCATGAAATAAATTCCCTTCAATAATCATAGCTGCCACTACCCCAATTGCATACGTAACAATACCTACGCCAACAGGAATAATAAGGAGCGCAAATACTTTCCCCGCTTGCGTTACAGGAACGGCATCCCCGTATCCAACAGTCAATACAGTAATCATCGTCATCCAAAATGCTTGAAACAAACTAATCTCTTCGATCGTCATAAATCCTATCGTTCCTAGAATTACAACAAAAGTCATACATATAACTGCTATCCATAATTGCTTACGTGCATTCATACCTTGTTTCAACTCTTTTCTCTATCTACAATCTTTGCCAGTGGAAATAAAATACGTATATACTAGATACGGAATCTATGAAAGAGGTTGATATAATGAAGACATTTCTTTCCGCCTTACAATGGGCACTATTTATTTTAGCTGGAAGCCTTATTGTACCAATTAGTGTCGCAACTAGTTATGGTCTTGATGGCGCTGAAGCTATCGCATTCGTACAAAGAACGTTATTTGTTCTAGGCTTTGCTGGTCTCTTGCAAGCTATATTTGGGCATAAACTTCCTATTCAAGAAGGTCCTGCTGGCCTTTGGTGGGGAATTTTCTCCCTTTACGCAAGTTTAGGTGTCGTATTATTTGGATCCAGCAATGAGACACTTAAAGTTCTTCAATATGCTTTCTTATTAAGCGGTATTATTTGTATTATTCTTAGCGTTTTTGGACTTATTGATAAACTTGTTCGCTATTTTACACCGACAGTCATTGGAACGTATTTATTTCTTCTTGTCGCGCAGCTTAGTGGCTCCTTCTTAAAGGGAATGTTTGGCCTTGATGGAAAACATACAGAAGTACAACCTAACGTATTTATTCTTTCACTCATTGTTATTTTACTATCCTTTTTCATCATGAAGCTACCTATTATTGGACAATATTCCGTTCTTTTCAGTATCATATGCGGCTGGATATTATTCGCATGCTTCGGATTATCTAATCCAATAACACCAGTGACAGACATAATCCGTTTTCCGTCCTTATTTGTTTTCGGAATGCCTCGTGTTGAATGGAATATGGTAATTACAGTCATTTTCGTTACACTCTTACTTCTAACAAATATGTTAGCAAGTATTCGCGTTGTACAAAAGGTTGTCTCTAAATATGAAGAAAATACTGCATCAGATCGTTTTAAACAAGCTGGCATTATAACAGGAATCAACCAATTGCTAGGCGGCCTGTTTTCAGCTATTGGGCCTGTCGCTATTTCTGGATCAGCAGGTTTTATTGCAACGACTAATATTTATAAACGTCTCCCGTTTATATTAGGGTCAAGCTTTATTATTGTCGTTAGTATATTTCCAAAGATTACTTCATTCTTTGCAGCAATCCCTGTTGCAGTTGGTTATGCCGCTATTTATCCTGTATTCGCAAGCATGATTGGCCTCGCCTTTCGAGAATACGAAACTGTCCAGGATAAAGAACGATTATTTAAAGTAGCCGGTCTTTCAATCTTTACAGGAGTCGGAGTTATGTTTGTTCCAGCAGGAGCATATTCCACACTTCCACCATTTCTAGCATCGTTTTTAAGTAATGGTCTCGTTCTTGGATCTGTAATGGCAATCTTGCTAGAAATACTATTTTCTCGTTCCACAGCAAAACAAATATCGTAAATTGGAAAACTTCCATTATTGCACTCTACCTTTAGAGTTGTTACGATAAAATCAAACTTTAATCATTGGGGTTTTATTCATCCCCAATGATTATTAACCAATATTATGAGCAACACACTCATAATAATTTATCTACTTCTTTTCAAAGAGGTTTGATGTCTTACTATTATTCCTCAACATCTTCATGAACATGTATTTTGATTTCAATTAAAGAAAGGAATTTTCTATATGACTTATAAAATGATTGTTTTAGATTTAGATGATACTTTATTACGTGATGACCATACTATTTCACCTCGTACGAAAGAAGCGTTAATGACTGCACAAGAGCAAGGGGTAAAGGTTGTACTTGCTTCTGGACGTCCAACGTTTGGTATGCGCAATGTAGCCAAAGAGCTTCGTTTAGAAGAATACGGCAGTTTCATTTTATCTTTTAATGGTGCAAAAATTATTAACTGTAAAACAAACGAAGAAATCTTTAGTAGTACGCTATCTCCTGAAATCGTTCACAACCTATTTGAAATTAGTAAAACTGAAGATGTATGGATTCATACTTATATGGGCGATGATATCGTAACGGAAGAAAATAATCCTTATACTGAAATTGAGGGCGATATTACTGGTATGCCAATTGTTGTAGTAGATGACTTTAAAGCCGCAGTTAAAGAGCCTGTAGTAAAAGTATTAATGAATAAAGAGGCTGAACGCCTTGTTGAAGTTGAAAAGAAACTACAAAAACAACTAGAAGGCCAATTAAGCGTGATGCGTTCGAAACCATTCTTCTTAGAATTTACAGAAGCCGGTGTTACAAAAGGAACGAGCTTAAACAAACTGATTCAAAAGCTTGGCATTAAGCGTGAAGAAGTTATCGCAATGGGCGATAGCTATAACGACCAAGCAATGATTGAATTTGCTGGTCTTGGTGTTGCAATGGGCAATGCACCTGATGATATTAAAGAAATTGCAAACTACGTAACAGATACAAATATGAACGATGGTGTTGCAAAAGTTGTAGAGAAATTCGTTTTAAAAACGGATGTACTTGTTTAATATTTTCATTCACAAAACCTATTTGAAGTCAAATACTTCAAATAGGTTTTTATTTAAATTCTCATGCTTTTGTGACTATATTTTGAACTTTGCACTATTCTCGTAGTGTAAACTTTCTTTTTGTATATAATGAAACAAAATAGACTATTTTATTTTGAAAAAGAATACAAATTTACTATATACAAGCATACGTTAAAGGAGGCTACTTTATGTTATCTACACCAATCGGACGATTAAGAGCAATTGGACTAGTTGAGGGTATTTCTTTCCTATTACTATTATTTGTAGCAATGCCATTAAAATATTTCGCAGGATTTGCAACAGCTGTTAAAATTACAGGCATGGCTCATGGTGTTCTATTTATTCTATTCATCTTTGCAGTAATTCAAGTAACAATCGTACACCGTAAATCAATTTTATGGGCACTTGGAGCATTCGTTTCATCAGTTATACCATTTGGTACTTTTGTACTAGATGCAAAATTAAAGAACGAGCAACAATGATAATAAAAAGGTAGTTAACGACTGTTAACTACCTTTTCTATTTATAAATTTGGAATTTCCCAATCAATTTCTCTTTCGCCCATATTAGCTAAAATCGTATTTACTTTAGAATATGGCTTACTACCAAAGAAACCACGTCTTGCCGATAATGGGCTTGGATGTACAGATTCGATAATATGATGATTCGGATTCGTAATTAACTTCTTCTTCGCCTGCGCATGGCGCCCCCACAATATGAAAATAACTGGCTTTTCACGTTCGTTCAACAGTTCAATTACACGATCTGTGAAGTGCTCCCATCCTTTTCCCTTATGAGAATTTGCTTCGCCTTCACGAACTGTTAATACGGTATTTAGTAGTAATACTCCTTGTTCCGCCCATTTTACTAAATAACCGTTATTCGGGATTTCATAACCATATTCATCTCGAAGTTCTTTATACATATTTAACAATGATGGTGGTGTTTTAACACCAGGTTGTACAGAAAAGCTTAAACCATGCGCTTGATTCGGTCCATGATATGGATCTTGTCCTAAAATAACAACCTTTGTATTTTCATAACTTGTATACTGAAGAGCGTTAAAGATATCTTCTACCTTCGGATAAACAACATGCATGCTGTATTCTTCTGTCAAAAAACTGGATAGAGTAAGATAGTACTCTTTCTCGAATTCTGGTGCCAATAGTGGCTCCCAATCATTCTTTAAAACATTTTCCATACTGTCACTTCCTGTCTAATTAATTCACCATATCCTGTCTTGTAAATACTACGAACGAAATAACAAGAGAAACAACTGCCCAAACAGTTAAATTCATCAAAGAAAACCCCATCGATAAACCTTGTAATGCAGGTAATTTTCCTGATAAATAATCCGTTAATGATAAATTCACACTAAAAATATACTTGGCGCCTTCCCAAGATGTTGCGAACGAGCTTAAAATACCACCTGCAATTAATGCAGCTAGCATAACGCCCATACCAGCTGGTGTATTACGAATTAAAACAGAGACCATAAATGATATAGTTCCAACAACGATAGCAACAAACCAGGCTAGTCCATACGCCATTAAGATGTATTGCCACTGCGGAATAAGATGTACAAAGTTCGTATTTAACGTTTCCTTATCAATGACGAATCCTGTTAAAACAGGTAAATTCCATCCCGAGTACCCAAATACAAGCCCTGATAATATGTAGGCAAACAAACCTACAAGAAACAGTATGAGCGAAATGAAAAATAACATCGTCACGTATTTACTAAGGAGTATTTTCCAGCGCCGAATCGGCCGCGTAAGTAACATCTTCATCGTCCCATCACTTCGTTCTCCTGAAACGATATCAATGGCGACAATCATTACGAGAAGCGGAATAAATAACGTAATTCCTTGTTCAATAAATGCTCTGACAAAAGTCGGTGCACCCGGTGCCATCGGGTTAATATCATGATCTAAATAATATTGTTGTTGCTCAACTCTTACCTTTAACCAATCACGCCATTCTTCTGGCAACCTAGAATTGTTCAATCGATTTTGAGAATCAACAATTTGCTGTTGTAATGAAACCTTCCAATCAGTTGTACCGAGTCTTTTTTGTGTCGTTTCTATTTCACGATACTGCGCGTACACAAAAAGCGGGATCAAGATTGCTAAAATAAGCATGACAACAAAAATACGTTTCTTGCGGTAAATCTTTTCTGATTCATTTAAAACTAGATTCGCAAATTCACGCATGCTGCTCACCCCTTGTGAGTTCAATAAATAAATCTTCTAGCGTAAATATGAGCTCCTTAACGCTATGTACATCTATTTCATTTTCAACAAAGTGTTTATTCCAACTACTTATAGATGCAATATCCATGCGGCATAGTAATCGCTCGCCTTCTACACTCACTTCTCTTATTTCCTCGGCCGCTTCTAGCATATCTTTCGCCTTAGAAATCGGTGTAACAATCCATTCTACACGATCGCTTGCTGTTTTAATTAATTCTTCAACCTTGGCAACTGTTATCATCTTTCCTTTATGAATAATAGCAACGCGATCGCATATCATTTGCACTTCACTTAGCAAGTGACTTGAAATAAACACGCTCATATTTTCTTCTTTTACAAGCTTATGTATAAATTCCCTAAGTTCTCTAATCCCTGCTGGATCTAAACCATTCGTTGGCTCATCTAATATGAGCAATTTTGGATTCCCAAGGAGCGCCTGCGCAATTCCAAGGCGTTGTTTCATACCAAGTGAGTACGTTTTTACCTTGTCATGAATTCTTTCATCTAAATGAACCATTTCAGCAATTTCAATAATACGTTCATCTGATATATCACCTAACATACGAGCAAATTGCTTTAAATTTTCCCATCCTGTTAAATATGTGTACAGTTCTGGGTTTTCAACGATACTCCCAATTTGACGCATCGCTTCTCTGAAATTTTCCTTAATCGAATAACCACCGATAGAAATCGTACCTTCTGTCGCCTTAATCAATCCGACTAACATTCGAATGGTAGTCGTCTTTCCAGCACCATTTGGTCCTAAGAACCCGAACACTTCTCCTTGCTTTACATCAAAGGAAATATTCTCTACAAGAGTCTTCTTTCCAATTATCTTCTTCAAGTCTCGTACAGAAAGTATCGTCGTCATTTTACCCCTCCTTGTTCTAGTTTTAATTTACTTACAACGTTTTGAACTAAACGTTCTGCCATATACGTATAACCTACTTCGTTCGGATGAAAATGATCAGAGTATAATAAATCTTTCCCGCGGTTTTGGAATAAATCAAATGTCGGTGTAATATACACATTTTTATCGTTTAGCGCTAACTTCTCTAAAGATGCATTCCAGTCCACAACAATGTTTGAAGACCCTTTTAAATCTTCTACATCTTCAAAAGGATTGTATAAACCAAGCCAAAAAATCGGACTATCTGTATTTAATTTACGAATTTCTTCTATAATTTTCTTTGCTTCATTTTGAAATGTTTCTGTGTCAGGACGATACGTCTCTAAATCTATTTTCCCAAGCGATTCCCAGCCCGGGAACAAATCATTCCCACCAATCGTTAACACGATTACATCTGCTTGCTTAATTGAATATTTAGCGCCATTACTTTCAATTTGTTTTAATAAATCGGGCATTTTTGCACCACTAACTGCTAAATTTGTTAATGCAATTTTTTGCTTATAATCTTTTTGTAAATCCTCTTTCATTCGCCCAACATAACCAATTCCTTCTTTATCACCAACGCCACGCGTTAATGAATCACCTAAACTAACGATTTGTAATGTTCCCGTTTTCCTTTTCTCTTTTGCTACTACATCGGTCTTTTTAATTAAATTTGAAGCTTTTGGATTTAATACATCATTTACACCTGAAACAAAGCCATATGCAAATAAACAGAAAGATGCAATTGTAATGAGTAGAATTACTTTTACTACTTTTGATCTCATATCAAAACCCCTTTTAGCCCTCATAGATTGTCCATAATTATACCAAACGAAATTTTGAAAAGCGATTCTCACACCTTCTCAATTATGTCGTTTCTCTATCTACTAACTCTGGTAATAACTCTATATGCTTCACATCTAATTTCTCTTCACTAATCTTTTCATATAATAATTCAAACGCTCTCATTCCAACGTTTTTACTAGAATGCGAAATCGTCGTTATACCCAATATATCTGCCACCTCTTGATCATCACACCCGATAATCGTAATATCACCCGGAATACGAATTCCTTGTTTTTTTGCTTCTGTAACCATCCCCGCTGCAATATGGTTACAAGATACAAGGAACGCCGTCGGTTTTACTGACATATGAGCCCATTCTCTAATTACATTGCGTCCATCTTCCACTGTAAAACAACCCTCAAATTTCCAGGTCTCTAACGGTGTTACGGTACTCTGTTGAAGCGAATCTTCATACGCCTTCTTTCGTCTTTGGCTATTAACGCTATTACTTCTTCCAATACAATATCCAATACGTGTATGACCGGTATCTATTAAGCTTTTCATCCCATGTGAAAATACTTTGTAGTAATCGATATGGACACTTGAAATGCATTTTGAATCTATTTCTTCACACATAACAATCGGGCCGAATTTCGTATATTCTTCAAGCTTCTCCTTACTATTTGCCCGAGAACAAATAATAACCCCATCAAGCTTTTTCATTTTTAACATATTTAAAATTTCTAGTTCTCTTTCTTCGCTATAATTCGTCTGGCAAAGCATCATATTATAATTATTCTTTGCTGTTTCCTTCGATATTCCTTCAATAATAGCGCTATAATATTGATCATTTACGTGCGGTAATAAAACGCCAATTACATTCGTTTTTCCCTTCACTAAATGAATTGCATTCACATTTTGCGTATAATTTAATTCTTCTATAATTGCTAAAATTTCTTTTCGTTTCTGTTCATTCACATAAGGATGATTATTTAGTACACGTGAAACAGTTGAAATAGATACCCCAGCAAGTTCAGCAATCTTTCTTATATTTGTCATCTCATTTTCCCCTTCTCACAAAAATTCTCCCTTGACCTGGTAAGCTTTCCACAATATATCCTTTCCTAGCAAATACATTTTGAAAGGATATACAACTATGTTTCGATTCAAATTAGAATATATATTTTTCATTGGCGGTCTACTCATTCTCGCCATCGGTATTAATATGATGACGACCATTACTTCCTTTGGACTTAGCCCTTATGATTCCTTCTTTATTGCACTATATCAAAATTTCGGGATAAGTATAGGTTTTTGGATTTTCATGATTAACTTCGCTTTTACACTTATCGTACTCTTTTGGAATAAAAAACAAATAACAATTGGTACTATCGTAACGATGGTTCTTATTTCTCTTTTTGTTGATTGGATTGGTTCCACTACAACTATTATGGATGCTATCCGCTCTCTTCCAAAATATATAACACTTATTTGCGGAAATCTATTTGTTGGAGCTGGAATTGGCCTTTACGTCTCTACGAACCTTTGCCCAGCACCTCAAGAAGCTTTCGTTTTAACGGTTGCTGAGAAGAAAAAATGGACGTTTAGAAGAACAGAGATTTCATTAGCCTTTTTATTTTTAACGCTAAGCTTTTTATTAGATGGACCTATCTATTTTGGAACAATCATCTTATCCTTTACAACAGGCTGGATTATCCAAGCATTTATTCAAGTTGGTACGCAGATTTTAAATAGAAAAGAGCCTATTAAGCAAGCTGCTTAATAGGCTCTTTCTGTTTTATGGTAAGAGATACTACTTAGCATCCCCTTCAATTCGATAGTTCGCTTTCAAACAATCTATTTCTTCATACCCTTGCAACGTATGTAGAATATAATCATAATCAGCAAGAGACGCACGATGCGTTACAATTACAATTTCAGCCTTTCCTTTCTCTTCAAGCGGCATTTGAATAATTTTTTCAAAGCTAACTCCGCGCTCAGAGAATAATGAAGTGATCTTTGCAAATACACCAATTTCATCTTTTACATGAAGTCTTAAAAACTTCTTCACAACAATTTCGTCTGGCTCTTTTAGTACCTTTTGATATTGCGGGACTACAGCACTATTTCCTGTTACCCCTAATCTAATATTTTGCATTACAGCTACTAGGTCGGAAACAACAGCCGTTGCTGTCGGTAAACTTCCTGCACCTGGTCCATAAAACATTGTTTCTCCAACTGCTTCACCATACACATATACAGCGTTATATTCGTTTTGCACGGCCGCAAGAGGATGTGTATTTGGAAGTAAAGTCGGTTCAACTGTAACCTCTAATTTTTCACCATCTCGCTTCGCAAGACCGATTAATTTAATCGTGTATCCTAAACTCTTACTGTATTCAATATCTTCTTCTGTAATAGAAGTAATCCCTTTTACCTTCACATCTCCAAGCTCTACATTTGTAGAGAAACCAAGGGTAGCCAAAATTGTCATTTTTCTTGCTGCATCTAAACCTTCTACATCTGATGTTGGATCCGCTTCTGCAAATCCAAGTTGTTGGGCTTCTTTTAACACGTCGTTATATGCTCTCCCTTCGTCTGACATTTTCGTCAAAATAAAATTAGTCGTTCCATTTACAATTCCCATTACTTTCGTAATAAGATCTGAAGAAAGTCCTTCTACGATACTGCGTAAAATTGGAATTCCCCCTGCCACACTCGCCTCATAGAATAAATCAGCCTTATTATCTTTTGCTGTCGCTAATAATTCAGCTCCATGTAATGCCATTAAGTCTTTATTTGCAGTTACAACATGCTTTCCGCTTTTTAAAGCTTGTAAAATATATGATTTTGCATCATCAATGCCACCCATCACTTCGATGACAACATCAATATTTGGATTATCTAAAATTTCATGTGCATCTTGTGTTAATAGAGTAGAAGGTACCTCTACCTCTCTCTCTTTCTCAATGTTTTGCACTAATACTTTCGTTACCTTCACTGGACAACCTACTTGGTGTATGAGTCGTTCTTGATGATCCGTAATAATACGAACCACACCACTGCCAACCGTCCCAAGACCTAATAACCCAACTTGAATTTCTTTCATAGTACTTTCCACCCCTCAAAAATTGTGTTTAGATGAAATTATATGAGTAAAAAACCTGAAAAACAATGTATTTTGAACATTCGGAAAAATAAAGGTTAATCTTTACAAGGAAAACGTTACCACGTGTTACACAATCTTTCTTTACAATATATAAGGGGTTTCTTGATACACGTAATAATTCAGCCAATTAGAGAATAATAGATTCCCATGGCTCCTCCACCGTACAAGCGGCTTCTCATTTGGATTATTATGCTTAAAATAGTTTTTCGGCACATCAATATTTAACCCTTTTTGGCGGTCCCGGTCGTATTCTTGCTTTAACGTGTCACAACTATATTCACTATGCCCAAGCGCAAACACTTGTCTTCCTCCTTGCCCAATAACAAGGTGAACACCTGCTTCCTCAGAGTTTGCTAACAGTGTTAATTCTGTCACCTCTCTAATATCACTCTCTCGTACTTCTGTATGACGAGAATGCGGGGCAAAAAACAATTCATCAAACCCTTGTAACAGTTTCACATGTTGCTCGCAAACTTCATGTTCAAACACACCGAACATTTTTTCCTTAAGAGGATACTTTGGAACGCCATAATGATAGTACAAACCAGCCTGTGCTCCCCAGCAAATATGAAGCGTAGATGTTACATTCGTTTTTGAATACTCCATAATATGTTTAAGCTCTTCCCAATAATCTACCTCTTCAAAAGCAAGGGTCTCCACTGGCGCTCCTGTAATAATAAGCCCATCAAACTTTTCATTTTCAATATCACGAAACGTTTTATAAAAGCTTGTTAAATGTTCTTGCGTTACATTACGAGATAGATGTGATTCCATATGAAGCAAATGAACATCTAATTGTAACGGTGTGTTTCCAATTAAGCGAAGTAATTGCGCCTCTGTATCTTGCTTCGTTGGCATTAAATTTAATATAGCAATTTTCAAAGCACGTATATCTTGTGTTTCTGCCCGCTCCTTCGTCATTACAAAAATATTTTCTTTTTGCAACACTTTGCGAGCCGGTAAATCTTTATCAATTATGATCGGCATGTGTTTTGCCTCCAACTAGAGCTGCTTCTAAATCTGCAATAATATCAGAAACATCTTCTATACCAACCGATAAACGAATTAAATCAGATGTAACACCAGCTAAACGCTGATCTTCAGCATTTAATTGTCTATGCGTCGTACTAGCAGGATGTATAACGCAAGTTCGTGCATCAGCTACGTGCGTTACGAGAGTTGCTAGTTTTACATTTGCGATAAATTCTTTTGCTGCTTCTAATCCGCCTTTAATACCGAAAGTTAAAACACCACTAGCACCTTTTTTCAAATACTGTTGTGCTAATGAGTAATTTTCATTACTATCTAAGCCCGGATAATTCACCCATTCAATACGTTCATGATTAGCAAGCCAATTAGCAACTGCAAGAGCATTTTCACTATGACGTTCCATTCGTAAATGCAATGTTTCTAAGCCAATATTGCTAATATATGCATTGAATGGGCTCATACAATTTCCATAATCTCTTAATAGCTGAACACGTGCTTTCACAATATACGCTGCTGCACCAAAGTTTTGAACGTAACTTACACCATGATAACTTGGATCTGGTTCAACAAGTTCAGGATACTTCCCATTTGTCCAATCAAAGTTTCCACCGTCAATTACAATACCGCCTAAGGAGCTCGCATGCCCATCGATATATTTAGTCGTAGAATGAACAATAATATTGGCCCCATGTTCAAACGCCTGGCATAAATAAGGAGTTGCTAATGTATTATCAACGATAAAAGGTACCTCTAATTCTTTAGCGGCAGCTGAAAATTCTTTAAAATTTAAAACATTCATCGCTGGATTTCCTAACGATTCTGCATAGATAAGTTTCGTCTTGTCATTAGCAAGCGCCGTAATTTCATCTGCCGTTAAATTTGGATTAAAGAACGTAACATCAATGCCCAGTTTACGCAAACTCACTCCAAATAAATTAAACGTTCCCCCGTAAACCGTTGAAGAACAAAGTAAATGATCCCCACTACTACAAATATTTAAAACGGCGAGCATAATAGCTGCTTGCCCAGAAGCCGTTGCAACAGCTCCTACACCGCCTTCTAAATCTGATAACTTCTGCTCAAATGCGGCTAGAGTAGGGTTTCCAATACGCGTATAAATATATCCTTCTGCCTCTAAGTTAAATAGAGCTGCTAAATCATCCGAAGTATCGTATTTATACGTTGTGCTTTGATAAAGTGGTAAAACACGTGGTTCACCATTCTTTGGCGTATAGCCACCTTGCACACAAATCGTTCCTTTTCCCCATGATTCTCCCATCTCTCATTCTCCTTTCTTTTATACAAAATAAAAAACTGCCCCTTTCCTGAAAACAAGAAAGGAGCAGTTTGAAAACACGCTCTAAAGGCTCTTTCTTATCTCTCAGGATTACTACCTGCAGGATTTGGCACAATTCCGTTATACGGCTGTTGCCAAGGTTTCATCGGGCCTGTCCCTCCACCTTTTCTTGATAAGACTATGCAATTACCGTTGATTTTATAGCAATAATTTCCTAATGTCAAACAGTTTTTCTGAATGTTCTAAAATAAATGTTAACAGTTTCATATAAAGCAACAAAAGAATTATATTCCATACTAACTCGAAAAATACCTTAGAAAAAAATGATTCATGTAAAATAAACCCGAATCATCTATTTTCATTAAACAAACTGTTTTAATAGAGCGTATAATTCTTCAAAATTATGCACTTCATATGTCGGTATAATCCCACTATCATTTAATTTTCTTTCTGGATTAAACCAACAAGTATCAATTCCCGCTACATATCCACCTTTAATATCAGCGCTTAATGAATCTCCAATAATCAGCCCTTCTTCAAGTGCAAAGTTAGGAATCCGTTCAAAAACATAATCAAAATACTCTTTCATCGGCTTTTGAAAACCTGTATCTTCAGAAACAAAAACATCTTTAAACAATGAATGTAACCCTGCATTACGCAAACGTTTATCTTGCGTCTTA
This sequence comes from Bacillus sp. M13(2017), assembly GCF_002218325.1. Lineage (NCBI taxonomy): Bacteria > Bacillati > Bacillota > Bacilli > Caryophanales > Bacillaceae > Bacillus > Bacillus sp. M13(2017). The sequence goes on along the minus strand of NZ_KZ268516.1, from coordinate 96,072 downwards.
GAAACACCATTTGTCACTATATACAATTCATACTCTCCTTGAATTTGATTTATAAATTCAAACGCACCTTGCATGAGTTGATTTCCTTCTTCTAAGTAGTTACGATAATTATTTTCGAATAATATTCCATCTACTTCTTCTCCATACTCTTTAAACAACAGAGAAAATCGTGTATTTACAACTTCATTGCGTGATAGTTCTCCTTTTTCAAAAGCATCCCAAAGACCTTTATTTATTTTTTTATAACGAGCCTCTATCTCGTCTGTTAAAGGGATTCCCTTCTCTTCAAAAAGCACCCGTAAAGCCACTTTTTCAGCCCTTTGGAAATCTAGTAATGTATCATCTACATCAAATAACAATGTTTTATATTTTTTCATAAATTCATCACACTCTCTTTTCTACAAAAACAAATTTACATAAATCGTATCATTCCTTCTTGTAAAGATAATAGGAGATATCTCATACTATACATGGGGGGTGAAAATATGAAAATCAGCAAAAATGAGGAAGAAATTTATCAATACATGCGAATCCATCAATTCCATACCCTATTTTCATTTCATGTCTTGCCATATGTAGAGCTGCATTCTTTTCAAACGAAAGAGATGATATGTAGCGAAGGAAATGCTCTCCCTTATCTCTATTACTTAATTTCCGGGAAAGCAAAAATATATATGAATCACAAAAACGGAAAGGTTTCCTTAATTAACTTTATTCAAGCACCTTCGTTCATTGGGGAATTAGGATTAATTGGCGTAGAATCCGTCACGAAAACAGTGGAAGTAATCGAAGATTGTATATGCTTAGCGCTTCCTCTTAAAGATTGTCAGCATCTTTTGTTACAAGATGCTACCTTTCTACAGAAACTATGCAAATTTATCGGTGAAAAAACAATTACCCGAACGGAAAGTTATGCTAAAAATAATAGTTATCCATTCGAAAACCGTTTAGCGGCTTTTATTCTATTAACAGAACAAAATAACAGTTATACAGAAAAACATACCGAGGCCTCGGAATATTTAAATGTCAGCTACCGTCATCTTCTATATGTATTAAATCAGTTTTGCCAACAAAATTATTTAAGAAAAGAAGGCCGAACATATTATATACAAGATCGAAATACATTAGAAAAACTTGCTGATGAACTAAAAATATAAAAAAACAGCATTAACATGTAAACATTAATGCTGTTTTTTCGAGTGACGATTATAATTTTAATTAAAATTTACTTGCTACTTTAGCTGCTTCTTCAAGACCTGCAGCAATAATTTCTTCTGCTTTATCTGGGAATTGGTTATGTCCTTCAATAATTACTGTTTCCATGTTTGTTGCGCCGAAGAAGCCCATCATACTTGCTACATATTTAACAGCCATTTCTACCTCAGCTGCTGGACCTTCTGAATATACGCCGCCTCGTGCATTTAATAATGCAATCTTCTTATCTCCGATTAGGCCAACTGGACCCTCTGGCGTATATTTGAATGTTTTACCAGCACGGTTTAAATAATCAATATATGTGTGCAATACTGCTGGAATCGTTAAGTTCCATAATGGGAAGCCGAAAACAACTTTATCAGCTTCTAGAAATTGATTTAAATACTTATCAGCAACTTCTACTGCTTTTGCCTCTTCTTCTGTTAAATCAAATCCTTTACCTACCTTGAATGTACCATTGATCATGTCTACGCCTACATATGGTAATTCTTCTTTATATAAATCAAGTTCTACTACTGTATCATTTGGATGTGCTTCTTTATAGTTTGCTAAAAATGCCTCATATAATTTTACACTAACTGCTTGTTCCGCTGGACGGTTATTTGCTTTAACGAATAAAACTGTTGCCATTATTTATTCCTCCTAGTACTCACTCTTATGTGGTTATATGCTTTCAAAAAGGTATCCCCTGTAATTGTTGTCTTGTTGCTTACCAACATATTTTATCTTTATATCAAGACAATTTCTTCCTCACATAGACGTATTTTTCCATAAAAAAAGTCCACCTTCTAAAGGCGAACTAGGTCTTACGACTTTCGTCTTATACAATTCCATTTTTCACTGCATATAATGCCGCTTGCGTACGATCAGATAAATTCAACTTACTCAAAATGCTACTTACATGCGCCTTAACTGTCTTTTCTGTAATAACTAAAACAGATGCAATTTCCTTATTGCTCATCCCTTTCGCTAATAGCTGCAATACTTCATTTTCTCTCGCTGTTAGCACATCCACTATAGAAGGTTCTTCTTCCTTTTCTTCTACAGGTAATGTTTGAGAGAGAAGAGCATTTGCTATATCCGGATGTAATTGAATATTACCTTTATATGCGCTTCGAATAGCCTCAACAAGCTGATCCGGTTCTACATCTTTTAAAATATACCCACTTGCTCCAGCCCTTAATGCAGGTAACACATGCGCCTGATCAGAAAAACTAGTCAATACAATTACTTTCACATTTGGATACTCTTTTTTAATATATGCCGTCGCCTCAACACCATCCATTTCAGGCATATATAAATCCATTAATATAACATCAGGATTTGTTTCTCCTACTTTCACTAACGCTTCTTTCCCATTATTCGCTTCTCCAACTAACTCTAAATCTTCCTGTGTACTTAAGAAAAATGCTAATCCTTTTAAAACAACTGTATGATCATCAACTAACAATACTTTTATTTTCACGAACTTCCCTCATTTTCACATCATAATGGTACGTTTATTTTTACACTTGTTCTTTTCTTATCACTTACAATTTTAATTGTTCCACCAACTAATTCTACTCTTTCGCGCATCGTAGTCATACCTAGTGATTTCTTTTCTTTTATATTCTTTTCCACAAAGCCCTTTCCTTCATCAACTATTTCTAATGATACATTTTTCTCATTCACTGTAAAATAAATCGTCGCTTCTTTTACACCTGCATGCTTACTTACATTGTTCAGTGCTTCTTGGCCTATGCGCCACAAAGCTTCTTCTACTACACGCGGTAAATCACGAACACCCGTAACTTGCTCCCTTATTTTCAGTCCCAAATTTTGACCGTACTTCTTTAGAGCTGGCAATAATCCTTTTTCTAATCCTGCCGGACGAAGCTGCCAAATTAATGTCCTCATTTCTTTCAAAGCTCCTTGCGCAAGTTCACGCATCTCATGCAAAGATTGATCTACCTTTTCATTTTTACCTTTTAAAACTGCCTCGGCGCCTTTTGTCATGAAGGTTAATGAAAATAATTTTTGCGAAACAGAATCATGTAAATCTCTTGCTAGCCGATTTCTTTCTTCCATTCTTACAAGTTCACGACGCTGTTCGTTTAGCCTTAAACTCTCTATTATTAATGAAACATGGTTCGACAGCGCTTGAATTACATCTATTGTATTAGCATCAAACCCTCCATTATTCAAGCTAACACATAAAACACCAAATATATGGTTTTGAATATGTATTGGTGTAGCAATAACAGCTCGATTTAGATGTACATTATGTCCTATTTGATGTTTTATTAGAACTGGTTGATCTTGCTCTAACGCCTTCTTGGCCGCCTCTTTTACATCCTCTTGTAATTCTTCCTGAACGTAAGACGCTCGCAAAGATAATTCTTTTTCCTCCCTAATAAAAAGCGCCACTTGATTCCATTGAAATACTTCACCTACGTGATTTACCACCTTTTCAGGTAATACATTAAACTTATGAATCGTTTTTAAATCTTGAATGAAACGCTCTAATTTCACATAATAATGTGCTCTTCTTTTTTCATTTTCATATAATTTTGTTCGCTTTAAAGCCGTACCAATTTGGAAAGCAACCGATTGGAGTAATACTAATTCTTCTTCCGAAAAATGTGTTTTACCCGGACTTGCAACATTTAACAACCCAAATTTTTCTCCTCCAGCTTTTAAAGGAACAGTAGCATGATGCAGAATGCCCTCCGTATCTCCCCAATTATATTCAATTGCATTATTAATTCTTTTACATTCAATAATATTAACGGCTCTTTCTAATTTCCCATCTACAAAACCTCGTAAACACCAACACTCACCTTCGCACATCGGGCGTTTATTTTCATATGTAAGTGCCTCTGGTAATTGGTAATCAATCAACTTCGTATACTTCCCATTTTCATCCGCAAGAAAAATCCATCCTGTCGTTAAGCCTGTTACACTTAGTAATTTCTCTAGGACAGCTTGCAATACATGATATGTATCATTTGATGTATTTAATGTTTCTGCAATTTCCTTTAATATAACTAATTCATTTGTACGATTATCTCGAAACATACTCAGTCTCCTGCATACAAGATTTTAAATAGCTCTTAAAATAAATCATCTACTTTTCACTTTGTACTTATTCGTAACATTGATATAATGGTGAGAACATAGTTTTCATTATATCACTCGAGGGGGCTTTCATAATGACATTAAATAAAACACTTACTATCGCTGGTTCTGACACAAGTGGCGGTGCTGGTATACAAGCAGATTTAAAAACATTCCAAGAACTGGGCGTATACGGAATGACATCTCTTACAACAATCGTAACGATGGATCCACATAACGGTTGGGCACATAACGTATTTCCAATCCCAGCTTCTACATTAAAACCACAATTAGAAACAACAATTGAAGGTGTTGGCGTAGACGCTTTAAAAACAGGTATGCTTGGATCAGTAGAAATTATTGAAATGGTTGCAGAAACAATCGAAAAGCACAATTTCAAAAATGTAGTAGTTGACCCTGTTATGGTATGTAAAGGTGCAGATGAAGCATTACACCCTGAAACGAACGATTGCTTACGTGACGTTCTTGTACCAAAGGCATTAGTTGTAACGCCAAACTTATTTGAAGCTTACCAATTAAGCGGTGTGAAAATTAATTCTCTTGAGGACATGAAAGAAGCAGCGAAGAAAATCCACGCTTTAGGTGCCAAATACGTACTAATTAAAGGTGGAAGCAAACTTGGTACGGAAACTGCAATCGACGTCCTATATGATGGAGAAACATTCGATCTTTTAGAATCAGAAAAAATTGATACTACAAATACACACGGCGCAGGTTGCACATATTCTGCTGCAATTACAGCAGAACTTGCAAAAGGAAAACCTGTGAAAGAAGCAGTAAAAACTGCTAAAGAATTCATCACAGCTGCTATTCGTTACTCATTCAAAATTAACGAATACGTAGGTCCAACTCACCATGGTGCATATCGTAAATTCGTTGTATCAAAAGAACTTGTCTAATATATAAATAAAAAACACTCACAAAGTTCATACATTGCCTCTGTGAGTGTTTTTTATAAGCTTTATGTCTTCTGGTCATCTTATCTTTAAGATGCAGAGCTGACCTTATTTCTACCATTTCGTTTCGAGTAGTATAACGCATCATCCGCCGCTTGAATAAATTGCTCCGGTGATTCTTCATATTCTGAAACTCCTACCGAAACCGTAATTTTTATTTTCTTTCCATCTAACAATTGAAATGGGTGATTTTCAACAGCTGTACGAATTTGCTCGCCCACACGAACTCCGTAAGCTAATCCCATATTTGGTATCAAAAGCGCAAACTCCTCTCCACCCTTTCGAAAAGCCAAATCCGGAAATTGTGAAGTTTCTCGTAAAATACATCCTACTTGTTTTAACACTTCGTCCCCTGCAGGATGCCCATACATATCATTTACATACTTAAAGTGATCAATATCTATAAGCAATAAACAAAATGGATCATTTTTCATGTTCTTATTACTAATATGACGATTCATCTCTAAATCAAACTGCCTTACGTTTCCTAGTCTTGTCAATGCATCTATCGTCGCGTATTGCTTCATCGTTTGAAATAACTCGTTAGATTGTAAAACATAGTTTGCACTTATGAATGTTATGTAACCTGTAGTAATACTAGAAATGAAATATAATCCTACTACTTGAATGTCTTTAATTAACCATATATATAGCGCTGGGATTAGAATAGATAAAATATATGTGTGTAACCATACCCACTTTTCCCCTAAGGAAAGCCTCATACGCGAAAGAAAGATGCTACCTATTCCTATCGCAATGATTGTATAAAAAGCCACTTGAGAAGCTAATGAATAATCCATAAATAATAGCCTAATTACTAAAATCATACCTACAGTTATAGTACTTGCTATTGGTCCTCCAATTATAACGGCTAAAATGACAGCTAAGTAGCGCAAATCTAATAGGATAGTACCAACATGAACACCGAAATACATTAGCAATATACCTAATATTCCAGTAAAAATACCGACTACACATTTCTGCCAAAAAGAGAATCCTTCTTTTAACGGCTTATCCCTTAAAAGCTGTCCTCCAATAAAAATAAAGGAAAGAATAATTGTTGTATTTACAAATAAGTCCCTTAACATAAAATAATCTCCCTACTTTTCCATCTATCCCCTTCCTCACTTTATTGTATACGAAATACCTTTAATTCCCAAAGTTTTTGTTTATTTTTTGCTGTTCCACGTGAAACAGCAAAAAATAAAAAGGGCGAAAACTCGCCCTTTTTTCATTAACAACAGCGTGATATTTTTCCACCCTTTGCGTTAAATCTTGCTTCTTGTGCCTCAGCAAAAAACTGCTTTTGACATAAAACCTCTTCTTCAGGATGATGTTGTTTCATATGCTCTACGTATACTTCATAACTTGGTACCCCAACGAGCAAACTAATAAAGCGTTTTCTTTCACTCCATACTTGCCACAACTTTTTAAGCATAGTTCCTCGACTCACTTTCATCTCTAGGAATATATGGTGCCTCTTTTAACGGCATTGGCTTATTTCTTAATACTTGGATCCAAATTCGAAGTGCTGAAATTAACACAGCAATTACAACTATCATAAAAATTCCGCAAAGCGCTGCATCGATATAATCATTGAAAATAATTTGCTTCATTTGAGCGACATTTTTAGCTGGCGCTAACACTTTCCCCTCATATAATGCTCCCTGAAATACCTTTGCATGCGATAGAAATCCAATTTTAGGATTTTCATGAAATAGCTTTTGATACCCCGCCGTCATCGTTACAATCAGCAACCCGACAGTTGGAATAAGTGTTACCCAAACGTACGCCTTTTTTCCCATTTTGAACAAAATTGTCGTTCCAAGTAATAATGCAATACCTGCTAGCATTTGATTTGCAATACCGAAAAGTGGCCATAATGTATTAATTCCACCGAGCGGATCTATTACCCCTTGGTATAAAAAATATCCCCACCCTAATACACATAATGTTGTAGCGATTACATTCGCTAATGTAGAATCCGTTTTCCCAAATGGCTTATATACATGCCCTAAAATATCTTGAATCATAAATCGGCCGACACGCGTTCCGGCATCAATTGTTGTTAAAATGAATAGAGCTTCAAAGAGAATCGCAAAATGATACCAAAATGCCATCATGGCCGTTCCACCTATTACTTGTGAGAAAATATATGCCATACCTATCGCTAATGTTGGCGCACCACCTGTACGTGATAAAATCGTTTGCTCTCCAACATTTACAGCGAGATCTTTTAGTTCATTTGGTGTAATAGCAAATCCCCATGAGGAAATAACTTGAGCTGCCTGCGAGACATCTGTACCGATAAGTGCTGCGGGACTATTAATTGCAAAATACGTTCCCGGTGTTAATACACAAGCTGCAATCATCGCCATCGCTGCTACAAACGACTCCATTAACATTGCTCCATAACCGATTGGCTGTGCGTGTCCCTCTTGCTCAATCATCTTCGGCGTCGTACCTGATGAAACAAGAGCATGGAATCCAGACACTGCACCACAAGCAATAGTAATAAATAAGAACGGGAATAAGTTTCCAGAGAACACAGGACCAGTTCCATCAATAAATTTTGAAACTGCTGGCATTTGTAAATCTGGTGCTACAATTAAAATACCGATTGCTAAACCTACAATTGTTCCGACTTTTAAAAATGTACTTAAATAATCACGTGGTGCTAATAACATCCAAACTGGTAATGCAGATGCAATAAATCCATATACAATAAGCATAATAGCAATTGTTTCACCACTAAATGTGAACATACTTGCAAGTGTTGGATTTTCTGCTACATACTGTCCTCCAACAAGAGATAAAATAAGTAGGATAATACCAATTACTGATCCTTCTCCAACACGACCAGGCCTAATATACCGCATATAAACTCCCATTAAAATAGCGATAGGAATCGTTGCTGCTATCGTAAACATTCCCCAAGGACTTCCGATTAGTGCCTTTACTACGACTAACGCTAATACTGCTAATAAAATAATCATAATTCCTAAAATACCTATCATTGCAATTAGTCCTGTAACAGGTCCAATCTCATCTTTAATCATTTCTCCTAACGATTTACCATTACGTCTCATCGAAGCAAATAAAATGACAAAATCTTGGACAGCTCCCGCAACAACTACCCCAACAATAATCCAAATGGTCCCTGGTAAATATCCCATTTGTGCTGCTAAAATCGGTCCCACTAAAGGTCCCGCCCCAGCAATCGCTGCAAAGTGATGTCCAAACAATACCCACTTATTTGTTGGAACATAGTCTTTCCCATCGTTTAATGTATGGGCTGGTGTTTGCCGATTATCATCTAAATTAAAAACCTTTCTCGCTATAAATCTACTATAAAAGCGATAAGCAACTGCATATACACATACGGCAGCTACTAAGAGCCATACAGCATTAATGGTTTCACCTTGTGATAAAGCTATTACCCCAAAAGCACCTGCTCCTACTGCTGTAATAACACCCCAAAGTAAGATTGATTTCAATGTCTTCACATACAATTCCCCCAATACTATTTCTTAGTGGAGATTGTACTAAATTTTCTGAATATTTAACTTGAATCCTCCCTATCATGAAGGATTTTCAGTTTATCATGTTAAAATACTCTCATTACCTACTATAATTCAATGTTATTTCGAAGGCGTTTTACATAATTACGACTGACTGGAATCGGTTGCTCATCATACCTATCTAAATACAAATTATACGTTCCATTGTAATAAGGTTTCAGTTCTTTTACATATGACATATTAATTAAATAGCTTTTATGCACACGTAAAAAATCATATACATTTAGCTTATTTTCTAATTCCTGAAGTGTATATGTTGAAATATACTGATTATTCGTTGTGTAAATTGAAACAGTTTTATTTTCTTTATTTTTACTTACATATACGATATCTTCTGGAAGAATGTATCGTATACCCTCTTGACTTTCTATCGGTAGTTTACGCAAATAACTCTTTGCTTTCTCACCTTGTTCTTTACCTATTTTATATAAAAGAAATTGTAAATCTTCTTCACGAAATGGTCGTAATAAATAATAAAATGCTTGGAAACGAAAAGCTGTAATAGATTCTTCTATGTTTTCACCTACAAAAATAAATTTTGTATAGCAATTTATTTCTCGTAATAAACTTGCATATTCAAAACCAGTACCATCTAGTAATTTGGAACTTAAAAAAACAAAGTCTGGTATATGTTTTTTCATCATAAATAAAGATTCTGTTCCTGTCTTTGCTTCAAAACATTCTACATTTCTCATATTTTCAGTGAAATTTTCAGCTAACTCTCTTCTCTCTTCTGCCTCTTCCATGATCAGTAAAATTTTCATTTCTTCAACCACCTAATTCTTTGTCCATATGCCCTGCTGTATACATTCGCTTTTATAAGAAATAATCCCTTTTTCTTACTATACCATTATTTATCTAAAAAAACAGAAAAAAGGAAACCACTTCGGTTTCCTCTCTCCCTTTATCCTACACTAACTACCTATAAAGAGCTGAGTATTGTAGGGTAATAAATGATCAGGGATACGTTTAAAATTTCACTTTATACTAATTCTCTTTGCTTCGTTTCCTGACCAAGTATTATTACAGCAAATACCCCAATTAAAATTGATCCACAGAAAATCGTAAATATTAATGATAGTGAAGCTTCTGAGGCAACTAAATACCCCACTAATAATGGTCCAAGAATACCACCAATACGACCAAATGCTGCTGCCATTCCTGCACCTGTACCACGAATAACCGTTGGATACTGCTCAGGTGTATAGGCATATAATGCTCCCCAAGCACCTAAATTAAAGAAGGATAGTAACATACCTGCAACGATTAATACTGTTAATGAATCCGCAACCCCAAACAAATAGGCACTGCAAGCTGTCCCGATTAAATACGTAACCAAAACAAATTTACGACCGAGACGTTCAATAAACCAAGCAGCGGTGAAATATCCTGGAAGTTGAGCTAATGTCATAATAAGTACATATTGGAAACTTTTTATTAAACTAAATCCTTTTAGCACCATTACACTCGGTAACCAAAGGAACATTCCATAATAGGAAAAGACAACACAAAACCATAGAATCCATAGCATAATTGTTGCTTTACGATATTCCCCAGACCAAACTGATTTTATATTTTCAATAACAGATGGCCTTTTTTCAACTTTTTGGAACCTTGGGGAATCCGGTAAATTCCATCTTAAATATAAAGCATATAGTGCTGGAACTGCACTCAATACCATCGCAACTTCCCAACCATATTTAGGAATAACAAAATACGAGATAAGAGCTGCAATTAGCCATCCACCTGCCCAAAAACTTTCTAATAACACAACAATTTTCCCACGTTCATGCGCTTCAACACTCTCTGATACTAGTGTAGAGGCAACCGGAAGCTCTCCGCCAAGCCCCATGCCAATTAAAAAGCGTAAAACGAGAAACATCGCGAGTGTCGTTGTTAATGCAGTTAAACCACTACCGATAGAAAATAATAATAATGTAATAATAAAGACTGATTTTCGTCCTATTTTATCTGATAGTATTCCAAAAATAAGCGCTCCTACTGCCATACCGATTGAGTTAATACTGCCTATCCAGCCCATTTCCTGGCTCGTTAATCCCCAATCCTTTTGCAAGGCTACCATTACAAATGAAAGCATTCCAACATCCATTGCATCAAATAGCCATCCAAGCCCAGCTATCCCAAGTAGTTTGCGCTTCGAAATTTCTTTTACCTTGCCCACTAGAAGTCCTCCTTACACAGGTGTCTTTACACATCATTTTACATGTGTGAATTGTATAAGTAAAATACTTTTGTGTAAAAAATTCTCCTTCATCATTCCCAAAAAGTAAAACGTCTATCCTGATTGGTGCGGGCTAATAATCAGTGGGGATGCCTCACTGATTAAAGTTTCAATTTATTAAAAATGAACAAATAAAAAAAGCAGCGATATTTCGCTACTTTTTCGAACGCATTACTTCTTTTAAAAATTCCGCTAATACTAACTGACGACGCCAGCGTGTTGGATTACTGCATAATCTATAAAACCACTCTAAATGAATCGCTTGAATCCATTTTGGTGCACGTTTTACCTCTCCAGCCCATACGTCTAAACTTCCACCCACTCCAACAGCCATTTTCGTTTCTAAACGATGCTTATTGTTTTGGATAAAGTTTTCTTGTCTCGGGAAACCAAGTGCAACAAGTAATAAATCTGGTTTTGCTTCTTGAATGCGAGAAATAATATCCTCTTCGTCTTCTTGTTTAAAATAACCATCTTGTATACCAGCAATGGATACAGCTGAATATGTCTTTGTTAAATGCTCTGCTGCAGCTTGCACAACATGCGGCTTTGCACCTAATAAGAAAACAGATACCGGTTTGCTATCTTCTGATAACTTCGCCAGTAAATTACACATTAAATCAAAACCTGCTACACGTTCTTTTAAAGGTGTACCAAGCATACCGCTTGCTTTTACAACACCAATACCATCAGGTGTAATTAAATCTGTATTCAATAATGTTTGATAGAACTTTTCATCCTTTTTTGCACACATAACAATTTCAGGGTTTGCTGTTACTACCTGAAACGTATGAGTTCGCTCCGATTCTAGTTGTTCTTTTAAATATTGGACCGTTTCATCCATTGTCATTGTAGAAAAAGGAACGCCTAGAATATCAACTGTTTGTACTGCCATAGTTAACTATCCTCTCTATCATTACAAGTTTTTTGCTATTAATTGCTTATATGTTTCCTTTGTATCTTCATATAGTTTTTGAAGTGAGAAGTTCATAGTAGCATGCTCATAAATATGTTTACCCATTGCTGCTAACTCTCCAGTTTTCCACTTATCATACGCTTCTTCTAAAGCTAATGCCAATGCCTTTCCATCACCTGTCGGTACAATCCATCCGTAAGTTTCATCTACGATTAAGGGTTCAATTTCTCCAGCCCTAGTCACAATTGATGGTACGCGTTGATTTGCCGCTTCTAATAAAACTAGTGGGAACCCTTCACTATGGGAAGTTAATAAATTTACATGTGACGACGCAAATAATTGTTTTACATCTTGACGATGTCCTAAAAACTCTACTTTATCGTTAATCCCTTTTTCAGTAGCTAATGACTTTAGATTTTCTTCTAATGGGCCATCACCAACTAATAATACTTTAATTTTCTCTAATTTTGTTTGTTGTAACGCATCAAATAAAACTTCATGTCCTTTGACAGGATGTAATCGTGCTACTTGGATTGCCGTAAATACATCTTCATCAATATTGAATATTTCTTTTTTATTATAGCCTTCTGCTTTTTCCTTATCGTATTCAATTCCATTATAAATAACATGCATCTTTTCATTTGAAATACCTAATGCTGCCAGGCTTTTTTTCAATCTATTTGTTACAACGAAAAATAAGTCTATATTTTTTAAGGCTTTCAAATTTAATTTCGTAAAAATCCAACCTTTTAAGCCCTGTTTAGTAAAGTCTTGAAATGGATCACTATGAATAGTCGTTACCCATTTTGCCTTTATTCTCTTTTTCATTAAAGAAACATAGAAATTAGCCCTAGGGCCATGCGTATGAACTACATCAAATTTTTCTTTATTAATAAATTTACTTATATTCTTTAAAATGGATAAATCATAGCGCGATTTTTGTGAAAACACATGGACTTTTATCCCTAACTCCCTTGCTTCCTTCGCAACAATTCCATCTTCAAATACTGCTAATTCTACTTCACCAGTTGGAAACTGATCGAGAAGTGAAATAATATGTGTTTTCCCTCCCCCATCTTCTGCTCCTGCATTCATATGCAATATTCTCATATTTTTTCCTCCTTTAAATCCTCGCTACGTTTCCATCTATTTTTATTTTACTGTACTAAAAAATAAAAGCTAACAAAAGTTAGCTTTTATTTTTATCATTCAATTTCTAGGTCTACTATTAGATAAGCTAACACCACTACAAAGTAAATCCCAACTCCTGGTGCTGTTAAAATATGTCCTGCAATATAAGCAATACCTAACGCTAACAATAAGCTTGCTGAAATCATTCCATATTTTATATTAAATATGTCCTTAAATCTCGTAGCAAATGCTAGTAGAATTCTTAGCCCGTAATAAATAAATGGAATCATTAGTAATACAAAGCCAATAATCCCGAAATCATAAAACCAATCATGGAAGTCCATTTCAATTAGTTTTGGATCTGGCTGCTTTTGTTCATTGTATTTAAAGTTACCTGCATAACCCATGCCTAATAACTTTTGTGACACTGGTGCTTCTTTAAAGAACTGCTTATGTCTTTCTTCATATACTTGACGTCCACTGAAAATAAGATTTTCTTGATTTTCTTTCTTTTGCTCTTTCTCAAGCTCTTTCTTAACTTCCTCTTCTATCTTCGCCTTTTCTTCTGGCTTTTCAACTTTATGATGATTTTCTTCTTTTGCTTTAAGTTCTTGCTCTTTTTTCAGCTTCTCTTTAATTTCTTTTTCTTTTTGACCTTGCTGTGCCACATTTTGCTCTGATAAATAATTATTGTGAATACCCATATTTTGTGCTAATGGCGTTTGTTTAAACGTTCCAACTACACCAGCTAATAGGACAATAGCAATTACTGCATTAAGCGCAAGGGATTTTTTGTTCGGATTTTTTCTATCAAATAATAATTGTAGTAAAATAATCCCGATTGCTGCCGCTAACGTAGCACCAATTGAGCCCATCCCTACTTTTGTACCAACTTGAATTAGCGAATAAATCATTAAAAGTGATGGAATCCAATATAAAATGTGTTTCCAGCTCTTTGTTTTTTGAATAGAATATAGTACTACAATAGGGAAAATAATAGCTAAGATTGAACCTAGTTCATTCCCTGCATAGAACCAACCTCGAGAACCCACTTTCATCCATTCATAACTACCAAAGTCAGTAGATGTTGAAATAGAAATAACCATAATTGCGTTAATGATTAATGTAGAATATACAATACTATTTCGAACCTTATCACTAATATTAACTGTCTTTTTCAATGATTTTAAAGCTAAAATGTATGATCCCAGCATGATATATATATATAATGCTTTCGCAACGAATTTAACTTCTTCACTAAGTACAATAGGATCCTTAACTAATTTGTTATTAATAAATCCTACTCCTAAAACTCCGGCTAATAATATAAGATAAATTAAAAACTTTCTATTTTCCTTCTCTTTTGCCTGAATTAAAATGTAAATGCCACCAACAGCCATAATAAGGAATCTTACTAAAATTCCAACGGTAGCATTTGACTTTAATAAAGTGATGCTAAGAGACGTTAATAAATCTAAAACAGGCTGTAAAATAATAAAAAAGAGCAAAAAATGCTCAAATCTAACCCTAGCTTGATTTGCTAACATTCCAAGACCTCCATACAAAATCTTAACATTATCTTTTAATCATAATTTATTATCGTTAAAACACACCTAGCAATTATAACATAACTCATATTCAAATCGAGAACTATTTTTCCAGCTAAAACTAGCCAGGACAAGTATTAATCAATAATAGAAATTACTGTCCTTTAGCTATAATCCCCTATTTTTACAAAAGCTATCTAACAACCATCCCCTTATTTTTGTCAGTATATACATATTTATTTATCAATTTATACAAGCATAAATAAAGTGCCTATCACTGTAATATTTCACCAAATAGGTAACATCAAAAAATGTAAAGTTAATCTTTTCATACCTTTTTCAAAATACTTTATGTCTATTTTCCAAACATTTTCAAACGCTTTCTTTATGTATTTTATCCGTTTTTCTACATGTAGCGAAAAGTAATTGTTATTTCCAATACTTTAGTGTATATTTTTTCTCTGGAACATCTTTAAGAGGAAGGGATTAAGGCCATGTTATTAATCGATATATTTACGTTTCTTGGCATTATCGCCGCTGCCATTTCTGGTACATTAGTTGGTTTAAAAAAAGATTTAGATTTATTTGGTGTCCTTTGTTTAGCTGTAGCTACTGCGCTCGGCGGCGGTATTATTCGTGATATCATGATTGGTAACCTGCCCCCTGTCGCATTTGTAAAACCCATTTACTTTTTCGTAAGTGTATTATCAGCATTATTTACTTGTATGTTTTTTGAGCGTATCAATAAACTTCAAGTCGTTATTATGCTTTCTGATGCTGTTGGCTTAGGCGTTTTTACAGCTATTGGTGCAAATGCGGCAATGTCACATCATGTTGACGCCTCATTTCTAGTTGTTTCAATGGGAGTCATTACAGGTATTGGAGGCGGTATTTTGCGTGACATTTGCGCTCAAGATATCCCTTACGTATTCCGAAAAGAGATTTACGCAATCGCTTCTATCTTAGGAGCAATTAGCTTCCTAATCACACACGCTATGGGGGCGCACGTATTAGCTTTTTATGTTTGTTTATTAGTAACATTTGTTATTCGTGTCGTCACTGTAATATATAATGTGCATTTCCCTGTTTTCTTTAAAACACATGCTAAAATTAATAAAGGCCATTAAGAGAATTCTATCTAGAATTCTCTTAATTTATATACTATTCAACGAACTAATATAGAGTAATTGTATATAAGCATATATAATTACTCTATATTAGTTTTAAAATTGAAAACGCTTTATATACAGGGGAGGAAGAATGATGCTTGGGGTTTTCAAAAAAAGTATTAATAAAACAAATGCCAGTATAATCGAATTAAGTAAGGACCAACAAATAACTTTTAATGTCCCTACTAATTCTGAATTGAAAATTCAAATGGATATGCTACATATTTCAAAAGAAGATTTACAAGTTGTAAAAGTACTACAGCCTTTTATTTATGCAGAAATTGATTGGATTACTGAAAAATTCTATGCCAACATTACAAAACAACCTAATTTAATTACTATTATTGAACGTTACAGCTCTATTCCAAAACTAAAACAAACTTTAAAAACACATATTAAAGAATTATTCAGCGGCAATATGCATGAAGATTTTATTGAACAACGTGTTAGGATCGCCAAAAGACATGTACAAATTGGTTTACATCGAAAATGGTATACTGCTGCTTATCAAGAATTATTCCGCTCTATCATGAAGATTTTGCAAACAAAAATAACGACAATCGATGATTTTTCCTATTCTATAAATGTCATAAATAAATTATTCACTCTTGAACAAGAACTTGTTCTTGCAGCTTATGAATCTGAATATGAAAGAATGCAAAAAGAGCATGAAAAAGAAAAAGAACTAACTGCTATGACAATTACGCATATCGCAACAGAACTAGCTGCTGTATCTGAAAAAACAAGCTCTTCTATTCAAAAACTAACCGCCAAATCTGAAACTATTGTAGAGATCGCTAAAACAGGTACATCATTAGCTACAACATCTGAAGAAAAAGCGAATAAAGGGAAAGAACAATTAAACCAGCAGAATAAACGAATGGGATCTATTCAAATGAATATGGAAACGATTATTACAGATACTCATGAACTTCTTAATATTTCTAACAAAATTAATGAAATCATAGATATTGTTAAATCAATTGCGGAGCAAACAAATTTACTCGCACTAAACGCTGCTATCGAGTCTGCACGTGCTGGAGAATTTGGGAAGGGGTTTTCTGTTGTTGCTGGTGAAATCCGAAAATTATCAGAGCAAACGAAAGAATCTATATTTAACGTTACAAAGCTCGTCGAAAAAACAAATGAACAAATTACCCGTGTCTCGTCTTCCGTGAAACAAATTAGCTCTCTCGTATCGGAAGGAACGGATAGTATGTCGGCAACAGATCGATACTTCCAAGAAATCGTACAAGATATGTCTAACTCAAAAGAACAGAATAAGAAAATTGAACACGAACTACAAGCTATTTCACAAGTAATGAAAGGAATTCAAGATGACTCCTCACAAATGGCTCTAACAGCCGATAATTTGCAACTAGAACTAAATCGATAAGATAAAGTAAAACTTTAATCAGTGGGAGTTTTGTTCATTCCCCACTGATTATTAGCCCTCACCAATCAGGCTTTTACGAGCAGCAGGGTTCCCACCTAATTTCTTTGCTTTCGCTGAATTTTGAGATGGGGGTCTTACTGCCTAGAAAATAGCGGGATAAAATTCAGGTCAGGCATACTTTTCATCTACACTGACTACTAAATTTCATCTCCCATCAAAAAAGAATCCAGAATGGATTCTTTTTATTTTCTGAAAAATATTTTTTGACAATACACATAACTCATATAAATACCAAAGCTCTGCAAAATAAACAATGCTGGCATAATTACATTGTAATATGCCATATCTACTTGGAAGAGCTTTAACAATACGTAGCCACTAATGAAAAATAAGAACAACATATATCCCTCATTTTGTTGTTTCTTAATAAGGAAGTGTAATAGAGCTATAGTCATAAACAATATTACTGCTATATATATCAGTTTTTCACATTTGAAAAGAATAGAATTTATCCCCTCATCTGAAAACTGATTTATTATCGGTTCTAAAAGTTTAAATCTTTCTCCCTCAATCTCTTTTAACTTTTGATCAATATGCTCTGTTACACTTTGATTTTTTGATATTTTTTCCTCATGTTGGGTTTTTCCAATTAAAACAGATTGAACATACGTCTCATTTGCAATCGTATATTGTGACATCCCCATTGTTTTAATTCCATAATTCACACCAAAATGGGCACTATAAAATAGAATAAGTATCCCTATCATCTTTAGTAACACCTTTTGTTTCGTTGCTGATTGAAATACTTCGATTAATAATACATATACCGTGATAAAAATAGGAAGAAATAATCCCATTGGGAAAATCATATTACTAAATGCAAATAAAATTGCCGAAAACACCCACATATAAGGATGATCTAATCCTTTATATAAAAGTATGTAACAAGCAAAATAAAATAAAAATATTGCAAGTGACTCAGGAGTTAATACGGAACTCATGAATATATTTGGAATATACAGAGCATAAAATACGGAAGCAATACGACCGCATTCTTCTCCAAAAACCATTGCCGCAATACGATAAATAAAAAATGAGGTTCCTGCGCAAAATAACACATTAAATAGTTGTAAAGCGAATAATGTATCACCAAATATACGAATAATTATTGACTCATATATAATAAAAGGTAAATGAGTTACAGTCCCTATATTATTACCAATTGCAATCTGCTTTGCAGACTCATACATCACTTTCATATCACCAATTATTGGAGCATCTACAAATAACAGCATACTAAGCCTTACAACTATAGTTATACTTATAAGAAAAGTAAGAAATTGTTTATCTGTAAAACGATATTGTAGAATTGATGTCACTAGCAAAATGAGTATGACGAAAATTGCCAATATGATTGTTACACTTGTTGTACTTCCTCCAAAAAATTGCTTACTTGTCTCAAATGCTGCCCAACAACTATAAACAAAAAATGCGAGCATCGCACCGATCATAATTTTATTGAAGAAAGATGAAAAATTTGTTTGTATATGATTCATATGTCCATTGCACCTCTATTTCCATTCATAACAAAACGATTCTACCATGAATGGGTACACGGCTGATAGAGAATTTCTATGACAAATACATAGTCATTACTTTTTACTTGCAATGTAAGCGAATCCTCTTTTACACTACATTTTAGATAAAATAAATTTTCTTTCAGTTACATGAATACAAATACAGAAGTTTAAATAATCCTCTTTTGGAATACACTTTACTTCATTAAATATCTAATATGAGTAATCCACTTACACATATTATTCTGATTGAAAACAGACTATAGGGGCTGAATATATGGAAAAGAAATTCATGCGAGAATCTAAAGCAATTAAGACAACACGTGTTTTTCCTAACGATTTAAATAATCACCAAACACTTTTTGGAGGGAAATTATTAGCAGAAATTGATAGTATTGCTTCGATTGCGGCTGCAAGACATAGTCGTAAACATTGCGTAACAGCATCTATTGATTCAGTTGATTTTTTAACTCCAATTCACCAAGCTGATTCTGTTTGTTATGAAGCATTTGTATGTTATACAGGGAAATCTTCAATGGAAGTTTTCGTAAAAGTAATCGCAGAAAATTTATTAGCAGGCGAGCGTAGAATTGCCGCTACTTGCTTTATTACATTTGTGGCAATAAAAGATGGAAAACCTTCGTCCGTACCACAAGTACTCCCTGAAACTCAGGAAGAACATTGGTTACACACAACCGGTTTAGAACGCGCGGAAAACCGAAAAAAGGGACGTTTAAAAAGTAAAGAGATGGCTGAAGTTTTAACTTTAAGTAAGCCATGGAATATATAATACGCTACTCTCACTTCATACATGCACAGGTTTATTTCATCCTTGCATGTATTTTTTATTATAAAAAAATTCCAGCTCTTATCTTTTATTTACTGTTTGTCTCCTAAAATAACCCACCAGTTTTTCCTTTATTTTGCTATACTATTAATGGTATATTAGATAAGGTTCGTTTAAAAATAACTATAATATAATTAAGTATATAAGGGATGGTGCGATAATGTCTATTGAGGTACCAATTTCAATACCAAAAACGTTAATTATTATTCCTGCGTATAACGAGGAAGAAGCAATTGCAGATACATTAACAAGACTATTAAAACTAAAACAGCATTTTACAGAATTAAGCATTTGCGTTATTAATGATGGATCACATGATAAAACAGCTCAAATCGTAAATGATTTTCCTGTTCACCTTGTGAACTTACCATATAACCTAGGTATTGGCTCAGCTGTACAAACTGGTTATAAATACGCTTATGAAAATGGATATGATATTGCAATTCAGTTCGATGCTGATGGGCAACATAATCCTGATGACTTGTACAAAATTATAAAACCTATTGCTGAAGACCAATGCGATATGGTGCTAGGTTCACGTTTTACAGAGAAAACAGCTTATAAAGGTAGTATTTCCAGAAGAGTTGGTATTTTTTATTTTACTGCTCTACTGAAAGTACTAACAAAACAAACCTTTATGGATCCAACTTCTGGGTATCGTGCTATCAATCGAGAAGTAATTAAGATTTTTGCACATAATTATCCAAAAGATTATCCAGAACCAGAAGTCCTTATTCATTTAAAAAAGAAAAAATTACGCATTAATGAAATATCTGTAAATATGCAAGAGCGCCAAGGGGGACAATCTTCTATTACACCTCTTAAATCTGCATATTACATGATTAAAGTAAGCCTTGCTATATTGATGCAAAAAATTGTGAAAGGTTGATAATAAATGCCTATAATTACCTTTTCATTTATCTTCATTCTATTATTATTTTTATTAATTATTAATTCCATTCGTCGTGGAGCTTTAGAAACTAAATATGCCATTTTATGGATTTTTGTTTGTGTTTCAATGGCAATTTTAAGTTCTACTGAAAAAATTATAAATTGGATTGGACAACTATTACACGTAGAATATCCTCCATCTGTTTTATTTTTATTTGGACTATTATTCTGTTTCATCTTAATTTTTGACTTAACAAGAAAAATTTCTAAATTACATCATCAACTTGTAACATTAACGCAAGATTATGCGTTATTAAAGCAAAAATTAAAAGTAACGCAAACTGAAACCGATAACGAATAGTTTTCTATTTAAATATTAATATATACAAAAAAACATCTTAATTTTTTAAAAAAATTAAGATGTTTTTTATTGCAAATTATTTTTTTCTAATCAATAATTTATTAATTTTCATAATCGTTGCCACGGTCCCTACTCCAATTATAATAAATAAGAATGGTATTAACGGTAATGCATATCGTTCATATGCAACATAAAAACACGTTAAAGCTGTTTGCAGTAAAAGGATTAACCATAAAAATGTAGTCTCTCTCCACCTTTTTAAAAGGAAAATAAATGAAAGTACTGTACATATTAAAAACGTCGTCTTAATAAAATTATATATTTCATTCATATCCTTTGCAGAAACATTGAATACTTCAATATTATGCTCTATAGAATAATACGGTTTTTTCCAAAGAATTTCTGGTTTCAAGACTAAATAACTCTCTATCATAGAGCCCTTATTCGTTTTCCACCATTCTTTCATTTTATCAATGGCTATTTTTTCTTCTAACTCCATAAATTCATGCGCTTCAAGATTAGGGTACTTTGCATGTAATTCTATTTCAAGTTCCCCCATATCCTTACCTTCTGGGTAACCTTCCCCTTGATACGTTCCAAGTAATAACGGATTCCCTGCCCCTGCAGTTAGTGGGATAAATTTATCAAATTGAATGTAATTGCGGGCCCACCATGGTCCAAGTACGATAAGTCCTATTCCTATGCTTATAATCGCCTGCTTCATCATAACCCGGAATGGATAGCGTTTCATTAAAAGATACCCAAATAATAAGATTGGATATAAGGCAATTTGTACGCGGAGGTACAGTGCTAAAAAATAGAAAATTAATACAATCAGAAGATGTTTCGTTTTATGAGTATCAGCTAATTTTAAACTCCAATATACTAATCCTAATGAAAGGAGTAGAAACGGCCCTTCTGTTAAAGTTAAATTTTCCATAACAATCTCTGGAGGATACACAGCTAATAAGAAAGCACCTATTAATCCTGCAGCAGGATTCAATAAATAAGTACCAATCTTATAAGTTAGCAAAATACTAAGTACTCCTAATAGAATAATGATTAATTTGGCTATAAAAATACCTTCACTGCCATTTCCAAAAAAGTAAAATACAGCAGCTAATAAGGCTGGAAAACCCGGCATAATATGAATCGTTGGTTTATCTGGTTCATGGTATGTTAACATCCCTGTTTCCAATAAAATATTTGCCGTTTTTTGATAACCTATATCATCGCTAGCTATAGATAGATCTGCACCATGTGTTTGTAAAGTTGCAAAACGAAGTGCAAACCCGACAATCATAATAATCCCTAAAAGGACTATATTAGATTTGCGAGTAAATCGCCCTAACATCTCATCTTCTCCCTTCAGATACATAACCTTCAAAATTTTTTTCTATATTTTTACAACACAATACGTTCTATAATAAATACTTTTTATACAAAGTACAACAATAGAAAGTTGATTTACAAAGTTTATATGCGTTAAACTTATACAGATGTTCTTGTAATCTTCTTCCTTTCCAAAGGCTTGTATATATGATGCAAGACATAAAAAACTTGAGGAGATAAAAATTCTATGATGGAACAAAAGCAACTTGTTTCTGTTGTCATACCCCTGTATAACACGGAAAAATATATTGAAGAAACGATACAGTCAATACTAGATCAAACATATAAAAACATCGAAATTGTAATTGTAGATGATGGAAGTAAAGATCAGTCACCTTCTATCGTAAAAAACCTTGCTGAAAAATACCCAGGGCAAGTAAAATACGTTCATCAAAAAAACCAAGGTGTTTCGGTAGCCCGTAATACAGGTATCGAAAATGCTAGCGGAAAATATATCGCTTTCCTTGATAGTGATGACTTATGGCATCCAACTAAAATTGAGAAGCAAGTCAAAAGTATGCATAAAAACGAAATGGACGCGTGCTATTGTGGTTATATGAATTTCTACGAAGAAACAGGCGAGAAGGTTGAACATACAACAAACTTTATTAAAGGTGATATGGCAAAAGCATTCCTAACACATCAAGTTGTTGCTCAAACAAGTACTTGGATTTTCAAACGATCCATCGTAATGGATCATAACATTCGTTTTACACCAGGATGTAGTTGGGGCGAAGATTTAGAGTTTTTATTTAAACTTATGAGTGTGACAAATGTATGTTATATCGATGAATACTTAACTTATTATAGAATTTTATCAGAAGGAAATCTTTCTTCTAAGTATAAAGATTATGAATTAAAAACGACAAAAGAGTTGGAAGTATTCAATCGTATGAAAGATTGGGTACATAATAAATCTCAAGATTTCATTACAAAAGACCCTCAGTCACTGATTGAGATTCTTGAGACTTATTTATTCCCTTATACAGTCATCAATAACGCTTGTATATATATTAAAGAAAACTCTCGATTAGATAAATCACAAGTTCAATTAATCAAAAAAGATATAAGGAAATATTGCCGTAAAATCTATTCAAAGAATGGAAAGCGTAGTAAAAAACTATATGCAATGCTTTGGTTTGTACGAATTAAATTTCTGTTTTCTTAAACTGAAAATATAACGATACTCTCTCTTTCTGTGAACAAATCAAATTTACAAATAGGACAAGCTAACCGGGTCCTAAAGAATAGAAAGGTCTTTTCTCATGAAAACAAATAAAATTCTAAAAAACGCATCCTACCTGTTTGTGGGAAACATTACTGTACGTTTTGTACTGGCTATTGCAACAATTTTCTTTGCAAGATATGTTTCTCCAAGTGATTACGGTATGTTTACAACTGCGTTAGCAGTTTCAGCTGTTATTTGTTACTTTACAGATGCAGGTTTGACACATACCTTTATGCGTGAAGGAACGAGAAGCGATGCCAATATTAGCGTGCTAATAAGTAGTTATTTACGTATTCGTTTAATATTAGCTATCGTAATTTCTGTACTTTTCGCTATTTTTGCCCAGTTCTTCTATCCCGATGCTTACTTACGTGCGATGGTATATTGGGTTGTTCTACCAACAATGTTCGGAGCAACCTTACAAGGTGTTGGAATGGCTTACTTCCAAGTAACAGAACGCATGCAATTTACAGCTATTATTTCTGTGCTACAAGGTGTAACAGCTGCTGCTGCCCTATTACTAGGGATGTCTTTCCAATGGTCACTTATGATGGTTGCTGCTATGTACGGGGTATCTAGTCTTGTAACAGGTGTTATCGCCTTTATAATGACAATACGTTATACACAAGTTCATAAGGGTTGGGATAAAGGCATTTTAGATCAATTACTTATTTTCACAATCAACGGAATCATCATTATGCTCTTACCACAATTGGGCCCTATTATATTAGAAAAGGTTTCAACATATAATCAAGTTGGATTCTTTGGTGCTGCATCTAAAATACCTGCTGTACTATATCAAATACCTGGAGTAATTGCAGCTGCCTTTTATCCAAGGCTTTTTGCTTTTGGTAATGAGAAAAATATTGAAGAACATAGAAAATTATCAAGTTTTGAATTAAAACTTATGTCTTTTTTAGGAATGGGAATTTCTATCCCCTTTATTGCTGATCCAAGTTTCTGGATTGTTAGTTTATTAGGAGAAGAATACGCTCCCGCTGGTAACGCTCTTGCTATTCTAGCGTTTATGGTTATTTTACAATCAATTAACTATCCACTAGCCGATAATTTAACAACGATTGGCCAGCAATGGAAACGTGCAACAACAATGACTATTGGATTAGTTGTTGCCATCATAGGTTATATTGTATTAGGTAGTAAATATGGAATGATGGGGGCAGCTGCCGCAGCTATCCTTACCGAAATTACACTATTAATCGGATTTACCCTCTTTATTCGTAAAGGCATGCAATTATTAGTTAAAGGAATTATATTTAATTCCTTAGCCTTTATTATTAGTTACGGTATATACCGAATTGCATTAATCGACTTACCACCATTAGTTGCTTTAACTCTTACTGGTATACTATACGGTATGATCGGAATTGTAATTGACCCTCAAATACGTGGATTTGTTTTAGGGTTTATAAAACAAAAGTTCATTCGCAAACACACTTAAAAGCAAAAAGCTTTTCCATTTTTAAATAGGAAAAGCTTTTTGCTTTTTTTATATACTATCATTTTTCTTCAGTAAAAAAATGCTATATATTCCAGCTCAAATTGACTTACTTTCTGAGAATGCCTTATACTAAATTACATGTAAACTATGAACTCCAACGCTTGTAAAAATATATATGCTTCAACAAAAATATATATTTTCTCATGTTAAAACTAAAGAACACACCTTTAAAAATTGGTGTGTTTTTATATGCTACCTAAAAACTAGTTGTTACATGTAACGACTTTCAAAGGAGGATTATCAATTTTTATGAGCATAAAGCCGAATAATAAATTCTTTTCCAAGAAAACAATGATAATTATGCCAATATTATTATTGTGCGCTTTTGCTTTTCATTATTTCTTTTTAACATCTAATCAAGCCTTTTCTGGTACAGGGGATGCGTTACGTCAATTTGGCTTCTTTACGTTTCTTCTACAACATGCCTTTAAAGATGGCAACCTTTTTTGGTCCTTTGATTATGGGTTAGGTGGAGATTTATTTGGAGAGTTTAGTTATTATTACAGCACATCACCATTTTTCTGGATTACACTGTTACTACCTAAACTAAGTCTTGAGCAAGTATATGACGTGAAATTATACATGAGTATTTTAAAAAACTTTTTAGCTATGGTATTCATGTATGGTTCTTTACGTTACCATAATAAAACAGCATTCTCATCTTTTGTTGCTGCTATTATATATGGTGGCTGTATTACTTTCATCCGCCACTCTTTACTATGGGATTTCATGGCTGATGCTATTGTATTTTTACCATTAGTAATATGGGGGCTTGATAAATATATTATCGAAAAGAAGCGCGGACTTTTCCTAATTGCTGCTACTTTAATGTTAGCATCAAACTTTTATTTTGCTTTTATCACAAGTATTTTCATATTCATTTATGCATTATTCCAATACTTTGCGACACAACAAAATAAAACGATTGTCTCTTTTCTAACTTATTATATTAGAATCGGTTTATTGTATGCATTATCACTCGGTTTAGCCGCCGTTTGCTTCCTCCCATCAGTTAATGCCGTATTTAGCGCTGATCGATTATCAAAAAAGTTTGAGATACCATTATTATTTGAAGATAAATTTTATAAAGATTTAATGGAAAATATTTTCTTCATGTATAATGCTGAAAATCATCAATTAGCTTTACCAGCTTTAATTTTATTCTTAATCGTATTTGGAATGTTTATACGTGATAAACTCATTAAAAATAAAGTATTCTTTACGTTATTCATGTTTATTCTGTTTATGCTTCCATATACATATTCTGTGTTTAATGGTTTTTCAGCAATGCAATCTAGATGGTTTTATTTATTTGTATTTGTAATTTCCCAAACAATTGCATACATTCTAGATTGGATGATTATTCATAAGAAAGACTACAAATTACCTTATTTAATAAGTTTATTAGTGTCTATTGGATTATTCATTTATGCATTTTATAGAAAAATAAATATAAATGTAACTGATAAACCTTTACAAGACGTTGATAACATTTTACTCGGAACTGTCGTTCTTTCTGTTATTACAGTATGTCTATGGCGTTATATTTCTAAACCCTTCATACAATTTTTAGTTGTATTGAACGTACTCGTTAGCACAATTTCTATGAATTATATGTATGCGAATAATATACTTAGCACCGTTTACGGACAGAGTCAAATTTCAACTGAAAAGTTACACGAACCAGGCTATGATAATAGCGAAGAAATTGCTGCAATTCGCTACATACAAGAAAATGATAAAGACTTTTATCGTATTCTTAATCCATATAGCGAATATAACACACCAATGCTACAAGGATATCATGGCGTAAGTACGTATCAAAGCTTGGTTAATTATTATGTCCATGACTTTATGAAAAATAAATATGGCGTATTCCAAATGTACGATACACCTTCAATGTTTTATCAAACTGACAGTCGACTACTACTTGAAAATATGCTTGGTATAAAATATCGCGTATTAAGTGCTGATACAGATCCAAAGAATGTACCTTATGGATATAAACTATTACAGCAAGTAGGACCATATAATATTTACAAAAATGACTATTCCTTACCGTTAGGATATGTATATGATTCGGCTATAAGTGAAGAAGAGTTTTCTAAATTAAACTTCGCTCAGCGTGATCAATTATTATTACATGCTGTTGTCGTTAATAATACAAAAGAATTTTCATTAAATCATTTTAATAAACAAGACCTTAAATCAAAGGCAGTATCTATTAAAACGGAAAAAGCAAAATTCGAAAACATGGAAAAAGAAGGAAAAAAACTAATTGTTCATGGCTTTGGAAATATGATTGTACCTATCAATTATCCTAATACGCCTGGTGATCTACTGATAGAATTAAAATTGAAAAATACAGGTACATTCAATGCAACTGTTAATGGAAAAACAATAGGAAAAGGTGACGATGCTGGTGCATACTCGTATCCGTTAGAAAGATTTGTTTACAATTTAGGCAATGATCGTCCAGAAAACCTAACTATCTCTATTGATATGGCAGGTGAGTATGAATTAGGTGACTTACAAGCAAATATCGTAAACTATGAAAGTGTACAAAAAGAAACAAAAAAATTAACTGAAAATAGGCTTTTAAATATTTATTATAAGAACAATTATTTAAAAGGGGATATCAACTCAAATAAAGACGGGCTCCTATATTTATCTGTTCCATATAGTAAAGGTTGGACTATAAAAGTTGATGGAAAAGAAAAAGAATTTACGAAAGCAAATTCTGCCTTTATCGGTGTTCCCATTACAAAAGGCTCACATGTAATCGAAATGACTTACGTTACACCTTACTTCAAATTAGGTATGATTATATCAATCATCTCACTAATTATTTGTGTAGCTTTACTAATTTTCACAAATCCAAAAACACGACGGAAATTTTCTTTTAAAAAGCAATAATGAGCAATCAATGAATCATGAAGCTATCAAATTGGATAGCTTCATATAAAAACGCATAACATTGTTTTAACCCACTACAAACAAGGAGTGTCAAAAATGACTCTTTCAATCGTTGTACCATGCTACAATGAAGAAAAGGTGCTTCGAGCCTTTTATTCAGAGACTTCTCTTGAAATTCATAAATTAACTACCGATTATGAATTTGTTTTTGTTAATGATGGTAGTAAAGATGATACATTAAATATTTTACGTGATTTAGCTAGTTCAGATTCATCGGTACATTATATATCATTTAGTCGAAACTTCGGAAAAGAAGCAGCAATGTTAGCAGGTTTAAAATATGCTACAGGCGATGCAATTGTTATTATGGATGCTGACTTACAACACCCTCCTACGTTAATAAAAGAACTGTTAGAAGGATATAACGAAGGCTACGACCAAGTCATTGCAAAAAGGACAAGAACTGGTGATTCACCCGTTCGCTCTTTCATCTCTCGTCTTTACTATAAGGTAATGAATAAGTTTGTAGATATTGAATTAGTAGATGGTATTGGTGACTTTAGACTTTTAAGTCGAAGAGCAGTGGATTCTTTAGTGTCTTTAAGTGAATACAACAGATTTTCAAAGGGTTTATTCTCTTGGATCGGTTATAACGAATTAATCATTGAATATGAAAATGTATTACGTTCTGAAGGAGAAAGTAAATGGACCTTCTCAAAATTATTAAATTACGGAATTGATGGTGTAATTTCATTCAATAATAAACCGTTACGTCTATCTATATATCTTGGATTACTAACAACCATTTTAGGACTTTTATACGTAATCACTACGTTCGTTCAAATCATCCTTGGTGGTGTGGAAGTTCCTGGTTATTTTACTCTCATTTCCGCTATACTATTTATTGGTGGTATTCAACTCATATTCCTCGGTGTTATTGGTGAATATATCGGTCGTATTTATTATGAAACAAAACGTAGACCGCATTTTATTGTAGCTGAAAAGAAAGTTAGTGAAGTTAAACAAAAGGCATAACCAAAAAGTTACTTCTGTAGGTAGAAGTAACTTTTTTATATACTAACATTTACAAACACTTCTTTTGAAAAAATATACATTTTGAAATGATGGCATTATATGAAAGAATTTAGTATCATGATTCAAGGTACTATTTCAAGTTGGACGGAGGATACTATGAGCTTATTAACAGTTGAAAAATTAGGACATACATTTGGCGATCGTACATTATTTAAAGATGTATCTATGCGATTATTAGCAGGTGAGCACGTTGGATTAGTTGGTGCAAACGGTGTTGGTAAATCAACATTCATGAATATCATTACTGGTCAGCTTATTCATGACCAAGGTCGTGTAGAATGGACACCGGGCACACATTACGGCTACTTAGATCAGCATACTGTTTTAACACCTGGGCGTACAATCCGTGACGTACTAGCGGATGCATTTTTACCGTTATTCGAAAAGGAAAAAGCTTTAAATGAAGTTACAGAAAAAATGGGAACTGCTACACCAGAAGAACTAGAAGAACTTCTTGAGCAAATGGCAGAAATACAAGATGCACTTGAAGCAGGTGGTTTCTACTTACTAGATATGAAAATTGAAGAGGCTGCACGTGGTCTTGGAATTGATGCAATTGGTTTAGATCGTGATGTTTCAGCACTAAGTGGTGGACAACGTACAAAGGTATTGCTTGCAAAGCTATTACTTGAACAGCCAGAAGTGTTATTGCTTGATGAACCTACTAACTATTTAGACGTTGAACATATTCATTGGTTAACAAATTATTTAAAAGAATACCCACATGCATTCTTATTGATTTCTCATGATACGGAATTTATGAACAAATGTGTTGATGTTATTTTCCATCTAGAATTCACAAAAATGACACGCTATACAGCGACATATGAAAAATTCCTAGAACTAGCAGAAATCAATAAAAATCAACATATAAACGCTTATGAAAAGCAGCGTGAGTTTATCAAAAAACAAGAAGACTTCATTGCAAAGAACAAGGCTCGTTATTCAACGACAGGTCGTGCAAAGAGTCGTCAAAAACAACTTGATCGCATGGAACTTATTGATCGCCCAGAAACAGCGATTAAACCTGAATTCTCATTTAAAGAAAGTCGCGCAAGTAGCCGCTTCGTCTTTGAAGGTGAAAATGTAGAAATCGGATATACGCATCCTCTACTACCAAAGCTATCAATGACGATTGAACGTGGTGAAAAAATTGCTATTGTTGGATGTAACGGTGTTGGTAAATCAACGTTACTAAAAACAATCTTAGGTAAAATTAAACCTTTAAGCGGTAAAACAAGCCTTGGTGACTTCTTAGAGCCTGCATACTTTGAACAGGAAGTTAAAGCTGATAATATAACACCAATTGATGATGTATGGAATACATTCCCTGGTTTAGACCAGCATCAAATTCGTGCAATGTTAGCAAAATGCGGATTAAAAAATGAACATATTTCTCGCCCATTAAGTCAATTAAGTGGTGGAGAACAAGCAAAAGTTCGTTTATGTAAGCTAATGGGTGAGGAAAGTAACTGGCTATTATTTGATGAGCCGACAAACCATCTTGATGTTACAGCAAAAGCGGAACTTAAGAAGGCTATGAAAGCATATAAAGGAACAATTCTCCTTGTATGTCACGAACCGGACTTCTATGAAGATTGGATCACAAAAGTTTGGGATGTTGAAGAATGGTCTCAAAACAGTAAGTAGTCTTTAAGAAAAAACTCCTTGTGTAGACAAGGAGTTTTTTACTTATTTTTATTAAGAATTTTTTATATTGTAGTATCCTATAAGGCGTAATTGAAATTCTTTTAATTCCGGATACGCCTCTAAGTTTGCTAACATACCTCTAATTACCGGAATTCTTGGATTAAGCAATCGTATTTCAGCCTCTAAAACATCTAACGTTACTAACAACTCATCATCCTCTAATTGATCAGCTAAATTACGCTTAAATACAATAATTTCTTTTAAAAAATGCTCTTTAACTTGTTCCTTAATGAGCTCGGATTTACAAAGAAATTCTCCAAGCTTTTCTTCATGTAAAATAGGTTCTTCCGAAGATTCTACTAAGCCATCTACTAAATGATCTACTCTTTTTAAAATAAAAGCAGCGACATACGATAAATCGATTTCTGGTGCTTGTAAAATAATTAATTCTAAATACCCACGGCATATGCCTTCTACCATAATTACTAAATCCAATAAATATGGCATAACCTTTTCACCATAAATGGACAATAAACTATTCCGATAAAATGCATGAGACTCTAACTTCATCCGCATCATAAATTCTTCCACTTCTTTATTAAACGGAATTGCATTTTCTCTCGCATGCATAATAATAAATTCTTTATGCTTTTGTATATCATTAAACTGACAATGTAATTGTTTTGCAAATTTTTCACGTGGTAATAAAGACTCTTGTTCAATATCCAGCATTTTCTTTTGGATTTTGTCATAATAATATCGAAGTGTCGCTAATAAAAGCTCATCTTTCGATTTAAAATATAAGTAAAAAGCTCCCTTAGATATACCACTAGCTGTCACAATTTCCTGCACTGATGTCGCATTTACACCCTTAGTAGCAAATAACTTCATAGCCGATTCTATAATTAAACGCTCTTTTTCTTTCATATCTTCTCTCCTAAATTTAATCTCGCATCTTATTATAAATGTATTATACCATCTCTTTTTATTGACGATTGACCGAGCGGTCAGTTATATTATGTATTAGACTGACCAGTTGGTCAATATAATAAAAAGGGAGCGCAAACATGAACAAAATCATCAATTTCTCGTTAAAAAATAAGTTCGCAGTTTGGCTACTAACCATTATTGTTACTATTGCCGGGATCTACTCTGGACTCAATATGAAGCTGGAAACAATTCCTGATATTACAACACCGATTGTAACAGTGACTACGGTCTATCCTGGTGCTACACCAGAAGAAGTAGCTGATAAAGTTTCAAAGCCGATGGAAGAACAACTACAAAATTTAAGCGGTGTTAACGTTGTAAGCTCATCATCTTTTCAAAACGCATCTTCTATTCAAGTAGAATACGATTTTGATAAAAATATGGAAAAAGCAGAAACAGAAATTAAAGAAGCTCTTACGAATGTGAAGCTCCCAGACGGTGTTAAAGACCCTAAAGTTTCACGAGTAAACTTCAATGCTTTTCCTGTTATTTCGTTAAGCGTAGCAAGCAAGAATGAATCTTTAGCTACCTTAACTGAAAATGTAGAAAAAAATGTTGTACCAGGATTAAAAGGACTTGATGGTGTTGCATCTGTTCAAATTGCTGGTCAACAAGTAGACGAAGTACAGCTCGTCTTCAAGAAAGATAAAATGAAAGAACTAGGACTAAGTGAAGATACTGTAAAAAATGTAATTAAGGGATCGGATGTATCTTTACCACTTGGCTTATACACATTTAAAGACACGGAAAAATCAGTTGTTGTAGATGGCAATATTACAACGATTAAAACATTAAAAGAACTCAAAATCCCAGCTATACCTTCCTCACCTAACGGTCAAGGTAGTCAAAATGCTGGCGCTGGTGCACAAACGCCGCAAATGAATCCAGCTGCTATGAACGGGATTCCAACAGTTACATTAGACGAAATTGCTGACATTAAAGAAGTTGGGAAAGCAGAATCCATTTCTCGAACAAATGGAAAAGAAGCAATTGGAATTCAAATTGTGAAGGCCTCTGATGCAAATACAGTTGATGTTGTAAATGCAGTAAAAGATAAAGTAAAAGAACTTGAGAAAAAGTATAAAGACTTAGAGATTATTTCAACATTCGACCAAGGTGCACCTATTGAAAAATCAGTAGAAACAATGCTGAGCAAAGCAATTTTCGGTGCTATCTTTGCGATTGTTATTATTATGCTGTTCCTACGAAATATTCGAACAACGTTAATCTCTGTCGTTTCAATACCACTTTCTTTATTAATTGCTGTTTTAGTCATAAAGCAAATGGATATTACGCTTAACATTATGACACTTGGAGCAATGACAGTTGCTATAGGCCGCGTTGTCGATGACTCAATTGTTGTTATTGAAAATATTTATCGACGTATGTCGTTATCAGAAGAGAAATTGCGCGGAAAAGATTTAATTCGTGAAGCTACGAAAGAAATGTTTATCCCGATTATGTCTTCTACCATTGTAACAATCGCTGTATTCTTACCGCTAGGGCTTGTAAAAGGTATGATTGGTGAAATGTTCTTACCATTCGCCTTAACTATCGTCTTCGCTTTATTAGCGTCGTTACTAGTAGCAGTTACAATCGTACCGATGCTAGCCCATTCCTTATTTAAGAAAGAGAGCATGAGGGAAAAAGAAGTACATCATGAAGAAAAACCAAGTAAATTAGCAAATGGTTATAAACGCATACTTGCATGGGCTTTAAATCACAAAATTATTACATCAAGTATCGCTGTCCTTCTATTAGTTGGTAGTCTTGCACTTGTACCAGTTATCGGTGTAAGTTTCTTACCTTCTGAAGAAGAAAAAATGATCATTGCAACATACAACCCTGAACCAGGTCAAACGTTAGAAGACGTTGAAAAAATTGCAACAAAAGCTGAGAAGCACTTCCAAGATAATAAAGACGTCAAAACAATTCAGTTCTCATTAGGTGGAGAGAATCCAATGAGTCCTGGTCAATCAAACCAAGCAATGTTCTTCGTGCAATATGATAACGACACGAAAAACTTTGAAAAAGAGAAAGAACAAGTCGTTAAAGATTTACAGAAGATGTCTGGCAAAGGCGAATGGAAAAACCAAGACTTCGGAGCAAGTGGCGGTAGTAATGAAATTAAACTATACGTTTACGGAGATAGCTCAGAAGACATTAAGCCTGTCGTAAAAGATATTCAAAATATCATGAAGAAAAATAAAGACTTAAAAGATATAGATTCTAGTATTGCAAAAACATATGCAGAGTACACTTTAGTCGCAGATCAAGAAAAGCTAAGTAAAATGGGCTTAACGGCTGCTCAAATTGGAATGGGACTTTCTAATCAACATGATCGCCCTGTTCTGACAACAATTAAAAAAGACGGTAAAGATATCAATGTATATGTAGAAGCTGAAAAACAAAATTATGAAACAATCGATGACTTAACAAATCGCAAAATTACAACACCACTTGGTAATGAAGTAGCTGTGAAAGATGTTATGACTGTAAAAGAAGGTGAAACATCGAATACAGTAACACACCGAGATGGACGTGTTTATGCAGAGGTTAGTGCCAAATTAACATCTGATGACGTTTCAAAAGCATCTACTGCAGTACAAAAAGAAGTAGATAAAATGGATCTTCCTTCTGGTGTAGATGTTTCCATGGGCGGTGTTACTAAAGATATTGAAGAATCATTCAAGCAACTTGGCCTAGCGATGTTAGCTGCGATTGCCATTGTATACTTCGTTCTTGTCGTTACATTTGGCGGTGCCCTTGCACCATTCGCAATTTTATTCTCACTACCATTCACAATCATCGGGGCTCTTGTTGCCTTATTAATCTCTGGTGAAACATTAAGTGTCTCTGCAATGATTGGTGCGCTTATGTTAATCGGTATCGTTGTAACAAATGCAATCGTGCTTATCGACCGCGTTATTCATAAAGAAAATGAAGGTCTATCAACACGTGAAGCTTTATTAGAAGCTGGTGCAACACGCCTTCGACCAATCTTAATGACTGCAATTGCAACAATCGGTGCTCTTATCCCGCTTGCATTAGGATTTGAAGGTAGTGGCTTAATTTCTAAAGGACTTGGTGTAACGGTAATTGGTGGATTAACAAGTTCAACTTTATTAACACTTCTTATTGTTCCAATCGTCTATGAAGTATTAAGCAAATTTAAAAAGAAAAAAACAAAATAACAAAAAAATAACCTCGCTAACTGCGAGGTTATTTTTTATTTCCAAACAAGATTAGGAAATCGCCATAGCCTTCTTTCTCTAATTCCTCTTTTGGAATAAATCGAAGAGCTGCGGAATTAATACAGTAACGAAGGCCATTTGGTCCTGGACCGTCTGGAAATACGTGCCCAAGATGTGAATCTCCCTCTTTACTTCTCACTTCTGTACGTGTCATATTATGACTCACATCCATCTTTTCTTTCACACTTGCTGACATAACTGGTTTTGTAAAACTAGGCCATCCACATCCACTATCAAATTTATCTAGAGAAGTAAACAACGGCTCACCGGAAACGATGTCTACATAAAGCCCTTCCTCTTTATGGTTCCAATACTCATTTCGAAATGGTGGTTCTGTACCATTTTCCTGTGTTACATAAAACTGCATCTCATTGAGTTTTTCTTTTAAATGAGCATTATCCTTTGGCCAATGTTGCTTAATAAAAGCATCTCGTCCTGAGCCTTTACGATATAACTCATAGCGGAATGTGTTTTTCTTATGATATCCTTGGTGATATTCTTCAGCTGGATAAAATGTAGCTGCTGGTAGTATTTTTGTCGCAATTGGTTTTGAAAAGCGCCTACTCTGCTCAAGCTCTTCTTTTGAGGCCTCTGCTTTTTTATGTTGTTCTTCATTATGATAAAAAATCACTGTTTCGTAAGACTGTCCGCGGTCGTGGAATTGCCCACCTACATCAGTCGGATCAATTTGTCTCCAATATATATTTAATAACTCCTCATACGGCATTTTATTTGCATCAAATGTAATTTGTACCGCTTCATAATGTCCTGTTGTTTCCGAGCACACTTCTTTATACGTTGGGTCCTCTTTATGACCGCCTGTATACCCTGAAACAACCTGTATAATTCCCTCCATCTCTTCAAACGGAGAAACCATACACCAGAAACACCCTCCAGCAAATGTAGCTAATTCTACCTTTTCATTTAAAGCCATTACTTCACCCCTATTCTATATTCTCCTTACAGTATGGCATAAGAAACATAATGTTATAAAAGAAAAAGCATCGAACATCGATGCTTTTTCTTCACTTCACTTTATTTTGTTCCAACATCCTTCTCAATTTCATCACTTGTTACGTCTAAAACATCTAGTAAGAAAATGAAGATTGGAATACCGATAATTAATCCCCATACACCTAAAAAGTGCTCTGAGAAAATTAATACCATAAAAGTATAGAAAATCGGTAAATTTGTTTTTTGCGACATAAACTTCGGATTTAATACGTAACTTTCAAGCGCATGAATCACTGTTACGATAACTAAAATATAAACAACGTACATAATACCGCCAATATTGTAAGCAATCATACAAAGTGGGAATAACGAAATGATAACCCCCGCTACTGGAATTAAGCCAAGCAAGAAAATCATTAACGCTAAACCCAATAATTGCGGGAATCCTAATATCCATAATGCGATAACTGAAAGAACACAGTTAACAACAGCAATTAAAAATTGTGCTTCGATTACCTTTCCAAATGAACGTGCAAATTTCTTTCCGAAGTACTCAATTTCAGTATAGAAAATTGCAAGCCTGCTTTCTTTAAACTTTGCAGTAAAACCAAAAATACGAGATTTTTCTAGTAAGAAAAACAAACTCAAAATTAAAGAAAGTAAAACTTGAAGGCCGAATTTACCAACATTTGTAATCGATTTATACAAAATGTCTACGCCTTGTCCTACATATTTAGAAAGCTCCATATGATTGACAGCATTAACTGCATACTTAATTAGTTCACTATCTGGTGGGTTTCTTAAAAATACATTGAATTGGTAAATCAGTTGTGAAATTTGTATCGTCAATACTGGTAAATATTTAAATAATGTAATAGCAATTCCACCAATTAACATTACATATAGAAATGCTATAATAATTTTTCGATTAATAGGCATGAAATGATCTAATTTGCGGGAAATAAACTTTTGGAATCGATCCATTAAATACGTGAGAATAAACGTAATTAATATTAAATTCAACATACTTTGCAGCCCGTATAACACGAGAGCAAGTATTACTAATACGAGTAACCTCTGAAATCCTTTGCTTTGAAACAGGTTTTTTATTTGCATAATCGACGAATACTCTCTCCTGTCCTATAAACTAAAACGTTAATAAGTAGATTTCTCTCTCTTTTCTACTTTTAATTATTCATTCATATTAAGATTTTTATAAACTCATTATATGCCTACCTTAACAGGTATATAAGTAGCTTACTTCTTATTTTACAATACAATGCCCTAATTCAAAACGTATTCTACATAGTATTAATGAAGATTTAAGGAAACTTCCATTTTTTTAAATAGGTCTTACCACTACTGTAACATAAAAAGCAAGCTATCAGTAGAAATCTGTCCTACAAATAGCTTGCTTTTCTTATTTTTTAAGTCAGTTTTACTATCCAATGAATGGCATAAACATTGGGATGACAACTACTGTTACAACCCCAACTACCGTTACAGCAATACTTGCCATCGCTGCCTCTACCTCACCCATTTCAATTCCTACTGCAACTCCTAATGCATGGCCCGCTGTTCCAAGTGCTAAACCTTTTGCAATCGGATGTTTCACTCTAAATGTTTTTAAGAATAATGCCCCTAATGCGTATACGATAACTGCGTTAAAAATAACTGCAAAAGATGTAATTGCTGGAATACCACCAATACTTTCTGAAATTGGTAACGCAATTGCTGTTGTTGCTGCTTGTGGTAACATTGAATTCATTACTGCTGTATCTAAACCGATTGCTTTTGCAACAATGAACACGACAATTACTGAGCAAATAGATCCAACCACGATAGCCGATAAGATTTGCCACCAATATTTTTTTAACTTATCTACTTGTTTATATAGTGGGATAGCGAATGCAATTGTTGCTGGTTCTAAGAAGAAACTAATCATTTTTCCGCCAGTATTATATTCTTCAAAAGTAAAGTTACCTACCTTTAGAAAGACAATCCCTAATACCATCGCTACGAATAATGGTGTAAATAAAAAGAATCCTTTTGAATGCTTGAATAATAATGTTCCGATCCCGTATGCGATTAATGAAACGACGATTCCGAAATATGGAGTCATTGTGCTTGCCATGTTTATTACCTCCTAACAATATATAAATGTAGTGGTTACGCAACCTTTCCGTGCTTGTGTCCTTTATTTACTACTTTCAATTCTTTTGTATCTTCTGTTTCTTTCTCATCTTTTCCTAAAATGAATTGTGCAAATAATCCTGTTACAGCGAGTAAAATAACTGTTGCGACAACAATTACAGTTAAAATTTGTACAAAGTACTGCCCCATTACACCAAGAGAATTAATAACTGAAATACCTGATGGGACGAATAAGAATCCAATAATACCTGTTAAAGCTGTTCCAAGTGATTCAACTTGCTCCAATTTAATAACTTTTAAACATAATAGACTAAATAAAATAACTAACCCGATTACCGATGAAGGCATTGGAATTGGTAAATGTGTTGCAATAATATTAGAAATTAACATAATAGCTGAGAATATGAATGCTTGTGATAAGAAACTATATACTTTTTTCGTACTCATTTTGGCCACCTCTTTCGATTTGGTACCTTTATTGTATAGGATGTAAATGAATAAGTAAGCGTTTACATAACAGAACGTCAAATATACAGAATCAGTTACAAATATAAAAGGATGAAATACAAAAGCTGCTTCTTAAATACGAAGCAGCTTCTTGAGTTCTTTTGCATATGTACGGCTAACAGGTACTTTCGATCCTTCTTTCATAATTAAATTATAAGTAGAATTGAACCATGGCTGAATTTCAGTAATATGATTAATATTCGCAATAAAACTACGGTGTACACGCATGAAGCTTGCTTGTGGTAACTTCTTCTCTAAAATTACAAGTGTATCATGTGTTACATACGTTTCCCTCATTGTTTTTACTGTTACTTTCCCATCTACAAGCCCTACATATATAATATCTTCAATATTCACAAGTACGATTGATTCTTCAATTGGTAATGCTAATTTATGCATCTCTGCTGTTACATCTGTCCCCTTTATTTCGTGCTTCGTTTCTGTTTGCGCTTGTTTTTGTTTTTTATACTTCTTTAATGTCTGCACAATACGCTCTTCATCAAATGGTTTTAAAATGTAGTCTAACGCATCTACTTCAAATGCTTGCAACGCATATTGATCATAGGCCGTAGCAAATACAATTGCAGGTGGATTTTTCATCTTCTTTAATATATTCGCGATTTCAAATCCGTTATCATCGGATAATTGAATATCTAAAAACACAATATCTGGTCTACTTTGCATTAGTTCTTCTAATGCGTCTTCCACACAATCAGCCTCACCAACTATCTCAACTTCTTTCGTCCTCTCTAATAGATACTTTAGTTCATCACGTGCTAACATTTCATCGTCAACTACTAATACTTTTAACACCCGGTTCTTCCTCCCCTACTTTTTTTGGAATAATAAAGGTAATCTCCGTCCCTTTATTTAATTCACTTTCGATATGAAGCATCGTTTCTTTCCCAAATAAACCAATAAGACGTTCGTTAATATTATATAAAGCTGTTCCAGTCCCTTTCTTTGACGAAACTACCATCTTTCCTAATTGTTCTAAACGTTCTTCATCAATTCCCTGTCCATTATCTTTTACTTCAAAGTGAACCATACCCTCTTTTTCAAAAACATGCACTTCCACTTCGCATACTGGTTGCTTCTTCGGAAAAGCGTGTCGCAATGCATTTTCAACCAATAGTTGAAGAACAAATGGTGGTACTAAAATTGTCTTTAGCTCATCCTCAATATACATCTTTACCTCATACTTATTTGGGAACCGTGCTTGTTCTAGTGATAAGTATGCCTGTACATGGTTTAATTCTTGTTCTAGCGGAATCAATAACTGACGTGCTCCTTGCAAATTACAACGGAAATACACGCTGAGCTGTAATAATAACTTCCTTGCTTTTTCTACATCTGTTCGGCATAAAGCTGATACTGTATTAATCGCATTGAATAAAAAGTGCGGGTTAATTTGCGCTTGTAATGCTTTTATCTCCGCATCTTGAAGTAATTTACTTTGCAACTCAGCTTCCCCTAATTCAAGTTGTGTAGAGAATATTTTTGCTAACCCTTCTGCTAATTCCTCTTCCACACGACTTAACTGGTTAGGATTTTTGAAATACAGTTTTAATGTCCCTATCGTATTTCCATGCGAAGTTAGTGGAATAACAATCGCCGCTTGCAAAGGGCATCCTTCATGTTGACAATTAATGACCTCACGTGATTTTGCTTTCATTATTTTCCCTGTATTTAAAACTTCTTTCGACAAACCAGTTATTAAACTATGTGAAGGAATATGATGATCTGATGCTAATCCAACGTGCGCTAATATTTTCTCTGTATCTGTTAAAGATACCGCATCCGTTCCTGTAAAGCGGTGAATAATTTGTGCCACATGCTTACACGATTCTTCTGTTAAGCCTTGACGAAAATACGGTAACGTTTTATCAGCAATACGCAATACTTTATGAGTCTGAAGCGCTTTTGCATTCTCCTCCTGACGCAAAATAGCTTGTATCATAGAAAGTAAAATAAAACTGCCAAAACTATTTACAAGAATCATCGGTATCGCTATTGTTTTCACAACGCTAATTCCATCCTCTATAATTAATAAAATCATAAGCATTTCTAAAGATACGATAAAAATACTTAAAACTGCTGAAAACTTAGGAGTAATTGTACGATTATATTTTTTGAAAATATATCCGATATAACCAGTTATAATCCCAGCTAAAATAGAAGAGATTGCGCAGCTTAACGCTGTCGTACCACCAAGCATATAACGATGAATACCAGCAAAAAATCCTACTCCAACCCCTACAATAGGGCCACCAAGTAAGCCGCTAATACCAACACCCATAATACGCGTATTCGCAATTGTGCTTGACGAAGAAACACCTTGTAACCAGTTTTCATTCATAATCGTATTTCCTGCTATTTCAATCCCAGTGTAATTGCTTACAATTGTAAATACCGAAAAAATACAAATAAGCTTAAGCTTATCTACATAGCCATCCTGTTTATGAAGGAGGCGTCTGAAAGTTTTAATATGAGAGAGTAAAAATCCTAAAATAACTATAAGTCCGACTCGTTCAATCATCATGAGTACTAAATTTAGCATCTTTGATTCATTCCTTTTTATTTAGTTAGTTTTATTATGGGAAAATAATGAAGTCGGCGTCAAGAAGAACGAAATGTTTTTTGAAATATTTTACACATAATAACTTTCTCTTTATTTGACAATACAATAGAAGAGTGCTAAAAATAAAGTAATATAATACAGTCCTTTAACCCAACCCCGTGAGGTTGAGAAGGAAGTCGGAATACAATATACGTATGTTCTTTTTTGGGGATACGTATGCTTTTTTGGCCTTCTCATCATATCAGGTGAGAAGGCCTTTTGTTATTCTTCCATAGCGACTGTAGAAAATAAGGAGGAGTAATAATGAACGTCACTACTGATGTACAACAAACAACAGAGGAGACGAAAGCGAAAAGATATAAAACATTATTTGGTTCTGCGCTAGGATATGCAGCAGAAGGTTTAGATATGTTGTTATTATCTTTCGTACTTGTCTATATTTTAAAAGAGTTTCACTTAAGTCCTGTTGAAGGTGGAAACTTAACATTAGCTACCACAATAGGGATGTTAATTGGTTCTTATTTATTTGGATTTATTGCTGATTTATTTGGCCGTATTCGTACAATGGCCTTCACAATCTTACTGTTTTCACTAGCAACCGCACTCATTTATTTCGCAACAGACTACTGGCAATTATTAATTCTGCGCTTTTTAGTTGGAATGGGAGTTGGTGGTGAATTCGGAATCGGAATGGCCATCGTAACAGAAACATGGTCTAAAGAAATGCGTGCTAAAGCGACATCTGTTGTTGCACTTGGATGGCAATTTGGTGTATTGGTTGCTTCAATCCTTCCAGCATTTATTGTCCCGCACTTTGGATGGAGAGCCGTTTTCTTATTTGGATTAATTCCAGCTTTACTAGCTGTCTATGTCCGCAAAAGTTTAAGTGAACCGAAAATATGGGAGCAAAAACAACGCTACAAAAAGGAACTATTGCAAAAAGAAGCTGCAGGTAAATTAACAACTACTGAAGCAGAACAACTAAAACATATAAAAAAATTCCCACTTCGAAAGTTATTTGCCAATAAAAAAGTAACAATTACAACAATCGGTCTTATTATTATGTCGTTTATCCAGAACTTCGGATATTACGGAATCTTCACATGGATGCCCACTATTTTAGCAAATAAATATAACTATACATTAGCAAAAGCAAGTGGCTGGATGTTCATTTCTACCATCGGTATGCTAATTGGAATTGCAATCTTTGGTATTCTGGCTGATAAAATTGGTCGTCGTAAAACTTTTGCAATCTATTATATTGGTGGTACAGTATACTGTCTCATTTACTTCTTCTTATTCACAGATTCAACATTATTATTATGGGGAAGTGCATTGCTTGGATTCTTTGCAAATGGAATGATGGGAGGATTTGGAGCAAT
Organism: Bacillus sp. M13(2017); assembly: GCF_002218325.1. Lineage (NCBI taxonomy): Bacteria > Bacillati > Bacillota > Bacilli > Caryophanales > Bacillaceae > Bacillus > Bacillus sp. M13(2017). Next base: position 53,504 of record NZ_KZ268516.1, on the reverse strand, counting down.
TTTAGCTGAGAACTATCCTGCTGAGGCTCGCTCTACCGCAGAAAACTTTATTTTCGGTACAGGACGTGGATTAGCTGGATTTGGACCTGTTATTATTGGCTTACTTGCTACAGGTGGCAACCTACTTGGAGCATTGTCCTTGATTTTTATCATTTACCCAATCGGGTTAATTACAATGCTACTATGTGTACCAGAAACAAATGGGAAAGTATTAGATTAAACGTAAAAGAGGAAGCATCTCATTTAAGATGCTTCCTCTTTTACGTGTTTATTTATTTTGATTTACTAGCCTTCTGAAATAAGAATGCAGTTTTATCTTCTTCTTTTACAATACCTTGTTTTAATGCTAATTCTCCCGCAACTTTAGGTGCTAACCATAGCATTGGGAATAATAAAATTGATACCGGAACTGCCGTTACTACGATAAACGATTGTAGAGCATTAATACTTCCTTCACCCATATATAAAAGAATTGCTGCAACTGCCCCCATAATAAGCGACCAAAAAATTCGCAAACTAATTCTAGGATCTCCGTCTCCAGTCACTGCCATTGAAATGGAATAAGCCATTGAATCTCCTGTTGTCACTACAAATAAAATTGTTAATAAAAGAAATGCTGGTCCAATAATATTAGAAAGTGGCAATTGCCCTGTAATTGCAATCATAGCTGCCGGCATACCAGATTCACTTAATGCGTCCGAGATAGACCCAGGATTCATCAACTCATAAAACACGCCTGATCCACCTAATATAGTAAACCAAAACGTTGTAATAATAGGTGCGATAATTCCAATTGCAACGATGATTTCTCGAATCGTTCTCCCTCTTGAAATTCGACTCACTAAAATTGCCATCATTGGTCCGTATCCAATAAACCATCCCCAGAAAAAGATTGTCCAAGATCCTAACCAACTTGTATCACCACGGTATGTGCTCATCGGTATAAACTCATTTACATAAAATCCAAACGAAGAAACAAACGAATCAATAATAAATCCACCTGGCCCAAATAGTAATATGAATGCCATTAATACAATTGCTAATCTAACATTTAAATTACTTATAATTTGAATCCCTTTATCAATACCTGTTACTGCCGATATGGTAGACACGGCCACCACACAAACAATAATTGCTAATTGAGTAGTAAACACATCAGAAATTCCAAATAATTCTTGTAATCCATAACTTGCTTGTAAACCTAAAAATCCAATTGGGCCAATTGTACCTGCAGCTACTGCAATAATTGCAGCTGCATCAATTATCGTTCCAAGCAGGCTCTTTCTTAATTTTTCCCCAAAAATAGGATATAAAAGCGTTCGAGGTTTTAGCGGCATATCTTTATGATAATGTCCATACATCATAACTACCGCACTAATTGTACCTAAAATCGTCCATGCTAAAAATCCCCAATGCATATAACTTTGTGCTAAAGCAGGCATGACTGCTTCTTTCGTTCCAGCAGATATACCATCATGTATTGGTGGCACCGTCATCAAATGATACATTGGCTCTGCTGCTGCCCAAAAAACGCCACCTCCGGCAAGTAATGTAGACATAATAATAGCAAGCCATTTTGCCGTACTAATCTCAGGTTTTTCTAATCCTCCAAGCTTAACTCTCCCATATTTGGAGAACGCCATACACATCGCAACAATAAATGTACCTAATAATAAAACTTGCCAGAAGGCACCGAAATATTTAATTGAAAAAGCGAAACTTTTATTAATCGCACTCTCTACATAATCCTTGTTCAAAAAAACTGCAATTACAAATAATAAAAGTGAACCACCACTAATAATAAATACAGGCCAATCAGTTTTTCGACTCTTCATCCTCATTTACACTTCCTCCTTCCTCAGCAATCTAAAAAACAACTTTATTATGTTTTATTGTTTAAAACCAAAACACAATAATTATATATGCATAACATTTTATCGACTTCCCACATACTTATGTTGTCCCTAAAAATATGCCAAATCCCTTATTAAAAAGAAAAAATCTCTTCCTCTTACATAAAAAAGCAAAACAAAAGACCTTATATTTCTATAAGGTCTTCGAAACAGAAATTTGATTATAACATAAGGAACTCCTTGGTTCAAAAAGCCTCTTCCAAAAATAACCGAGAGTAAAGGCTTCCATTTGCTACATAACAGTAATTTAAAAAAATTATATTTCACAGAAAAAACCTACACTAAATATCATTTATGAAAGAAATTTGGCTTCAAAATTTCATTCGGATACGGTTTATGATAAATGTGGGTGGTAGCTGGAGATAATGGTGGAATAAGCCATACCCAATTACCTGTTACAACACGACCACAAGCAGCTTCTTGCTTCTCAAATTGCTGAAATTGTTGTACAGCAGTATGGTGATCAACAATACTAACTCCATGTTTTTTAAAGGAGTGTAGTACGGCAATATTCAACTCTATTAACGCCTTATCTTTCCATAACGTACCATTTCTCGATGTATCTAAATCCATCATCTCCGCAACAGCTGGAAGTAAATTATAACGATCATGATCTGCTAAGTTGCGCGCCCCAATTTCTGTTCCCATATACCATCCATTGAACGGAGCCGCTGTATAAGAAATACCGCCAATTTCTAAGCGCATATCTGAGATCATTGGAACCCCATACCATTTTACTCCAAGTGATGAAATAGGGTATTCTGGGTGTTCAATTGGCACTTCTTTTACTTCTTCTCTCGGAATTTCTTTATATGTAGGCGCCTTCCCGTTTATAGAGAACACAAGTGGCAATACATCGAAATTCGTACCTTCCCCTTGCCAACCAAGCTCCTGACAAAAGTCTGTAAATGTAGCGGAATGAGAGTCACCAATCACTCCCGTCTCTGTTTTATATCCTGCATATCGAATCAATTGGTGATTATAAATTCTTATATTATTTTCCTCACCTTGATATTGCTTAAAAATCGTAATCGTTGGTTTAACTTTCCCGTCGTTCGTTGCATATTTAATATGATGAATTAATGCATTATATACACCCTCTTCATCATTTACTTCGCGCGCATCTAATATGTGCATCTTACTCCAAAATAGTCTTCCAATACATCTATTACTGTTACGCCATGCCATTCGTGAACCATGAACAAGTTCTTCAAATGTATGCTCATATGTCCCTGTCTGCTCTATCTCAATTTGAATTTCTTTTATACGTTCTTCTATCAATTGTTCTTTATGAAGCTCCTTATAACAAGTCGTAATAAAATTACTTGCTTCCTCTATTAATTGTTTCGTTTTACTCATAAACAATCTCCTTCTATTTCAACAAAACCCTGCTACTTTACAGTATAAGCAAAAAGGATAGGAGTCACAAATGAAAGTGAGAGTGTTACTTTTATTGTAATATTTTTCAGAAAATTAATAGACTTACTATTGACTTATATGGAAAATGGGTGTATTTTTGACTCAGGTAAAGTATTTTTACCTAGACCAACTTTTTAAATCGAAAGGAGGTAATGTTATGTCTTCATTTCAATTGCCAAAGCTTTCATATGACTATGATGAACTAGAGCCACATATTGATAGCAATACACTTTCCATTCATCATGGAAAGCACCATGCGACATACGTAAACAATTTAAATGCTACTTTAGAAAATTATACTGAATTACATAATAAATCTTTAGAAGAATTGCTATGTAATTTAGATGCTTTACCGAAGGAAATTGTTACAGCTGTACGAAATAACGGTGGTGGTCACTATTGTCATAGTCTTTTTTGGGAAGTGATGAGCCCACGAGGTGGCGGTGAGCCTAATGGAGACGTTGCAAAAGTAATTGATTATTATTTCAATACCTTTGACAACTTAAAAGATCAACTTTCCAAAGCAGCTATTAGTCGTTTTGGAAGTGGCTATGGATGGCTTGTTCTTGACGGTGAGGAACTCTCTGTTATGAGTACACCAAATCAAGATACACCTTTGCAAGAAGGGAAAATCCCCTTACTCGTAATTGATGTATGGGAACATGCTTATTATTTAAAGTATCAAAATAGGCGCCCAGAGTTTGTTACCAACTGGTGGCATACAGTAAACTGGGACCAAGTAAACGAGAAGTATTTACAAGCAATTCAATCACAAAAACATTAGTCGTACGTATAAGGTAAATTTGGTAATGTAAAATCAGTATTGTCGAAATCCTCCAGAATCCCCCGGATTGCCACCGGGGGATTTATGATTACTTCATTGTATTTATATAATGTTTTAAAATATTTTTTATTTCTAGTTTCAGCTCTCGGAACAAAAATCCAAATTCACAAGCCTTTCCATTATGTAACGTACAGTTAGTTACCTCATTATAAGGAGCTATATTTTCCCCACCTTCCTGAATGAGTGCTTTTATTCCCGTCCTCTCTTCTATAAAATGAATAATTTCTTCCGTAGAAACTACACCATTACTACATGCGTTAATTGGTCCTCTCACATTTTCCATTCCGCACCAAGCTAGAAACTCTCCCGCTTCTTTTTCATGTATAAATGACAAAGTTCCATCTACATGATCCATAGCGATAGGTTTTTGGTTCACGATACATTCAACGTAAAATTGTAACCTTTTCGTATAATCATTTTCTCCAATAACAACTGGAAAACGTACTGCAACGACTGGGAATGTTGCATATTGAAATAAAACCGCTTCGGCTAATCTCTTTCCTTCACTATAATTAAAATCATTCCTATCTCCATATGTAATTGCATATTCATTTGGATTAAAGTCCTCTTCTAACAAGCTTAATGCAGGTTCATAGACAGCCATTGAAGATGTCATAACGTATTTCTTCGTTTTCCCTCGTAACACTTCACATACTATCTTTGCTGCATTCGAGCTATAGCATAAATTATCGTATACAATATCATAACTTTTTCCTTCTAGACGCTCTTCTAGTAGCTTTCCATCTTCTCTATCGACAATTATTCTTTTTACTGCATTACCAAAAGAATCTTCGGTAATTCCCCTCGTGGCAATTGTTACATCGTGTCCAGCTTGCAAAAGGTACTCTACTAAATGTTTACCAAAAAATCTTGTTCCTCCTAGCACCAACACTTTCTTCAATTTCATCACCCCCATTTTCATGATTTATAAGATACCACCTCTTTTATTATAAAACGCTAATATATAAAAAAGCATGAAATCAGTTTAACGATTCCATGCCTTTATGCAGATAATATATTAACGTACTCGATATTTATAAATACAATAACAGAAGTACAAAATAGAAATTACTGATACATAAACCCATAGTTCATATACAAATCCCTCTCCCCACACTCCCATAAAATAAAAGAGTGAAGGTAAAGTCAATGTTACCCATGATTGTACGAAGGCAATCCTTCCAAGATATTGATTAATGTTCTTCTTTTGTGTATTTAATACAAAGAATAAATACCAAAGTAATGCCCACATAAACCACGTTAACGCATTAACAACATCATGGAATTGAACAAATGAAACAACCATATAGAATAAGGCTATAATTGCTACCCAAATACAAAACCATCCTAGACCACTACTATCCATTCCTTTTATAAAAGTAACACCTACATATAAATAAGTTAATCCAAATAAGAAAGTAGCCGCATATGAATACACTGTCCAATTGCTTTGGTCAGAAATCATGATCAAATAAAACGGAATAATAATTTGTAGTGCACCCACAAATAAATTAAAAACACCCGCACTTTTCATCTCTGCTTTCCCTAATATAACAAGACTATTTAAAAATAAAGCTGCCCCTGAAAGTAATAATCCTACATAACCCATATATATTCGTGTGAAAATCTTTACCTTTCACACTTTTAACCTCCCCACACTATAAAGTGATACTTATATTATTTTTCTTCCCATTTAAAACTACATACATAATTTTTCATCCAAATAAGTCAGACCTCCTACCTCAAAAAGGAGCGAACTTAAAACGCTTTCAATAATAAATAATCCTATTAAAACATGAACTAGGATTCCTTGATTATAAACGGACTCTAACAATGATACAAGTGTTGGAATACTTTTCAATAATACGCTTTCAATTTCTATAAAAAATTAATAAAATAATACATTCCTCTATCTCATTCTACTACCTTCTAGCATACGATATTGTAAAATCATATCATTTAAAACAGCGAACGTTCTTTTCTAGGTTCGCTAATAAACTTAATAAAAAATGACCTCTTGCTTTTATGCAAAGGTCATTTTTTTATATTCATCATTAAACTTCTAAATAGCCATTTTTATTATTTGATTGCCATTTCCAAGAATCTGCACACATTTCTTCTAATCCGCGTGTTGCCTCCCAGCCTAATTCACGCTTTGCTTTCGATGCATCAGCAAAACATACTGCCACATCACCTGGGCGACGCTCTGTAATTTTATAAGGAACTTTCTTGCCCGAAACTTTTTCAAACGTTTCAACCATCTCTAGTACACTATAGCCCATGCCTGTGCCCAGGTTATAAGCATCTACTCCTGTTGTACTCAGTACTTTCTCAAGCGCCTTTACATGACCATTTGCTAAGTCCACAACATGGATGTAATCACGGACTCCTGTTCCATCTTTCGTTGGATAGTCATTTCCGAATACGCTTAATTCTTTTAACTTACCTACTGCTACTTGCGTTACATATGGCATTAAGTTATTTGGGATTCCATTTGGATCTTCTCCGATACGCCCACTTTCGTGTGCACCAAATGGATTGAAATAGCGAAGTAATGCGATACTCCATTCTGCATCTGCAAATGCTACATCACGCATAATTTGCTCAATCATTAATTTCGTTTGACCATATGGATTTGTTGCACTTAATGGAAACTCCTCCGTAATCGGTGACGTTTCTGGGATACCATATACAGTTGCAGATGAACTAAAGATCATCTTCTTTACATTATGTTTCTGCATTACTTCACATAGCACTAACGTGCTTGTAATGTTGTTATGATAATATGTTAATGGAATCGCTACTGACTCCCCTACAGCTTTAAATCCTGCAAAGTGAATAACTGCTTCAATTGCATTTTCTTCAAAAATTGCGTCAAGCGCTTCGCGATTTAAAACATCTTCTTTATAAAACTTAAATTGTTTTCCTGTTATTTCTTTCACTCGATTTATAGATTCTACCGAGCTATTCGAAAGATTATCCACTACTATAACTTCGTAACCGCTATTTAGTAATTCTACACATGTATGACTACCAATATATCCTGCTCCACCTGTTACAAGTATTGCCATAATTATAGTCCTCCATATTTCATTCATTATAAACTTCTCAAAGTATATCACATATTTCTTATCCTATGTTTAACATGCGAACACAGAAACTTACATTTTATCCCATAATAATTTTATAACATATACGATTCTAATCAGGTAATAAAAAAACGCCACATAATAAAAATTATGTGGCGTTTTTTTATTAAATTACGTAACAATATACACTTAGAAAATGCGCAAGACTACCTAATAATACAAAAACATGAAAAATTTCATGATGCCCCATATATTTAAACTCTAACCATTTTGGCTTTGTTCCATAAATAAATCCACCAATTGTATAAAAAATGCCCCCAAGTACTAAGAAAATAATGCCTCCTGTACTTAAATTCTCAGCTAACGGTGCAAAAAATAAAACAATTAACCAACCCATCGTAATATAAATTGCTGTCGATAACCATCTTGGACAATTAAACCAAAACATTTTAAATACAATGCCACAAATCGCAGTTGCATAGACTAAACAAAATAATAGTAAACCACTTGCTGAATTTAATGTAATTAAGCAAAAGGGTGCATATGTACCTGCAATTAATATAAAAATCATAGAATGATCTAACTTCCTAAAGAAGTAAATAACACGCTCATTGGCCACAACACTATGATATACAGCTGACGCCGTATAAAGGACCATCATTCCAATACCAAATAAAATAACAGCTGTAATTGCAGCAAATGATGGCATCTTGATAGAAACTTTCACAAGCATAGCTAATAAGGCAATAAATGATAATATCGCTCCACCTAAGTGAGTAAATGCATTAACTGGTTCCCTTACATAAGCATTCATAATAACACCCCTCATATAATTACATGTAGTTTTGATAACTACATGTAATTATATACACATTTCTTTTTAAGGTCAACATTTACAATTCATTTGTTTCGTAATACCATATTTAAAGATATATTAATTAGACATTAAGTTCCGCTAAGTTATAAAAGTGAGGGATTCTACGTGGAAAATATAAATGAATTACTTGAGACATTGCATTTAGAAAAAAATATTAAACTTGAGGATATTCCAAATGTTGACTTATATGTAGATCAAGTTGTCCAACTATTTGAGAATACTTATGCAGATACAACGAGAACTGATGATGAAAAAGTATTAACAAAAACGATGATTAATAATTACGCAAAAGGGAAACTATTCATCCCTATCAAAAATAAAAAGTATTCAAAAGAACATATGATTTTAATTAGCCTAATTTATCAATTAAAGGGAGCTCTCTCCATTAACGACATAAAAAGTTCATTAGAAACTATAAATGACTCCTTATTAAATGATGATTCATTCGAATTAAATACGTTATACAAAAATTATCTTGCTCTTACTGAAAGCAATGTCGAAAGCTTTAAACAAGACGTAAATAACCGTGTTACAGAAGTAAATGAGATTTCTTCCTTAGAAGATACAAAGCTAGAAAAATTTCTACTACTAACATCCTTCGTGACTATGAGTAATATGTATAGACGTTTAGCGGAGCAACTAGTGGATAATTTAAAAGAATCATAAATAAAAAACTATCCACCTATTAAAGTGGATAGTTTTTTATTTACTTAATTGCTTCATGAACTTTTAGTTGTTTCCCTTTAATCGTTGTAGTCTTCATGACTTTCAAGACAAGTGGTCCTTTTCCATTTAATATTTCAACGTAAGAAACGTTATCTTGTATCGTAATAATACCTATATCTTCTGCTGTAACACCTTTAATTTTAGCAATTGTACCGACGAAATCTATCGCCCTAATTTTCTTTTTCTTCCCGCCATTAAAGTACAGCTTCATAATGCCTTTGTTGATGTCTGCATTTTTATCTTTCTTTATAATTGGTTTAGCATGTATCTTTTCTTCAAATGCAGCTTTCTCTTTCATAACTTCTTCTTTTGAGGGTCCAATCGCCTTTGGAATTTCAAATCCAATATACTCCTCAATCTCTTCTAAAAATCTATTTTCATATGGTGTTATAAATGTAATAGCTTTTCCACTATTTCCAGCTCGTCCCGTTCTTCCGGTACGATGTACATAGCTTTCTTTTTCAAGTGGAATATCATAATTAATAACATGTGTAATATTATCAATATCTATTCCTCTCGCAGCTACATCTGTTGCTACTAAATAACGGAATTTTCCTTTTCTAAAATCATCCATGACTTCAAAACGATCTTCTTGTACCATACCACCATGTATTTTGTCACAAGGATAGTTAGCTCGTTTTAATTGTCTATATACATGATCTACATTTTCTTGTGTACGACAGAAAATAATACAGCTATCAGGATTCTCAATCGTTGTTACATCTTTAAGTAGTGAAAGCTTCTCATCTTCTATCACCTCAAAAAGAGTATGTTCAATTTTATCCGTCGTAATCCCAGCTGCTTTAATTTCAATATGAGTTGGTGAATTCATATATGTACGAGACAATTTCTCAACATCTTCTGGAAGTGTTGCTGAAAATAACATTGTCATTCTTTTTGTAGGTAATTCATCAATAATTGCCTCTACTTGATCGATAAAGCCCATATTTAGCATCTCATCTGCTTCATCAATAACTAAATACTTCAAGCACTCTAAAGAAAGGGTACCCTTCTCAATATGATCCAACACACGACCAGGAGTCCCAACTACAATATGTGTCTTTTGCTTTAATTCTAATTTTTGACGTGCAAATGGAGATTTCCCATAAACTGCCGCAGCCTTAATCCTTTTGAATCGACCTATATTTGTAATATCTTCTTTTACCTGTACTGCAAGCTCTCTCGTTGGTGCTAAAACTAATGCTTGTGGTTTATTCTCTTCCCACTCCACCATTTCACAAAGTGGAATACCAAATGAAGCGGTTTTTCCACTTCCAGTCTGGGACTTCACAACAAGATCCTTCTTTTGTAATGCAACTGGAATAACCTCACCTTGTACTTCTGTTGGATGATCATATCCTAACCCAGTAAGTGCCCTTACAATTTCCTTACTTAATTTATAATTAGAAAAACTTTTTTTACTCATATATTAACCTCATTTTATTCTGTATTATTTTCTTTTTTATCTTTTGTATACGTTACTATCACCCTACTTATTATACTTGAAACCTCACATAAAAGGTGAATCATGCCAGATTCATCTTTTTATATAGAAATAAACCTTTTCATTTCATATATTGTTCAACTACTTGATAACATCTTTTGCTCGTATTGTTAGCATTAACCTTTTCATAGTATCCTATATCCACTCAAAAAAATAAAAAGAATACATACAACCTTGTGTAATTATCTTAATTTTTAAACTTTTTTCATAAACGAACAATACAAAAGAAAAAACGTTTTAAATTCGTTTTTAACGTTGTTTTCCAGATATAAAATCTACTTTTTCAAAAAATGTTAAGAAATCCTTTGACTTCTTAATAAAAATAATGTAAATTATCCTATGGACGAACATTTTTAATTAATAAAAATAAAATATTCGTATTTTAGGGGTGTAAATGATGGAAAACGTATTCGACTATGAAGATATTCAATTAATTCCTGCAAAATGTATTGTAAATAGCCGCTCTGAATGTGATACAACTGTCACTTTAGGAAAACATAAATTTAAATTACCTGTCGTGCCTGCAAATATGCAAACGATTATTGATGAAAGAATTGCAACTTATTTAGCTGAGAACAACTACTTTTATATCATGCATCGTTTCCAACCAGAGAAACGAATCTCATTCATTAGAGATATGCAATCACGTGGGTTAATCGCTTCTATCAGCGTTGGTGTAAAAGAGGACGAATATGAATTCGTACAACAATTAGCTGCTGAGCAACTTACACCTGAATATATCACGATTGATATCGCACACGGTCATTCTAATGCTGTGATCAACATGATTCAACATATTAAAAAACATTTACCAGAGAGCTTCGTTATCGCTGGAAACGTTGGAACTCCAGAAGCGGTAAGAGAATTAGAAAATGCTGGTGCCGATGCAACAAAAGTTGGTATTGGACCTGGTAAAGTTTGTATTACTAAAATTAAAACAGGCTTCGGAACTGGTGGTTGGCAGCTAGCTGCACTTCGCTGGTGTGCAAAAGCTGCAAGTAAGCCAATTATCGCTGATGGTGGTATTCGTACACACGGCGACGTAGCTAAATCTATTCGCTTTGGGGCAACTATGGTCATGATCGGTTCTCTATTCGCTGGTCACGAAGAGTCTCCGGGAGAAACAATTGAAAGAGATGGAAAACTTTATAAAGAATACTTCGGTTCTGCTTCTGAATTCCAAAAGGGTGAGAAGAAAAACGTTGAAGGTAAGAAAATGTTCGTTGAGCATAAAGGTTCTTTAGAAGATACGTTAATCGAAATGGAACAAGATCTTCAATCTTCTATCTCTTACGCTGGTGGAACAAAATTAGATGCTATTCGTACTGTAGATTATGTTGTCGTGAAAAACTCGATTTTCAATGGTGACAAAGTATATTAATTCTTAAATTAACTCGAAGGACAAGCATTTTCATGCTTGTCCTTCTTTTTTGTATATAAAAATGAAAAATATTTTAATTTAACCGAATTTTCTATCATTATATTTTTAGATAGTCTTAATAAGGAGGATATACGACTTGAAAAATGTAATAGAAAATCGTCTTAATCGCGCAGAGGTACCTGCTGAACTAACATGGAATTTATCCGATTTGTATAATTCTGATGCCGAATGGCATACTGCATTAAACGCATTGGAAAATGATATACAGAAACTTGATTCATTTAAAGGGCATTTACATACTAGCTCCCACACTTTATTAAATTGCCTACTTTTAGAAGAAGAGCTTTTAATGACGTTAACAAAACTGTACTCATATGCAAATTTAAAAGAATCTACTGATCGTACAAATCCAAGTGTTCAAGCGAACTCTTCCAAAATTTCTGCTTTATGGACGAAAGTACATACTGCACTATCCTTTATTCATAATGAAATCCTCATATTCGGCGAAGGAACAATTGAAAAATATTTAACTGAAGAAACAAAACTTGAACCTTTCCTTAAATCGTTACTAGAAATACTACAAAAAAAAGGCAGCACACACTGCATCTACTGCAGTAGCTCAAATGATTAAAGAGGAAGGGCAACCTGCTATTGATCGCTGGTGGTACAATGAAACATGCCGGAGTAGATATGTCAAAACCAGATGCAATCCGTAAAGCTGTTTCTTACGTTGGTTCATTACTTGATAAATTAGAGCATTCTTATCAAGTATAAAAAATAAGCCCTCGCTTTATGAGGGCTTATTTCATATTTACTTCCCAAACCGTTTGCGATATCCACATTTCCTGCAAAGTTCTTCAACCGCAACTCTTTTCGAAAATCCATCGACAATGTTTGTTGCTCTTTCACCTTCGATAATGTTAGAAAATGAATCATTATTAATATTCCCAAGGTTAATAATCCCTTCACCATCTAAACAACAAGGAATAACTGTTCCATTCGCTAAAATACCCGCTTGATTACGAAGTCCATGACAGAATCCTTTCCCATCATCCTCTTCTTCATGTAATGCTGGCCACTGGAATTCATAGTCTTGATTAATAAAGACACGTTCTGCAATTTTTATACCTTTTCCTGGTGTAAGCTTCTCTTCAATTTGATAAGATAGATCAAATTCATTTTCAATTATAGATAATAACTCTCTATTTTTCTGGATTTCAGCATTTGTTTTATTATCCTGAGTTAAATTCCATAACCTTAACGATACAATTAAATCTGATTGACTTGTCGCTTCCCTAATGAAGGAAAGTATACTCCTTACATAGCCCTCTTTATCTTGCGAACCTGGATGTCCATCAAAACTATGCAGTGAAAAATTCATTTGTCTTAACGCAGGTTTATTTAACAGCCTATGTCTTCTCTTATTAATTAACGTTCCGTTCGTTGTAATATTAACTTTAAACCCTTTTTCATGACTTAAGTCTAATAGTTGATCTATTTTCGGGTGGAGCAACGGCTCACCCTTCACGTGCAAATAAATGTAGTCTGTGTGAGGTTTAATTTGGTCTAATCTTTTAGCAAAATCCTCCACAGAAATGAATTGCTTCTGCCTTTCCGTCGGCGGACAAAAGCTACACGCAAGATTACATACACTCGTAATCTCCAAGTAAAACTTCTTAAACTTCTTCACCTTTAATTCCTCACTTCTCTAACTACTTATACTTTTTCCTCTTCATATTACAGCATATTTTTATGGAAATAGAAACATACTTATTTTAGGAAATCTACATACCATCTAATAATATTTAAAAGACCATCGGTAATTTTTGTCCAATGGTCTTTTTATCCTTTTATATGCAAAGAATAAATTTATTTATGATACGGTTCATCATAACTATTCTAAATAAGCTTATTTTTTATTATTTTTATAATCAAATTTAACAAAAAAAGTAGTGCCTTCCGATCCTGTTTGAATTTCTACTTTTGCATTATGGCGAGCAGCAATGGCATAACATATACCTAACCCCAATCCAGTTCCATTCTCTTTGGTCGTGTAAAATGGCGTACCCAATTTCTCTAATACTTCAGGCCTGATACCTTTTCCTTGATCCCGCACTGCAAGCACCACACAATTTTGACCTTCTTTGTAAGTGCTAATGGTTAGAACTTTCCCTGTACTCATCGCTTCTAAACCATTACGATATAGATTCATTAATAATTGCCTTATCTCATTACGATTTAAAAGTAATTTCGGAATGTCATTTGTATCGACTTGAATATATTTATTTTGATTATGCGTATCAACCTTTATTAAAGGAATAATATCGCGGATAATTGAATTTAAATCTAACATCTGCAAATCTAATTTCCTTGTATTACCCATTGAGAGAAATTCAGTAATAATAGAATTGGCACGGTTAAGTTCTTCAATCATTAAATGAAAGTACTTATTATGTTTCTCATAGATATTCTCTTCTTTTAATAACTGTAAAAATCCTAGTACTGTTGTCATTGGATTTCTAATTTCATGGCTGATACCTGCTGCCATTTGCCCTATTAAATCTATGTTGGATAATCTTTTCAATTCCTGTTCATATTTCTTTTTTTCCGTTATGTTTTTAAAAATACAACAAATACCATCATCATATGGGTATGCAATAACTTCGTGCCAATATTCATCTGCAGTAGAAAGAAATTCGAAATGAACTGTAGTTCGCTCTGACATCGCACGATGAAATTCCTCATACATAATTGTGTCGATTTCACTCGGGAAAACATCCCATATATTCTTTCCTAATACATCTTTTGCTGTTTTTCTTTGCGGAAAATATTGGTGCTTATTTACGTACGTAAATTCCCATTTATTATTTAAAATAAAAAATCCATCCGTAATGCATTCAATCACACTTGTAACTTTTTCATTAGCAGCAGCTAACTCTCTCGTTCGCTCTTCCACTATGCTTTCTAGTTGATCCATATATAACAAATTCGAAAACGTAGGGGCTGTGGCATCAACGATAGATTTTGCTAGTTGAAGTTGAGAATGATCATAATTGTGAACTTTTCCTTCTTTGCCAACGACGATTACCCCTAATACTTCTCCCATTGAAACCAATGGAATCATCAATAGACCCTTACTATCTATATTTTTTGTTTGAATAACCTCTTGGATCTTGGCTTCATAGCTTTTCTCTGTCCAATCCGCTTCTGTCCAATCACAGCCCTTACTTAATTTCGTTGTTTTGATTGTTGTTTTGTCTAGCGGATCTAGAAGATGGGCAGTCATATTTTTACTTTCTAAAATCTGTTCTAAGTAAAAAAAGCATTTATCAAAACTCTCCTGTATCGAGGAACACATTGATAAATCACGTGTAACATTTAATAATAGCTGCTTCTCAGCAATAAGGCTTTCCTTTTGTTTTAAATTATTTGCGTTTTGAATTGCAACCGCAGCCATATTTACATAAGCTTCAACACTTTGAATTTCTGAATCTGTTAAGTTCATCGGAATTCCATAATCAAATAAAAAAACCAGACCAAATAACTCTTGCCCAAATGAGATAGGCAGAGCTAATAAGGACTTAATTTTGAATGCATCAACCGGTCTCGGATCCGGTCGATGATCCTTTGAGGTATCAGGAATATAGATGGTTTTTTTCGTTTTAATAACTTCTTTTGCCAGTAAGTCTATTTCAGGATCAATTACTTGAGTATCAAGCGTTACGCCGTTTATAGTCTCTGGTTTTCCTGCAAACCCTCTAAATGTTCCATCTTCCTGGGGTAAATAAATTCCAACAGCATCGCACCTAACAATTTCCTCTGATATTGCCATTGTCACACGCTGCAATACTTCACGTAGTTCTAATTTTGTATTTATTATTTTTGTTATATTTGCGAGCCTAGAATATCTCGTCTGATCACTTACCATTCACATAGCCTCCAGTTATAGGCATAATAAAATAAATATGATAATATCAGTGTTTTACATAAATACATTACTTATGATACGGTTCCCCACGATTAATCCGAAACGCTCTATACACTTGCTCAAGCAACACTAATCGCATTAATTGGTGTGGTAATGTCATCTTTGAAAAAGAAAGTGATTCATTTGAACGCTTCATCACTTCTGAGCTTAGTCCAAGTGAGCCACCAATTACAAATGCGACTTTACTCTTTCCGTATGTAGCAAGGCGATCTAGACTTACCGCAAATTCTTCTGATGACTTTTGCTTTCCTTCTATAGCTAATGCAATCACATGCGTGTCATCAGAAATTTTATCCAGTATACGTATACCTTCTTTTTCTTTTACAATTAACATTTCTGCTTCACTTAAATTTTCTGGCGCCTTTTCATCAGGCAATTCAATTACTTCTACTTTTGCGTATGCAGATAATCGTTTTAAGTATTCTGCTATACCTTGTTTCAAATATTTTTCTTTTAATTTCCCAATTGAAATAATCGAGATATTCACACGCATCCTCCACCTTACAAACATGTTATCCACAAAACTTATCCACATATCCACAAATACTACCCACATATTGTGTGAGAATCTGTGTTCGATACAACATATGTCGCCTCATTTTGACAAAATTCACATGTTTTTTTCTCTTTTTCTGAGTTATCCACATTGTTGATAACTGGCGCAACTTCACACTCATCCACAATAATATCTAACGCTAATTCAACATGTTCTAAACAACAAGGTAAATTCATTTTCTTCGCCTCACTTTTCTACAATAGAAAACAGGAGGTAGGCCCTCCTGTTTTTAATACTTTTGAATGCCTAATTTTACTGTTGTTGTTACTCTTTTTGTACCACGATAAAACGTAAGAGTCATTTTATCATTAATTTCCTTATCATATAAGGCCGTACGGAATCCAATAATATCGCGAATCGGTTTTCCATCTACCGCCACAATAACATCATGTTCTCTTAAACCAGCATCCGCACCTGGCGAAGGACTTTTCACATCCAAAATACAAACTCCCTCTGTTACAGTACCTGGTAAATGTAATGTTTTTGACCAATAATAGTTTGGAATTTCATTTAATGACCTAAGTTCAATCCCAACATACGGTCTTCTTACTTTTCCATACTTCTCAAGTTCATTCATAATCGGAACAGCTCTATTCACCGGAATAGCAAGGCCAATTCCTTCTACTTCTTTTGCAGCAATTTTCATTGAATTAATACCAATTAATTGTCCTGCTGCATTTACAAGTGCACCGCCACTATTACCCGGATTAATCGCTGCGTCTGTTTGTAACACTTCTACTTGCCAATCATAATGTCCATCTTGATCTAAATCTACAGGGACAATACGTTCATTAGCTGAAATAATACCTTGTGTAACTGTTCCAGAAAATTGCAGCCCAAGTGGGTTTCCAATCGCAATGACTGGCTCTCCTCTACGAACAGTATTAGAATCGCCAATTTCAATTATTTTTTTCACATGCTTTGCATCTATTTCTAATACTGCTAAGTCTGTGACTACATCGGTTCCTAATACTTTTCCAGGAACCTTCTTACCGTCACTTAGACTTACTTCAATACGATTCGCTCCAGCTACAACATGATTATTCGTTACAATATAAGCTTGACCATCTGTCTTTTTATAAATTACTCCTGATCCTGTACCGGCCTCTGAATCTGCCTCTGAAAAGTTATCTCGTTGAATGTTAATAACACCCACAACAGCTTCAGATGCACGATCAACAGCATCTACAAAGCTAATCTGTTTAATCCCTTGAGCTTCCGCCATATTACTTCCGCTTGCTTCAGCTTGCGGAAGCGTATCAGCAGAATTTGAAAATAAAGGCGCTCCAAACGCAAATAAAGAAGCTCCTACAATTGTTCCCGCTATACTAGAAAGAACTATACCTTTGTGCTTCTTTTTTCCTGCACGTTTCATACGATAATTTTCTTCATCAATAAAGGACATATTTGTTCACCTATCTTCCTGAAAACAACTATATTCACCTTTATTGTTTACTAAAATGAAGAATTATACGTATTGAATTTTTGTAGGCATTTTTGGATCTGTATCGTGAATTTCAAAGGATTCACCCACCCCAAATCCTTTTTCCTCTAATACTTGTGATACTGACATACGCGCTAGTTCTTTCATGTTATTATCTAAGCTTAAATGGGCTAAATAAATATGCTTTGTCTCATCTGTAATTACATCTGCCATCGCTAATGCAGCATCCTCATTACAAACATGCCCAACGTCACTTAAAATACGTCGTTTAATGCTCCATGGATAACGTCCCATACGAAGCATTTCTACGTCATGATTACTTTCAAATACGAAAGCATTAGCTCCCTTAATAACGCCCTTCATACGGTCGCTTACGTATCCCGTATCTGTAATAAGTGCTAATTTTCTATTATTGTTATGGAAAGCATAAAACATCGGTTCTGCTGCATCATGAGAAACTCCAAATGACTCGACTTCAATATCACCAAATGTTTTCACATCCCCAACTGAGAAAATGAACTTTTGCTCAGTTGGGATATTTCCTATTAAATGTTCCATTGCATTCCATGTTTTCTCATTCGCATAAACAGGTAGATCATATTTACGTGCCAATACACCTAATCCTTTAATATGATCACTATGCTCATGCGTTACAAGAATACCTGATACATCATTTATATTCAGTTCTGCCTGTTTAAATAAAGCCTCTGTTGCCTTACCACTTAAACCTGCATCGACTAGTAATTTTTTTTCATCGGTTCCTACGTATAGCATATTTCCTGTACTTCCACTTGCAAGTACGCTAAAATGCAACCCCATTCTTTCTCACTCCAGTATGTTCATCCACCACTTGATTTTCCTTTTCCCCTAATTCCATAACTTGTCCTTCAATTGCATTCACAAAGAAGTCCTGCTTCTGCTCCGTTTTTAAATTCCACGTTGGAGCAAGTACTTGGTTATTAGAAGTAGATGCGGTAAGAGTGGCATAACCAATTTGTGCTTCTTTAACATGCGTATTTCCATGAATTTTATTTTTTAAATACAAATTTTCTAAAGCTGTTTGAGCCGTAATAATTTCTTGGTCTTTCGTTTTTTCACCTTCGCCCATTTCTTTTAAATCAGTTAGCATTGTCTGCGTATATGAAACAAGTTCATTTTTTTCATTTAATTCCACAACAATCATCGCCTGATTATTATAGAAAATAGGCTTATCTTTATATTTTTGAAAGAAATAAATTTTAGAGTCTTTCACCGCTCCAAATTCATACTTTTGTCCATCTAATACATAGTTCTTCAAAAATTCATTATACTTATCTTTTGATAATGATTTCGTATTTAAAAAAGGCTCTTTTAGCTTACTTTCTATCTTATACATATTTTGTATATGCACCGTTTGATTTTTCAAAGACTGTATATCTTCTTCTTTAAAGGCTTTATTTTCCGCTCTAATAAACGACTCTTTTTTCGGTTCTTTAGGGATATTCCCCATAGTAATTTTGTTTGCTTTTAATTCTTGATCTATCTTTGTTTCTGCAATAAGCTCCAATTGATTACTATCTTGCTTTTGAATGAATTGAAAAATGAGAAAGAGGTCCAAAACAAAAAAGGTCACAATAAATATGGTTTTAATCCGATCCCAATCCATTTAGTCCTCCCTCACTCCACTCATAGATTTTCTGTTTACCTGTTTCACCTTCAACAAGCTTTACATACCAAATTGGTTGTAGTCGAACTACTTGCCCATCTAGTGATAACTTGTATCCAATGCCAATATCCTTAATTACTTGTTTCTTTATCTCTGGATTATTTTCTAGGGATGCTATTACAACATGCCCTGACGGAAGAGTAACCTTCTGTTCTATACCTTTAGTATTTAAAGACAGCAGCGGTCTTTCATATTCCATTACTTCTTCTGATCCCCATATTTGTCTCAATTCAGCTAATCCATCTTCATTGAATACTGAATATCCATCTTCATTTAAACGAAATACTGTCTCTCCTTTATTCATATAGTCCAAACGATATGAATCCAAACTCCCACTGTGACCACTTACGAATTCAAAGCTTTTTTGTAAAAGCATTAAATTATCTATCGTTTTCTCAGTTAAGACAGAAGAGTTTTTATACTTTAGCATGTGACGATCGTTTTCAATTTCCATGGATCTAATACCATCTGTAAATGTTTCTTTCGACATCTCGGTAATCGGACTTAAATAACGAGGATCACTAAACAGAGCATTCTTAAACGTATCAACTGCTAAATTAGATGAAATATATGTTATATTGTTTAACTCTGTCGTTCCATCTGGTAAAAATAACTTTTTCATATTATTGAGTTGATAATCAAAATAAGGCTTTGCTGATACTATAAATTGATTTTGGGCATTTACAATATCTTTTAAATACACACCACTTAGTTTTGCCTCATATATTTTAAAGTTATCACCATCAGAAACAAAGTTAATTTTAATTTCTTGATCCTTACTTCGAGAAGGATCGAGGAGAATACGATTAAAGTGTTTAGGCTTATCTGTACTCTTCTCTTTCATGTTAAACATGGATTTAACTGCATCAAATGGGATGTCGGTAGGGAAAACCAGTTCAACTTTCCCTTCACCATGCACATATGAAAGGAAATCACCCTTAGTGATTGATATCTCTCTAAAACCATGTAGTTCCCCTACTTCCAGAGGCTTATAGATTGATTCTATATCTGCCTCTCTTCTGCTCCCATAATGATTTTTATCTTTATGCACGATGATAGAAGTAGGACGGACAACATCGGAAATTTTAGTTTGGTTCATTCCTTCATTCCCCTGTACAAATTTCGCGTTTTGCATGGATGTAGAATCTGGCACATACGTCCATAGGTTAAAAGTAAGAAATAGGCTAATTACAACTAGGTTAATTAAAACTATTGTTTTAAAGTTTTCCATACTCATTCCCAATCGTCCTCTTCATCTGCTGCCATTGGTAACGTGAAATAAATAGTTGTCCCTTTTCCTTCTTCACTCTTCGCCCAAATAGAGCCACCATGTGCCTCAATCATTTCTTTTGCAATTGCTAATCCAAGTCCCGTACCACCCATTTGTCTTGAACGAGCTTTATCTACGCGATAAAAACGTTCAAAGATTTTATCAACGTTTTCTTTTGGAATACCCATTCCTTGGTCACTTACGCTAATTTCTAATAAATCACCGCGATCACGTAAACGATATGTTACTGTTCCACCTTCTGGTGAATACTTTAATGCGTTAGAAATAATGTTATACAGCACTTGAGTAATTTTGTCAGTATCCATATCAATAAACCTAGATTTTTTAGAGAAAGATCGTTTGAAACTTACATTTTGCTCTTTAGACATTTCAAAGCGATCAATAACATTATTAAAGAAATCAGTAAAGTCGACCCATTCTTTCATTAAACGGTGCTCTGTACTATCAAGTTTAGATAGCTGTAACAACGCATTTACAAGTCTAATCATTCTTTCTGTTTCTTCTTGTGTAACCGTTAAAAATTGTGGTGCAATATTCGGATCCTGCCACGCTCCATCTGTAAGTGCCTCTAAATAACTGCGCATCGTCGTTAATGGCGTCCTTAATTCATGAGAGACATTCGCCACAAACTCACGGCGTTCCCGTTCTATACGCTCCTGCTCTGTTACATCATATAGTACAGCAATTAAGCCATTTGCCTTCCCTGTTTCTTTTTGAATAACAGAGAAGCTAGCACGTAAAATATATGGTTCGTTTCTCGTACTAAAATCTAATAAAACAGAATCTGGCTCTTCATATAAATGATCGAGCGTAAATTCTTCCTGTATCCCTAATACCTCTAAAACAGATTGATCGAGCGCTGTTTCACGAGAAACATTTAACATCTTTTCCGCAGGGTCATTTAGTAAAATAATATCCCCTTTTCGGTCAGTAGCAATTACTCCATCTGTCATATGTGATAAAACAGATGATAATTTACGCCTTTCACTTTCCGTAGAAGAACGAGCTTGTTGTAATTTTTTTGATAAATTATTGAAGGATAATGCCAGTTGTCCAATTTCATCATGGCTATGCACTTTTACTTTTCTCGAATAATTTCCTTTTGCCATTTCGATTGCTTGTCTCCGCATATCTGAAATTGGTCTTGTAATTGTTTGAGCCAATAAAATTCCAAGTACGGCCGTTACTAATAAAGCAATTACTGTTCCAGTAGCAAAAATTTGGTTTATATCCTTCATTTGTTTATATACATCTTCCATAGATGCCACAATGTAAATAACACCAAGCGCATCCTTACCGTTATCATCTAGAATCGGAGTAAGCATAACTTGAACACGATGACCTGTACTACCATCCTTCTCAATTTTCACTTCCGGCTTTTTTTGTACTAACACTCGCTGAACAGCTATATCAGTTGATGTTCGATTCACCTTATTCTGCTTTGATTCATCTGAAATAGCCAGTAACTTTCTATGCGAATCAAATACGCTTACCTCTTGTATAACTTTCTTCTGATCAGAGGCAAATTTTCGAATTGAAGTTTTAATCGTTTCATCTGTTGACTCTGTTTCTGCTTTTGTATAACTTTTTTTAAACTCTTGCTTCAAATTATATGATAATAAGTTTGTTTGCTGCGTTAAAGAATCCCTAAAACCTTGTACTAGGCTCTTCTCTAATTCCCTTACGAAATACACTCCAATAACTTGCATCGCTATTAATATTAATAGCATATATATAAGCACAAATTTTAAATGAATAGATTGAAAAAAACCAACTTTCTTCATATACTATTCCTGCTCTGGGTCACGCAAGTAATACCCTACTCCACGTCTAGTTACAATTAAAGTAGGATGGCTTGGATTATCTTCAATTTTTTCACGCAAACGACGTACTGTTACGTCTACTGTGCGCACATCTCCAAAATAGTCATAACCCCAAACTGTTTGTAATAAATGTTCGCGTGTCATAACTTGTCCCAAATGTTTCGCTAAATAATGTAGCAACTCAAATTCACGGTGCGTAAGCTCGATGTTTTCCTCTCGCTTCGTTACACTATATGCATTTGGATTAATTACAATTGGTCCAATAACCATTTCTGTATTTTCCTCTTTTTCTGCAGCACCACCTTGTTGATGACGGCGTAAATTCGCCTTCACACGAGCAAGTAATTCCCTCGTACTAAATGGCTTCGTTACATAATCATCTGCCCCAAGCTCAAGCCCTAATACTTTATCAATCTCAGAGTCCTTTGCTGTAAGCATAATAATCGGCATTTCTGAACTTTTACGTATTTCACGGCAAACCTCTAAGCCATCTTTACCTGGTAGCATAATATCTAATAAAACCATATCTGGTTGTTCTTCATTAGCCTTTTCAATTGCTTCATCACCATCATGCGCCATTACTATTTCAAAACCTTCTTTTTCTAGGTTAAACTTCAAAATATCTGCAATCGGCTTTTCATCATCAACTACTAAAATTTTCTTTCCCATCATCGTCTATTTCCTCCTTATAAAAATATGGTCAATAATCCCTAAACATATTGATGTTTACATAGTATGTCCTATATGACCGCATCCTTTGTTTAAGTATTTTCTCCTCTATTCTCATAGACTCATGTATGATCCACTTTTACACGGCATCCTATACGATCTATAGAAAAACCTCTAGCTTCAACTGCTAGAGGCTCCTCGTTCTATTTTAAAATAACTACTCAGTTTTGTAAAATTACATAAATAAAAAGGATATTAAGTGGGCCCACTTAATATCCTGAGAGTGGCTCGGGACGGAATCGAACCGCCGACACGAGGATTTTCAGTCCTCTGCTCTACCGACTGAGCTACCGAGCCAAAACTATATATAAAACCACTAATGGTGGTATAAACAAAAGTGGCGGTCCCGACCGGGGTCGAACCGGCGATCTCCTGCGTGACAGGCAGGCATGTTAACCACTACACCACGGGACCAAAAATAAGCAAAAAAAAACATGACCCGTACGGGATTCGAACCCGTGTTACCGCCGTGAAAGGGCGGTGTCTTAACCACTTGACCAACGGGCCACGAAAAATAAAATGGTGAGCCATGAAGGACTCGAACCTTCGACCCTCTGATTAAAAGTCAGATGCTCTACCAACTGAGCTAATGGCTCATACTCACCAACGTCATATTTTCGTGACGACAAGATGTATCATAACATGTATTCTGTATTTATTGCAATACTTTTTTTCGTTTTTTATAAAAGAATAAGAAAAAACTCATGCGGACATGAGTTTTTTCTAAAAAATATTAATTAAGCTTCGTATACGTTACGAACAATATTTGTTTGGTTACGATCTGGTCCAACTGAGAACATAGATATTTGAATTCCTGTTAACTCAGAAACACGTTCTACGTATTTTCGTGCATTTTCAGGAAGTTCATCTAATGATTTTACACCAGTAATATCTTCTTCCCAACCTGGAAGCTCTTCATATACAGGCTCACATTTTGCTAAAATGTTTAAGTTAGCTGGAACTTCATCAATAACTTCGCCATTGTATTTGTAAGCAAC
This sequence comes from Bacillus sp. M13(2017), assembly GCF_002218325.1. Taxonomy (NCBI): domain Bacteria; kingdom Bacillati; phylum Bacillota; class Bacilli; order Caryophanales; family Bacillaceae; genus Bacillus; species Bacillus sp. M13(2017). Next base: position 29,217 of record NZ_KZ268516.1, on the reverse strand, counting down.
ACAAATTTTAAGAGTTGGAATACCTGTTAAAACGTCGATAGAATTTAATGATAGATCCGTTAAACCACTAACACGACGTGCATGTCTTACAACAACGCTATCGAACCAACCTACGCGGCGTGGACGACCAGTTGTCGTTCCATACTCGCGACCAACTTCACGAATTTGATGACCAATTTCATCATGAAGCTCAGTAGGGAATGGACCATCACCAACGCGGCTTGTATATGCTTTACATACACCTACAACGCGAGTAACTTTCGCAGGACCAACTCCAGTTCCAACTGTTACACCACCAGCAATTGGGTTAGAAGATGTAACGAATGGGTACGTACCATGGTCAATATCAAGCATAACACCTTGTGCACCTTCAAATAATACACGGTGATTATTATCTAATGCATCATTTAATACAACAGACGTATCACATACATATTGCGCGATTTGTTGCCCGTACTCGAAGTACTCTTCGAAAATTTCTTCTACAGTGAAACCTTCTGTATCATACATTTTTTCAAATAAACGATTTTTTTCTACTAAATTGCGCTCAAGCTTCTCTTTAAATGCTTCACGGTCTAAAAGATCAGCCATACGAATACCAATGCGAGCAGCTTTATCCATATATGCAGGACCGATACCTTTTTTCGTTGTACCGATTTTGTTATCACCTTTACTTGCTTCTTCTAACTCATCTTGTTTTAAGTGGTAAGGTAAAATAACGTGTGCACGGTTACTTACACGTAAATTATCAGTACTTACACCACGATCGTGTAAGTATTTTAACTCTTCAAGTAATGCTTTTGGATCTACTACTAATCCGTTTCCGATTACACAAATTTTCTCTTTATAGAAAATACCAGATGGAATTAAGTGTAATTTATATTTAACTCCGCCGAAAACAATTGTATGTCCCGCGTTATTTCCACCTTGATATCTTGCAACTACTTCCGCATGCTCAGAAAGAAAATCAGTGATTTTACCTTTTCCTTCGTCGCCCCATTGTGTTCCTACAACTACTACTGAAGACATTATTAAAGCACCTCCGCAATTTTCAAACGATCTATTCAAACAATATAATTGTACCAAAACCGAAAAAGAAGTCAACCGAAAAGCGAACATTTTTTCACAAAAAAACTTTTTCGTTCGTAAGAATTATATATTTAACTTATGAAAGCCTTATCTTTCTTATAAAAAAAAAGAAACACATCTTATTATAAGAAATGTGTTTCTTTTTTATACTGCCTTTATGCCGGTGGAGCATGTCCATCCTCAAAACGACGTTCTAAGTTAACGAACTTATTGAACTCTTTGACGAATGCAAGTTCCACTGAACCTACTGGACCGTTACGCTGTTTTGCAATAATAATTTCAATTGTATTTTTGTTTTCCGTTTCTCGATCATAGTAGTCTTCACGATATAGGAAAGCTACAATATCGGCATCCTGCTCAATACTTCCAGATTCACGAATATCAGACATCATCGGGCGTTTATCTTGACGAGATTCTACACCACGAGATAACTGTGATAAAGCAATAACAGGCACTTGCAATTCACGTGCGATCCCTTTTAAGGTACGAGAAATCTCTGATACTTCCTGCTGACGGTTTTCTCCTGATTTCCCACTTCCTTGAATAAGCTGCAAATAGTCAATCAAAATCATACCAAGACCTTGTTCTTGCTTTAATCTACGACATTTTGCTCGAATCTCATTTACTTTAATACCTGGCGTATCATCAATATATATACCAGCATTCGAGAGACTCCCCATTGCCATTGTTAACTTTGCCCAATCATCAGAAGTTAATGAACCAGTACGAAGTCTTTGTGCATCAATATTCCCTTCTGCACAAAGCATACGCATAACAAGCTGGTCGGCACCCATCTCCAAACTAAAAATCGCTACATTTTCATCCGTTTTCGTCGCTACGTTTTGTGCGATATTTAATGAAAATGCCGTTTTCCCTACTGATGGACGTGCTGCCACGATAATTAAATCATTTCGTTGGAAACCTGCTGTCATCTTATCTAATTCAGTAAACCCAGTTGGTATCCCAGTAACTTCACCCTTTTGATTATGCAAAAGTTCAATTTTGTCATAAGCATCTACAAGAACATCTTTAATGTTTTGGAATGCTTTTGCATTCGTTTGATGGGATACTTCTAATATTTTTTTCTCAGCCTCATTTAAAAGACCATCTACATCATCTTCTCTCTCGTATCCATCCGATACAATATGAGTTGCCGTACGAATTAAACGACGTAAAAGCGCCTTTTCAGCGATGATGCGTGCGTAATATTCTACGTTAGCTGCAGTTGGCACAACTTCTGCTAACTCTGCTAAGTAAGAAACCCCACCAACTTCTTCTAGTAATCCTTGATCAGCCATTGCTGATGTCATCATTACTAAGTCGATCGGCTCTCCCTTATCAGATAACCCAAGCATGACTTCAAAAATCTTTTGATGTTTCGTTCGATAGAACGAATCAGGTACCAATAACTCTGATGCTGAAGTTAACGCATCTTGATCAATCAATATGGCCCCTAAAACCGCCTGCTCAGCCTCTATATTATGCGGAGGGGTACGATCAGCAAGTACATCACTCATACGCAATCCTCCTTGCTTAATTTATTTTTATTGTTCACTAACATGAACTTTTACTGTTGCTGTTACTTGTGGATGCAATTTCACAGTAACGTTTGTATAACCTAACGCGCGGATTGCATCGTCCATTTCAAATTTACGTTTATCAAGCTTAATTTTGTGTGATTTTTGCATTGCATCCACGATTTGTTTACTTGTGATAGAACCAAATAAACGGCCACCTTCTCCAGATTTCGCCTTTAATTCTACAGTTAATTTCTCTAAAGTCTCTTTTAACTCTTTTGCATTTTCAAGCTCTGCTGCTGCATCTTTTTCTTCTTTACGCTTTTGAGCTTCTAAAGTTTTCATACTGCTATTTGTTGCTTCAGCAGCTAATCCTTGTTTTAGTAAGAAGTTATTTGCATAGCCATCCGGTACGTTTTTTACTTCTCCTTTTTTACCTTTACCTTTTACGTCTTTTAGAAAAATTACTTTCATGATTGTGTGCCTCCCTGTAAATAGTCATCAATAACAAATCGAAGCTTCTCCTCAGCTTCATCTACTGTAACATTTTTCATTTGTGTGGCTGCATTCGTCAAATGCCCGCCACCGCCTAAGTTTTCCATAATTAGCTGCACATTCACTTCACCTAAAGATCTGCTGCTAATTCCAATGAGATTCTCGCCACGTTTTGCAACAACAAATGATGCAATAATCCCTGTCATCGTTAATAACGTGTCTGCTGATTGCGCAATAAGCACTTGATCGTAGTAATCATCACTACCAACTTTAGCAATCGCAATTCCATTTTTATAAATGTACGCATTTTTTATAGCTTTTGCAACCCGTAAATACTGATCCATATCTTCCTTTAAAAGTTCTTGTACAAGTACAGTATCTGCACCATGTGAGCGCAGATAAGAAGCAGCATCAAATGTACGAGCCCCTGTCCGGAACGTGAAACTTTTCGTGTCGACAATAATACCCGCTAACAATGCCGTCGCTTCTAACATTGTCATCTTTAAATTTTTAGGTTGATACTCAAGTAATTCTGTAACCAATTCTGCCGTTGAAGAAGCATATGGTTCCATATAAACTAGCAATGGGTCTTCAATAAAATCTTCTCCACGGCGATGATGATCAATAACTACTACATTTTCAATTTTATGTAACAGTTTTTGCTCCATCACCATAGAAGGTTTATGCGTATCGACAACAACAAGTAACGACTCATCATTTGCAAATTCCATCGCTTGCTCTGGAGTAATAAAATGAGACCATAACTCCTCATTTTGTTTCACTTTGTCCATCAAGCGCTTAATTCCTTTATCGGAATCATTTTCATCTAACACAATATATCCTTTACGCTCATTTAATTGAGCAACTTTTAAAATACCAATCGCAGCACCAATTGCGTCCATATCGGGAGCCCTATGCCCCATAATAATGACATTACTACTTTCTAATACTAAATCCTTTAACGCATGCGAAATGACCCTAGCGCGTACACGGGTACGTTTTTCAACCGGATTTGTCTTACCTCCATAGAACTTAACTTTACCTGTCGCTTGTTTAATAGCTACTTGGTCTCCCCCACGCCCAAGCGCAAGGTCTAAACCAGATTGAGCCATTGCTCCAAGCTCTGATAAAGGTAAATCACCTGATCCGACACCGACACTTAATGTAAGTGGTATATTCCTTTTAGATGTTTCTTCACGCACCTGATCTAAAATACTAAATTTCCCTTTCTCCATCTGCGTCAGAATACTTTCATTTAGCACAACGAAGAATCTTTCTGAAGATGCACGTTTTAAATATGCACCATACTTAAGTGCCCATTCATTTAGTCGTGATGTCACAAGACTTGTTATATTCGTACGTAGTTGATCATCTAATCCTTGTGTAACTTCATCATAATTATCCAAATAGATGACAGCTAAAACAGTCCTTTGATCCTCGTACATCTTTTCGATTTCTGTTTGTTCCGTTACATCAAAGAAATAAATTAACTTTTCTTCTTTCCTTACAAAAACGCGAAACTTTCGATTATTTAAAGAGACTATATCATCAGAAGTTTCTCCTTTAATGAAAAGAAGTAATGTTTCTGATACATCGTAAAGGTGCCATCCAGCTAATGCATGCTGTCCCAGACATGAAGATAAATAAGGATTTGCCCAATCAATCCCATAATCCTTATTGTATAACAAAATACCAATCGGCATTTGGTTAAATGCTTCATTACTTACTTTCTTTACTCTTGTAATCATATCTGTCGTATGCTTTTCGAAATTCCTTTGAAAATTAAGTTCAAATCGTATAACGATAAAGAATACAATACAAAAAATGACAAAAGCAGCTATTCCCATAATTAAATGAAAATAACAGAGAATTGAAATGAGCACAAACACAAAAAATGCCAATACATAAACAGGATATAAAAACCACTGTTTCTTATCAAATTCAGGCATGTATACAACTCCTATAAAGTAAAACTAACTCACCTTCCAGTTAGTTAAACAGATTAAAATAGTATAAGGAATATTATTTTATCCACCTATTTTAGAACGCAATGAAATCCCTAAGTCAATTATACCTAAGATTGTCACAAGAGGAAACAGCATCGGAATAAACATGCATGCAATAAAACTAATAATAGGAACCCCTTTAGTAAAACCTTTTCTATACGCTAAAAAGGAGATAAATGTTAGGCCTTGCAGTACAAGCAATAGTGCAAATATTACATTTAGGTTAGAAAATACCATATGTAAATATGATGTTGGTTCTACTTTTATAAAAGTTGCTAATAAAATAAATATAACGTAATACCAAATGATACTCTTTGGTAATTGTATATCTTTAAATTTAGGCCAAGATATAACTTCATATTTTAACTTTTTCAAAACACTACCTGATATTATCACTGTAATCCAAGAAAAACATACTGAAACTAGCACAAGTATACTCGGAAGTAACGATTGTAATATATCATTCATTTGTGCAAGTAACTCTTTTTGTTCCTTACTAATCGGCATACCAGTAGCACTTACTATCTTTTCACTTTTCGCCATACTTTCACTAAACATACTTTGCATTTGCTTCATTATATCTATGTTGAAAAACTTTATACTTGCAACATAAATAAGTACAAAACCAATTAAGTATGCAAGCGTCCCCGCTATTAAGATTTCCACTGGCTTTTTTCTTGTTTTATACATATATCCTAAAACAATGCCTATCAATCCAAACATAATTGTCTTCACTAAATTCAGCGGTTGACTCACAATAATAGTAACAAAAAGTGCCGCTACAAAAACCAAGAGCACATTAGATAGTTTATGTCTTATTATTAATAGTATAAATGGTAACGGCAACGCAAAAGTTACAACTGTACCCAAAATCGGAACATACATAGATATAAGCAATAAAATTGCATATATAGCTAATAATGCTGCACCTTCTGTAATAAACTTTGTTTGTTTCACATTTTAACCTCTCTTTCAAAAAAGAAAAGCATAGCAAAATGCACAGTAGAGTCCGACTCTACTGTGCATTTCATACGCTATTATTCACCAACATATGGTAAAAGTGCCATTTGACGAGCACGTTTAATTGCAACTGTAAGTTTGCGTTGGTATTTTGCGCTTGTTCCTGTTACACGACGAGGTAAAATTTTACCACGCTCAGAAACGAAACGTTTTAATAAATCAACATCTTTATAGTCAATGCGAGTGATGCCGTTAGCTGTGAAGAAACACACCTTACGACGTTTCGCACGTCCACCTTTGCGTCCTGCCATGTCTATTTCCCTCCATTCTTTGTTAAAACTAACAAATTTACTGTATTAGAACGGTAAATCGTCGTCGGAAATGTCGATCGGTTGACCTACATTTGAAAATGGATCGTCATTCTTCGTAAATCCAGAGTTACCTTGGTTACCTGAATTACTAGATTGACCAAATGGGTTAGAGCCTTGGTTACCGAAACCAGCTCCTGATGGTTGCTGATTAAACGAACCACGTTGCTCCCCACCGCCATTACGCGGCTCTAAAAATTGCACGCTTTCCGCAAGAACTTCTGTTACGTATACACGTTTACCATCTTGTCCCTCGTAATTACGAGTTTGAAGACGTCCATCTACGCCTGCTAAGCTACCTTTTTTCAAATAATTTGCTACGTTTTCTGCTTGTTTACGCCATATTACACAATTAATAAAGTCAGCTTCACGCTCACCTTGTTGATTGGCAAATGCGCGATTCACAGCTAACGTAAAAGTAGCTACTGCAACACCATTGGGCGTGTAACGTAAGTCAGGGTCCTTAGTTAAACGACCAACGAGGATAACACGATTCATCAATCGAACCACTCTCCCTTATATATCAATTATTTTTCTTCTTCTTTAACAACGATATGACGAAGGATATCTTCGTTGATCTTAGCTAAACGGTCGAATTCGTTAATCGCTTCTGCGTTAGATTTCACGTTTAAGATCATGTAGAAACCTTCACGTAAGTCGTTGATTTCGTAAGCTAAACGACGCTTACCCCACTCTTTCGTGTTAATGATTTCTGCACCATTGTTTGTTAAAACACCTGCAAAACGTTCAACTAAAGCTTTTTGAGCTTCTTCTTCAACGCCAGGACGAATGATGTACATAATTTCGTACTTTCTCATTACACTTTCACCTCCTTTTGGTCTAAACGGCCCGTAATGGGCAAGGAGCAATTAATTTATAGTAATTACTCACGAGTTTAGATTATATCATAGTAAGTTATATGAATCAACTCACCAATACATAAAAAACTTGGCAAACATATAATATATTTGCCAAGCTCATATCTTTATTTTTCCTAGGAAATATTAAATTAAACGTTAAAACGGAAGTGCATAACATCTCCGTCTTTTACGATATATTCTTTTCCTTCTAAACGTACTTTTCCAGCCTCTTTTGCAGCTGTCATAGAACCGTTTGTCATTAAGTCATCGTAAGAAACTGTTTCTGCACGAATAAATCCACGTTCAAAGTCTGTATGAATAACACCAGCACATTGTGGTGCCTTCATTCCTTGTTTAAATGTCCAAGCACGTACTTCTTGAACGCCAGCCGTGAAGTAAGTAGCAAGTCCTAATAAATTGTATGCAGCACGAATTAATTGATCTAAACCAGATTCTTCAATGCCTAGTTCTTCAAGGAATACTTTTTTCTCTTCCTCGTCTAGTTCAGCGATTTCTTCTTCGATTTTTGCACATACAACGATTACTTGAGAATTTTCATTTGCAGCAAATTCTTTTACCATTTTTACGTATTTGTTTTCAGAAGGATCCATAACATCATCTTCACTTACGTTTGCTACGTATAGCATTTCTTTCGTTGTAAGTAAATGAAGGCCTTTAACGATTTTCATTTGCTCTTCTGTAAATTCAACAGTACGAGCCGGTTTGCCCTCTTCAAAAGCTTCTTTTAAGCGAACTAAAATTTCATGCTCGTATACTGCTTCTTTATCTTTTTGTCTTGCTAATTTTGCAACACGCTCGATACGTTTATCAACAGATTCTAGATCCGCTAAAATTAGCTCTAAGTTGATTGTTTCAATATCATCAATCGGATCTACTTTCCCTGAAACGTGCGTAATATTTTCGTCCTCAAAACAACGAACAACTTGGCAAATTGCATCTACTTGGCGAATGTGCGATAAGAATTTATTTCCTAATCCTTCACCTTTACTAGCACCTTTTACGATACCCGCAATATCAGTAAACTCAAATACAGTCGGAACAGTTTTTTTCGGTTCTACTAATTCCGTTAATTTATTTAAACGCTCATCTGGTACTTCTACAATCCCTACGTTTGGATCAATTGTACAGAATGGATAGTTTGCAGATTCTGCTCCTGCTTGTGTAATTGCATTAAATAAAGTTGACTTCCCTACGTTAGGTAATCCAACAATCCCAGCCGTTAATCCCATATTTTTCACTCCTATGTCTCAATCTTTCATCATTATAGATAGTAACGAAAAAAATGACAAGTTTCCGCCAAACGAAAAAAAGTAACAGTTACCTACTGTAACTGTTACTCTCGCTCTATTCTTCGTGCTTCACAAGTATTTTTTTCACCTTACGATCAAACTCTCTTCGAGGAATCATTACTGAATGGTCACACCCCTCGCACTTAATGCGGATATCCATTCCCATACGAATAATTTTCCAACGATTCTCGCCACATGGATGGGCTTTCTTCATTTCCACAACATCATACAAGTTATATTCCTTTTGCTCCACTCTCCAAACTCCTCTCCATACTAAATTGCTTTTCCACTAACTAATTCTTCACGATTATATAAAACCATACGTGGATATGGAATTTCAATTCCATGTAAATCAAGACGATTTTTAATCTCTTTACGAAGTGCCCTTGCAATAACTGCATGTTGCATCGGCTCTACTTCAGCAATAACACGTAATATAACTTCTGAGGCAGCTAATGTTTGCACACCTAATAATTGAGGTGTTGTTACCATTTTCTCGTACTTTGAAGGTAATTCTACTAATAAATCTTCAATAACTTGCTCTGCTTTCGCAATATCAGCCTCATATGAAATAGATATATCAACAAACGCTACACTATTACTAACTGAGTAGTTAGTAACTTGAATAATACTTCCGTTTGGTAAGGTATGAATTTCACCTGTCCAACTCTTTACTTTCGTTGTACGAAGTCCAATTTCTAAAACGACTCCTTCAAATTGACCGATTTTAACATAATCACCAACTGAAAACTGATCTTCTAACAAAATAAATAAACCTGTAATAACGTCTTTCACTAAACTTTGAGCGCCAAATCCGACAGCTAAACCAATTACCCCAGCACCGGCTAATAAACCTGATGCATTAATATTAAACACACCTAAAATCGCAATTAACATAATGAACATAACAACGTATGCCACGATATTTTCAAGTAACTTTGCTACTGTAACTGTACGACGTTCTGAAATTTGAATTGGAGAACGACTTCCCATACGAAACGCATTTCGTACAACCGCTCTTGCAATTCGCACAACAACCGCACCAATTATTAAAATAATGCATATTTTTAATGTCGCAACTCCAATATGAGCCCAACGATCAGCATCTAATAAATACTGTTTCATAGAATTAAACCACTTCGCTAATAAATCCATGTACCTCTACCTCTCTAGCTAAATTTTCTTTTTAGTTACCCTTATTATTGTATCAGAAGTCCCCTAATTGCTGAAAAAATTTTATGATTTTAATCCTATTTTATCCCCGATATCCAGGTATAAAATGGAACGAATATATATATACTAGTACTATTATTTCCATTTTCATTCACATTTTGCAAAAATTACGCAATTATAACTTTCCATTTTCCTCACCATATAACATATATTGAAAATTTATTAAAAGGATGGGTGCTTCATGAACATTGGCAGTTTTCGCTTACCATTTTTTGAGAAAGAAACTCAAAACGTTATGCACCAAGATCTAGAAGCCTCTGAGATAATCAGTAATTTCTTACTTACCCATATTCCTATTAAAACTAATATACCAATCATTCTCGTTTGTATCGGAACAGATCGCTCTACAGGTGATGCACTCGGCCCGTTAGTTGGTACAACACTTGAACAAATAGACATCCAAAACTTCCAAGTATTCGGTACGCTAGATGAGCCAGTACATGCGCTAAATTTAGAGGAGAAAATTCAGAATATACAGAAAGAAAATCCTACTGCATTTATAATTGCTGTTGATGCCTGTTTAGGAAAATCTCAAAGTATCGGTTCTATCACTACCGGAATGGGGCCTAGTAAACCTGGAGCTGCAATGAACAAGAAATTACCTGCAGTTGGTGATTTACATATTCATGGCATCGTAAATCTAAACGGTTTTATGGAGTTTTTCGTCCTGCAAAATACAAGATTAAGTTTAGTCATGAAAATGGCTGATGTAATTGCACAAAGTATAAAAGAAACAGATCAAAAATTATCTGTATTAAAAAAGGCAAACCATCTATAAATAATAAGATGGTTTGCTTTTTAGTTTTTCTGCGCTAATAATTCTAAAATACGATTTAAATCCTCTTTATTGAAAAATTCAATTTCGATTTTACCTTTTTCTTTTTTCGTTTCTTTAATTTTCACATCTGTGCCAAACTTTTCTCTTAAGAACGTTTCACGTTCTACGAAAAATATATTCCGCTCTTTTTTCACTTTTTTTGTTTCACGTGAAACGTGTTGATTAATCTCTTGAACGATTTTCTCTAATTGACGAACATTTAATCCTTCTTTTTCAATGCGTTTCAATAAGGACTTCAATTGTTCTTCATCTTTTATCGTAAGTAAAGTTCTCCCATGAGCCATTGAAAGTTGACCATTTGCAATCATATCTTGTACGAAAGAAGGTAGGCTTAATAACCGAGTATAATTTGCAATGTAAGGTCTGCTTTTACCAAGACGTTTCGCTAATTGTTCTTGCGTTACATTTAGCTCATTCATTAACATCTGGTATGCCATTGCCTCTTCCATAGGATTTAAATCTTCTCGTTGTAAGTTTTCTAACAAAGCAAATTCCATCATTTGCTGTTCAGTTAATTGTCTTACAACCGCAGGTACTTTTTCTAAACCAGCCTCTTTTGCAGCACGAAATCGTCTTTCACCTGCAACAATTTCATATCCTTTAATACTCTTCCTAGCAATTAATGGTTGTAGAATACCGTGTTCCTTAATCGAAATTGCTAATTCCTGAATCGCCTCTTTATTAAAGTGTTTACGCGGTTGATATGGATTCGGCCTTAATTCAGTTACAAGAATCTCCTGAATTGTTTCCTCTTCTTTCACATCTAAATCAGGAAAAAACACATTAATTCCTCTTCCTAATCCTTTAGCCACCTGCAATCACTTCCTCTGCTAAATCTATATATACTTCTGCTCCTCTTGATTTAGCGTCATACTGCATAATAGGTTTCCCATGACTTGGAGCCTCGCTCAAGCGTACATTACGCGGAATAATCGAGCGATATACTTTATCCCTAAAATACTTTTTCACTTCATCTATAACTTGGATCCCTAAATTTGTACGGGCATCCAACATTGTTAACAATACACCTTGAATTGCTAAATTTTTATTTAAATGTTTTTGTACAAGTCGAACTGTATTTAATAGCTGACTTAACCCTTCTAGTGCGTAATATTCACACTGTACAGGAATAATAACAGAATCTGCTGCTGTTAATGCATTAATCGTTAATAACCCTAAAGATGGGGGACAGTCGATAATAATATAGTCATATTCATCACGAACTGGCTGTAATGCTCTTTGCAAACGTACTTCCCGGGAAATAGTCGGTACCAATTCAATTTCAGCACCAGCTAATTGAATTGTAGCGGGTAGAACATCTAAGTTTTCAGTTGCGGTTTTCTGTATAACCCCTTGAACATCTGCATCTTCCACAAGAACGTTGTAAATACATTGATCTAATTCAGATTTTTCAATTCCCACACCAGTCGTTGCATTTCCTTGAGCATCAATATCTACAAGAAGGACTTTTTTACCTACTTGCGCCAATCCAGCCCCTAAATTAACAGATGTTGTTGTTTTTCCAACACCGCCTTTTTGATTAGCAATAGCAATGATTTTTCCCATGATGTCACCTACTTTCAACCTTTCTATCTTATTCTAGTAACAATTACGTTTATTGTAACATGAAATAAAACTTTTTCTTTTACGTCCTTTATTAAACTTCAAAATTTATTTCTAAACTCCTTCTTCATTTAACAAGAAAATATAGTAAAAGAGACCTCTCCAATAGGATAAGGTCTCTAGCACGTCATTATTATTTTTTCTTTGGAATTTTAATTGTAATTTGATAGTACTCATCAAATTCTTCTTCCTCAGAATTAACATTCAAACCACTTTCAGTAACCATTTGTAAAGATTGTCTAATTGTATTCATAGCAATCCTCGTATCTCGACTTACTGCTTTTTGCTTTGCCTTACGCTTCGGTTTCGCTTCCTCTAGTAACTTCGCAATTCGTTCTTCTGTTTGCTTTACATTTAGTTGTTTCTCCACAATTTCCTGTAAAACCTTCAGTTGTAATTCCTCATTTTTTAAAGGAATGAGAGCGCGGGCGTGACGTTCTGTAATACTTTTTTCTAATAATGCATTCTTTATTTCTTCAGGCAACTTTAACAATCGCAACTTATTTGCGATTGTAGATTGTCCTTTTCCAAGTCGTTGTGCCAATGCTTCTTGTGTTAAATTATGTAACTCAATCAGCTTTTGATATGCCACAGCTTCCTCGATTGCTGTTAGTTCCTCACGTTGCAAGTTTTCAATTAAAGCTACAGAAGCTGTCTCTGTATCATTTAAGTTCTTTATAATTGCAGGAACCTTTTCCCAACCTAACTTTGTTGCCGCGCGAAAACGTCTTTCTCCAGCAATAATCTCGTACTTATCATCCTCATATTGCCTTACAACAATCGGCTGAATAAGTCCATGTGTACGAATTGTTAATGCTAGCTCATCAATACGCGCATCATCAAAAACTGTTCTTGGTTGATAACGGTTAGGGGTAATATTTACTATCGGAATTTCTTGTATTTCTTCATATACCTTTTTATCTATCTCTTCATGGCTTTCGTCTTGTAATTCGAATTCGCTCTCTTTATCTCCAAAGCCAAATAAACGAGAAAACGTATTTTTCATACATATTCCACCACCTTTTAGGCCTATTGACTATTCTCAATAAAATGTTTCCTATGAAACATTTACGTTTTCATTTATATAATTTAATCTTACGTCTAATAAGATTTATTTTTCAATAGGTAATTTATTGGGTGTTCCCGGTTTGCGTGGATATTTCTTTGGTGTCTTGCGCTTTTTCTCGATTAATAAAATATTACGTTCACTCTCTTCAAACGGTAATTGGAACGTAGACATCTCTTTTAACTCTCCGCCTAGCACCTCTAAAGCATACTTACCATTTTCAATTTCTTCGTTTGCTGCTGCACCTTTCATTGCAATGAATGTTCCTCTAACTTTTACAAGCGGTAAACATAGCTCACTTAATACAGAAAGACGCGCAACTGCACGTGCCATTACAATATCGTATGATTCACGTACACCTTCTTTTTTCCCAAACGTTTCAGCACGATCGTGACAAAATGCAACATCACTTAATTCTAACTTTTGGGCTAAGTGATTTAAGAAATTAATACGTTTTTGCAACGAATCTACAATTGTTACTTTTAAATGCGGGAAACAAATTTTTAAAGGAATACTTGGGAATCCAGCCCCTGCACCAACATCGCAAATTGAGAATGGTTTTGAAAAATCATAATAAAAAGCAGCTGTAATGGAATCAAAAAAGTGTTTTAAATATACTTCTTCTTTTTCTGTAATAGCCGTTAAGTTCATTTTTTCATTCCACTCTACTAATGTTTCAAAGTAGATTTTGAACTGCTCTAACTGTCTAGAAGAGAGGGTAATTCCCTTCTCTTCTAGCATAGATTGAAATTGTTCTATGTTCATCTAGCAATATCTCCTTACTATTTATTGGTTCGATACGCGTGCAATTTTTCCTTGTTCTATATACACAAGTAAAATGGAAATATCCGCTGGATTTACGCCAGAAATACGTGAAGCCTGCCCCATTGAAAGTGGACGAACATCTTTCAATTTCTGTCTAGCTTCTGAGGCAAGGCTAGAAATCGCATCATAATCAATATCTACAGGGATTTTTTTACTCTCCATTTTCTTCATACGCTCTACTTGCTGTAAAGATTTTTCAATATACCCTTCATACTTAATCTGAATTTCAACTTGTTCTTTAACTTCATCACTTAATTCTACTTCACTTGGTACTAAAAGATGAATATGCTCATATGTCATCTCTGGACGACGTAATAAGTCACTTGCACGTATTCCATCTTTCAATTCACTTCCGCCAATATTGCGAATTAATTCTTGAACTTCAGGACGTGGTTTAATAATAATGCTGCTTAAACGTTCCTTTTCCTGTTCAATTTGTAATTTTTTATTTGTAAATCGCTCATAGCGCTCTTCTTTAATTAATCCAATTTCACGACCAACTTCAGTTAAACGAAGATCAGCATTATCATGGCGTAATAATAGACGGTATTCTGCACGAGACGTTAATAAACGATATGGTTCATTTGTACCTTTCGTTACAAGATCATCAATTAAGACACCAATATAAGCATCCTCGCGACCTAAAACAACTTCTTCTTTACCTAAAGAACGGCATGCTGCATTAATTCCAGCCATAAGCCCTTGTCCGGCCGCCTCTTCGTAACCAGAAGTTCCATTAATTTGTCCTGCTGTATATAAATTTTTAATCTTTTTCGTTTCAAGTGTTGGCCATAGTTGTGTTGGCACAATTGCATCATATTCAATTGCATAACCTGTACGCATCATTTCAACATTTTCTAGGCCTGGAATTGTTCTAAGCATGTCACGTTGTACATCTTCTGGTAAGCTTGTGGATAAACCTTGTACATATACTTCTTGTGTATTACGCCCTTCTGGCTCTAAGAAAATTTGATGACGTGGTTTATCATTAAATCTTACTACTTTGTCTTCAATAGAAGGACAGTATCTAGGACCTGTTCCTTTAATCATACCAGAATACATAGCTGAACGATGTAAATTTTCATCTATTAAACGGTGTGTTTCTGTACTTGTATATGTCAACCAACATGGAATTTGATCCATAATAAATTTCGTTGTTTCAAAAGAGAACGCACGTGGCTTATCATCACCTGGTTGAATTTCTGTTTTACTGTAGTCAATTGTATTACTGTTTACACGCGGAGGTGTCCCTGTTTTAAATCTAACAAGATCAAAACCAAGCTCCTCTAAATGCTCAGATAATGTAATAGACGGTTGCTGATTATTTGGACCGCTTGAATATTTTAAGTCGCCCATGATAATCTCGCCGCGTAAAAATGTTCCAGTTGTAATTACAACGGTTTTTGCTGTATATTCTGCACCCGCTTGTGTAACTACCCCTTTACATACACCTTCTTCAACGATTAAACGCTCTACCATTCCTTGGAACAACGTTAAGTTTGGTGTTTCTTCAATTGTTTTCTTTAATTCATGTTGGTAAGAGAATTTATCAGCTTGTGCTCGAAGTGCACGTACGGCTGGTCCCTTACCTGTATTTAGCATACGCATTTGAATATGAGTTTTATCAATATTACGTCCCATTTCTCCGCCTAATGCATCAATTTCACGAACAACAATCCCTTTTGCTGGTCCACCAACAGAAGGGTTACATGGCATGAATGCTACCATATCCAAGTTAATTGTTAACATTAATGTTTTTGAGCCCATTCGTGCTGCCGCAAGACCAGCTTCACATCCTGCATGACCTGCACCGATTACTATGACATCGTATGAACCGGCATTGTATCCCATTGTTTATTCCTCCTAATAATCTCTATCTTTCTACAACTTCACTATATTATTTTCCTAAACAAAATTGAGAGAACAACTGGTCAATTAAGCTTTCATGCACTGTGTCCCCAGTAATTTCACCAAGTATTTCCCACGTTCTTGTTAAATCAATTTGTACCATATCAATTGGTACACCATTTTCAATCGCCTCAACTGCATCACCGATTGTTTTTCCTGCTTGTGTTAATAATCCAATATGTCTTGCATTAGAAACATATGTCATATCTGCAGAATCGATTGTTCCTTCAAAGAATAAATCAGCTATTGCCTTTTCGAGTTCATCTATTCCTTGTTCCTCAATTAAGGATGTTGTAATAACACGATTTCCCGCGGCTAACTCTGTAACACGTTCCATATCAATCGCTTGCGGTAAATCCGTCTTATTCACAATAACAATAAAGTCTTTTCCTTGTACCGCACGGAATAGATCTTCATCCTCATTTGTTAAAGCCTCGCTATAGTTGACAACAACTAATACTAAATCCGCTTGGCTCATCATTTCTTTTGAACGTTCCACACCAATTCGTTCAACAACATCTTCCGTCTCCCGAATACCGGCTGTATCTATAAGTTTAAGAGGTACACCACGCACGTTAACGTACTCTTCAATAACATCACGAGTTGTTCCTGCAATATCAGTTACAATTGCCTTTTTCTCCTGAACAAGACTATTTAATAACGATGATTTCCCAACATTAGGTCTACCGATAATTGCTGTAGCAATACCTTCACGTAAAATTTTCCCTTGTTTTGATGTTTCTAATATTTTTTCGATTTCCGAACGAACATGCGTCGCTTTCTCAATTAAAATATTATGTGTCATCTCTTCTACATCATCGTATTCTGGATAATCTATATTTACCTCAACATGAGCTAATGTTTCTAATATTTCTTGACGCAAAAGACCAATTAATTTAGATAATCGCCCTTCCATTTGATTAATTGCTACATTCATTGCACGATCTGTTTTTGCTCGAATCAAATCCATAACCGCTTCTGCTTGTGATAAATCGATACGTCCATTTAAAAAAGCACGTTTTGTAAATTCGCCCGGTTCTGCCAATCGTACTCCTTGTGCTAGAATAAGTTGCAATACTTTATTTACTGAAACAAGTCCACCGTGACAGTTAATTTCCACTATATTTTCACGTGTAAAAGTCCTTGGTGCGCGCATAATAGACACCATAACTTCTTCAATAACTTGATTTGTATCTAAATCAACAATATGACCATAATGAATAGTGTGAGAAGGAACCTCTGTTAAATCCTTCCCCTTAAAAATACGGTCAACTTTCTCAACCGCATCATCCCCACTTACTCGAACAATGGCAATTGCACCCTCTCCAAGCGCTGTGGAAATCGCAGCAATTGTATCAAATTCCATGTCCTTTCACCTCACTTGCTTATTTATCTCTATTTCAACATGATTATTTCTTTCACTAAATTATTAGGATACCATAACGAACCTATCTACAAAAGAAGAATAACTCATTTTATTATATCCCCATGTAAAAAACACTAAACTTATTCACAGTGGATAAGTTTAGTGTTTTTTTAGTTATCCACATCTATTTTTCGCTCAAAAAAACCGGCACTCATTTGAGCAACCGGTCATTTAGGAGATATTACAACATGCCGATGTGGTTCATTTCCTTCAGAAGTTGTATTGATACCTTGATGATTTGATAATGCCTGATGAATAATTTTTCGTTCAAAAGATGGCATCGGTTCTAAAATAACTCTTTTTTTCGTATTAAATACTTGTTTGGCTAATCGATAAGAAAGTGATTCTAAAGTACTTTTTCTTTTACTACGATAATTTTCAGCATCTAGTGTAATACCGATATACTGCTTCGTGTTACGATTCGCGACAAGTTTTGTTAAATACTGTAAAGAGTTCAATGTATTACCTCTTTTCCCAATTAAAACACCTACATCATCACCAGAAATTGTAAATTCGATTTCGCGTCCTTTTACAATTTTACTAATCTCAACTTCCACACCCATATCGTGAATAACATTTCTTAAATATTCTTCACATTCTTGAATTGGATCTTTCTTCAATGCAACTTCTACTACTGCAGGGCGATTCCCAAATAAACCTAAGAATCCCCTTTTACCCTCATCGACAATATTTATATCTACTCGATCTTTTGATGTATTTAATTGCCTTAAAGCATCCTCTACTGCCAGCTCGACTGTTTGTCCTTTAGCAGTAATTACACTCACTTGCTTGAGCCTCCAGCCTTACTAGCCTTAATCTCTGGCCCTTTAATAAAGTACATTTGAGCAATACCAAAGATATTACCAACAACCCAGTAAAGTGATAATGCAGCTGGGAAGTTAATTGCAAAGATTAAAATCATAATCGGCATAAGCCAAAGCATCATTGCCATTTGTGGATTTTGACCAGCTGTTCCTGCCATTGCAAGCTTTTGCTGAATAAATGTCGTAATTGCTGCAACGACCGGTAAGATATAAAACGGGTCTGCATGTCCTAAATCGAACCATAAGAAACTATGTTGTTTAATTTCAGCTGTTCTCATAATTGCATGATAAAAAGCGAACAGAATTGGCATTTGAATAAAGATTGGTAAACAACCAGCTAATGGATTTACACCATTTTTTTGGTATAACTGCATCATTTCTTGCTGCAGTTTTTGCTGTGTCGCTTGATCTTTAGAGCTATATTTCTCTTTTAACTTCACCATTTCCGGTTGTAACGCTTGCATCGCTTTCGTACTCTTCGTTTGTTTAATCATTAATGGTAATAACGCAAAACGAATGATAAGAGTCGTAACAACAATTGCTAAACCATAATTACTGTTAAATAAGTTTGCAAAATACGTGATTAACTGAGAAAGCGGGTATACGAAGTATTCATTCCAAATTCCAGTGCTTTTTGGTGTAATTGGCTGATTTACTTCACTACAGCCAGCAGTAATCGCCATTAATGCAATAAGCATGGCTAGTAAACCTAATTTCTTTTTCAAAGCCTACTCCTCCTTGTATCGGTATGTATATAGTGTAATTCATTTCCTTACGCTACTTTTTTATTCTTTTCATACCAGAGCGTTTAAAGACATGAATTAAGCTTTTCTTTACTTCTTCATATGTCATCTCTGCACAAGGCTTCCTTGCTATTATAACAAAATCTTTTCCAGAATCTATCTCATCTTTTAACTCTGTAATAGCCTGACGAATCATGCGCTTAATTCGATTACGAACTACTGCATTTCCTATTTTCTTGCTAACAGAAAGGCCGATGCGAAAGTTTGGCTGTTCTTCTTTATCTAATTGGTATACAACAAACTGACGATTCGCATTTGATTTTCCTTTTTGAAAAACCGCCTGGAATTCATCATTCTTCTTTATACGATGTTTTTTCTTCATATCAATTGACACTCCTGTATTTCATCAGCGGAAATTCACTATTATTAGAAAAAAAGACCACTGAACGATCAGTGGTCTACGCAGATAATACTTTTCTTCCTTTACGACGACGAGCTGCTAGCACTTTACGTCCGTTCGCTGTGCTCATACGGCTGCGGAAACCATGTACTTTGCTGCGCTTACGTTTATTTGGTTGGTAAGTTCTTTTCATTATATGACACCTCCCTGAGGAATATCTGTTAAAGACAGTCCTATAAATTATAGTTAATCAACTAGGAAAATGTCAATGGTTCTAGAAATTTTCATCAAATATTCATTTTGAACCTATTCACATACTTTTTCACAGCACCTATATTTCCTTGTGGATAAATGTTTTTTCATGTTTTTTATATCCACAAACTTTTTTCACACTTTTACACAGTATATCGTGTTGTGGACAAGTTTATTCCACAAGGTATTGATTTTGTGGATAACTTTCTTAAATTCATTGCTATAGCCACTTTTTTTTGATATTATAGTTGTGTTTTCACTTTGAATAAGTTTTCCACATCTTTATTTTATCCACAATTTGTGTATAACATGTGGACAGTTTTAATCACATGTGGGTAAATAGTTGTCCACATTTGCTTTTTTTGTCGAAAACCCTATCTCATATACAAACGACGTTTTTAGGTTTTAAAATACGTTTCGTATAAATATACATTTTATATTTATTGGGTTGTACATTTGTTGCGCAACCTTATTCTTTTACCAATTTAGTAAAGGAGGGACACCTTTGGAAAATATCTCTGATTTATGGAATAGTGCATTAAAAGAATTAGAAAAAAAGGTAAGCAAGCCTAGTTATGAGACATGGTTAAAATCCACAACGGCTCATAACTTGAAGAAAGACGTATTAACGATTACAGCTCCAAATGAATTTGCTCGTGACTGGCTAGAATCTCATTACTCTGAACTAATTTCAGAAACACTATACGATTTAACAGGGGCAAAATTAGCAATTCGCTTTATTATTCCCCAAAGTCAAGCTGAAGAGGACATTGATCTTCCTCCAGTTAAGCCGAATCCAGCACAAGATGATTCAGCTCATTTACCACAGAGCATGTTAAATCCAAAATATACATTTGATACATTTGTTATTGGCTCTGGTAACCGTTTTGCCCATGCAGCTTCATTAGCTGTAGCTGAGGCGCCAGCTAAAGCGTATAATCCACTCTTTATTTACGGGGGCGTTGGACTTGGAAAGACGCATTTAATGCACGCGATTGGTCATTATGTAATTGAACATAATCCAAATGCAAAAGTTGTATATTTATCATCAGAAAAATTTACAAATGAATTTATTAACTCTATTCGTGATAATAAAGCTGTTGATTTTCGTAATAAATATCGCAACGTAGATGTTTTATTGATAGATGATATTCAATTTCTTGCTGGAAAAGAACAAACTCAAGAAGAGTTTTTCCATACATTTAATGCATTACACGAAGAAAGTAAACAAATTGTAATTTCTAGTGATCGACCACCAAAAGAAATTCCGACTTTAGAAGATCGTCTTCGTTCCCGCTTTGAATGGGGACTCATTACAGATATTACGCCGCCAGATTTAGAAACACGAATTGCGATTTTACGCAAAAAAGCAAAAGCTGAAGGGCTTGATATACCAAATGAAGTTATGCTTTATATCGCAAATCAAATTGATTCAAATATTCGTGAATTAGAAGGTGCACTTATCCGAGTTGTAGCTTATTCATCTTTAATTAATAAAGATATTAATGCTGATTTAGCAGCTGAAGCACTTAAAGATATTATTCCAAATTCTAAGCCGAAAATTATCTCTATTTATGATATTCAAAAAGCTGTCGGGGACGTTTATCAAGTGAAATTAGAAGATTTTAAAGCGAAAAAACGTACAAAATCAGTTGCGTTTCCTCGCCAAATTGCAATGTATTTATCACGCGAGCTTACAGATTCATCTTTACCAAAAATAGGTGAAGAATTTGGTGGACGTGATCATACAACAGTTATCCATGCCCATGAAAAAATCTCTAAACTACTAAAAACCGATACGCAATTACAAAAGCAAGTTGAAGAAATTAATGGTATTTTAAAGTAGTAGCTGAATAGTGTGAATAACTTACCTTGTTTTACGCACAGTCTATCCACATGTAGATAGACTGTTTTTACATCCTTTAGAGGGGTTATCCACATATCCACAAGCCCTATTACTATTACTACTATTTTTTATCCTTATTAATTAAATAAAATCTTATACTTACCGGAGGTTTTTCTTTATGCGTTTTACAATACAAAAAGACTATCTTGTAAGAGGTGTACAAGATGTAATGAAGGCAGTTTCTTCTCGTACAACAATCCCAATCCTTACGGGAATTAAAGTTGTAGCTACTGAAGAAGGGGTTACATTAACAGGAAGCGATGCTGATATTTCTATTGAATCGTTTATTCCAGTCGAAGAAGATGGAAAAGAAATCGTAGAAATAGCTCAATCAGGAAGCATTGTTTTACAAGCAAAATATTTTAGTGAGATTGTAAAAAAACTACCTAAAGACACTGTCGAAATTTCTGTGGAAAATCATTTTATGACAAAAATAAAATCTGGAAAATCAGAGTTTAACTTAAATGGTTTAGATTCTGCAGAATATCCGTTATTGCCACAGATTGAAGAACATCATGTATTTAAGATACCAACAGATTTACTTAAGCATATGATCAGACAAACTGTATTTGCAGTTTCTACTTCTGAAACAAGACCAATCTTGACAGGTGTAAACTGGAAGGTATATAACAGCGAGTTAACTTGTATTGCAACAGATAGTCATAGACTGGCACTTCGAAAAGCAAAAATTGAAGGACATAATATTGCAGATGAGTTCCAAGCTAATGTTGTTATTCCAGGTAAGAGCTTAAATGAATTAAGTAAAATTTTAGATGAGTCTGAAGAAATGGTAGATATCGTTATTACGGAGTATCAAGTATTATTCCGTACAAAACATTTATTATTCTTCTCAAGATTGTTAGAAGGAAATTATCCTGATACGACACGTTTAATTCCGGCAGAGAGTAAAACGGATATTTTTGTGAATACAAAAGAATTCCTACAAGCAATTGATCGTGCTTCACTATTAGCAAGAGATGGCCGCAATAACGTTGTTAAATTATCAACTTTAGAGCAAGAAATGCTAGAGATTTCTTCGAATTCACCAGAAATCGGAAAAGTTGTCGAAGAAGTACAATGTGAAAAAGTAGATGGAGAAGAGTTAAAAATATCTTTTAGTGCAAAATATATGATGGATGCATTGAAAGCTTTGGATAGTACAGAGATTAAAGTTAGCTTTACTGGGGCGATGAGACCGTTCTTAATTCGTACAGTAAATGATGATTCAATTATTCAATTAATTTTACCGGTTCGTACTTACTAGGTAAGGAATAAGGGTTGCTAGTTTAAAGATGCTAGTGGCCCTTATTTGATTTTTGGGTATTACTTTCCTAATGCTAGTTTATTTAGTACAATGAAAGAATGAACACTTTCAGAAAGTGAGCGATTTTATGAAACGTATTAAAATTTCAACAGAGTATATTACACTAGGACAATTTTTAAAGTTAGCTGATGTAATTGATACAGGTGGCGCTGTAAAATGGTTTTTACAAGAATATGAAGTGTACGTGAACAACGAACTTGAAAATAGAAGAGGTCGCAAACTATATGCGAATGATGTTATTGAAATTCCAGGAAGCGGAACTTTCCAAGTTCAGGCATAAAGGGGGAGCCCTTTGTTTATTTCAGAAATACAATTAAAAAACTATCGCAATTATGAAAAATTAGAGCTTTCCTTTGAAGATAAGGTAAATGTAATTATCGGCGAAAATGCACAAGGGAAAACAAACTTGATGGAAGCTATTTATGTTTTAGCGATGGCGAAATCTCATAGAACCTCTAATGATCGCGAACTTATCCGCTGGGATGAAGATTTTGGTCAAATAAAAGGGAAATTACAAAAAAGAAATAGTTCTTTGTCTTTGGAATTAAATATTTCGAAAAAAGGTAAAAAGGCAAAATTAAATCAACTTGAACAACAAAAGTTAAGTCAATATATTGGCGTGATGAACGTTGTCATGTTTGCCCCAGAAGATTTAAATCTTGTAAAAGGAAGCCCTCAAGTAAGAAGACGCTTTTTAGATATGGAATTAGGACAAATAGCTCCTGTATATTTGTATGAATTAAGTCAATATCAAAAGGTGCTCACGCAACGAAATCACTTGTTGAAAAAAATGCAAGGGAATAGTAAGAATGAGGAAACGATGTTGGATGTATTTACACTTCAACTAATTGATCATGGTGCGAAAATACTGCAAAAACGTTTTGAATTTTTGCATTTGCTACAGGAATGGGCAGCTCCAATTCATCGAGGTATAAGCCGTGGATTAGAAGAGTTAGAAATTGTCTATAAACCAAGTGTAGATGTATCAGAATCAATGGATTTGTCGAAAATAAAAGAAGTATACTATGAAAGTTTTCAATCTGTGAAACAACGTGAAATTTTCCGTGGTACGACTTTAATTGGTCCTCATCGTGACGATTTACAATTCTTCGTTAATAGTAAAAATGTTCAAGTCTTTGGTTCGCAAGGACAACAACGAACGACCGCACTATCCCTAAAATTAGCTGAAATTGAATTGATTTATTCAGAGGTTAAAGAATATCCAATCCTTTTGTTGGATGATGTTTTATCAGAATTAGATGATTATCGTCAATCACATCTTTTAAATACAATTCAAGGAAAAGTGCAAACATTTGTTACAACGACGAGTGTCGACGGAATTGAACACGAAACATTAAAAGAAGCGAAAACAATTCATGTAACGAACGGCACTGTAGATTGTGAAATAGATAGGGAATAACCCCTGTTTAAATGGAAAAGTAGGTGATCTTTGTGTCAATGGAACAAAAGCAAATGCAAGAAAATGCATATGATGAAAGTCAGATACAGGTGCTTGAAGGACTAGAGGCAGTTCGGAAACGCCCTGGTATGTATATTGGATCTACAAGTGGAAAAGGGCTTCACCATCTTGTGTGGGAAATCGTAGATAATAGTATTGATGAAGCACTTGCAGGTTATTGTGATGAAATTAATGTTAGTATCGAAGAAGATAATAGTATTCGTGTAACGGATAATGGGCGTGGTATTCCAGTTGGTATACAAGAAAAAATGGGACGTCCAGCTGTAGAAGTTATTATGACTGTTCTCCACGCCGGTGGTAAATTTGGCGGTGGCGGTTATAAAGTTTCCGGTGGTTTACATGGTGTTGGGGCATCGGTTGTAAATGCTCTATCAACAGAACTAGAAGTATTTGTACATCGTGAAGGTAAAATTCATTACCAAAAATACGAAAGAGGTATTCCGGTTGCGGATTTAAAAGTCATTGGTGACACAGATCAAACAGGAACAATAACTCGGTTTAAACCAGATCCGGAAATTTTCCAAGAAACAACAGTATACGATTTTGATACGCTAGCAACTCGTATGCGTGAATTAGCGTTTTTAAATCGTAATATTAAATTAACAATTGAAGATAAACGTGAACATAAGCAAAAGAAAGAATTCCATTACGAAGGTGGAATTAAATCATACGTTGAGCATTTAAATCGCTCAAAACAACCAATTCATGAAGAGCCTGTGTACGTAGAGGGTTCAAAAGATGGTATTCAGGTTGAGGTTTCTCTTCAATATAACGAGGGATACACAAATAATATTTACTCATTTACGAATAACATCCATACGTATGAAGGTGGTACACATGAGGTAGGTTTTAAGACAGCTTTAACTCGTGTAATCAACGACTATGGTCGTAAAAACAGCATTTTAAAAGATGCGGACAGTAATTTAACTGGTGAGGATGTTCGTGAAGGTTTAACAGCAATTGTATCAATTAAGCATCCAAATCCACAATTTGAAGGACAAACGAAGACAAAACTTGGGAATAGTGAAGCAAGAACGATTACAGAGTCTGTATTCTCAGAGGCATTTGAAAAGTTCTTACTAGAGAATCCTAATGTAGCGCGAAAAATTGTAGAAAAAGGTACGATGGCTGCACGTGCACGTGTAGCTGCGAAAAAAGCACGTGAATTGACACGTCGAAAGAGTGCGTTAGAAGTTTCAAGTTTACCTGGTAAATTAGCTGATTGCTCTTCGAAAGATCCAGCAATTAGTGAAATTTACATCGTAGAGGGTGACTCTGCCGGTGGATCTGCAAAACAAGGACGCGATCGTCATTTCCAAGCAATTTTACCGTTGAAGGGTAAAATTATTAATGTTGAAAAGGCACGCTTAGATAAGATTTTATCAAATGATGAAGTTCGTACAATTATTACGGCGATTGGTACAAATATTGGTGGAGACTTCGATATTGAAAAAGCACGTTATCATAAAGTTATTATTATGACCGATGCCGATGTTGATGGTGCGCATATTCGTACCCTATTATTAACGTTCTTCTATCGTTATATGCGTCAAATAATTGAGTATGGATATATATATATCGCACAACCACCTTTGTTTAAAATACAACAAGGTAAAAAAATTCAATATGCTTATAATGATAACGAACTTGAAAAAATATTAGCTGAGCTACCGGCCCAGCCAAAACCAGGAATTCAACGTTATAAAGGTCTTGGAGAGATGAATCCAACTCAGCTATGGGAGACGACAATGGATCCAGAAGTACGTTCGTTACTTCAAGTTTCTCTTCAAGATGCAATAGAAGCAGACGAAACGTTTGAAATTTTAATGGGTGATAAAGTGGAACCACGTCGTAACTTTATTCAAGAGAATGCAAAATACGTGAAGAACCTTGATATTTAAATGAGTAATGACAGGAATCTAAGTATTCCTGTCTTCTACATATAAATCAATGTATGTGTAACGGAAATGTAAGAGGAGGTGCTCGTTGATGTCAGACAATCAACAACAAGCACGAATTCGAGAAATTAATATTAGTCATGAAATGCGTACCTCATTTTTAGATTACGCAATGAGTGTTATCGTATCTCGTGCATTACCAGATGTTCGTGATGGGTTAAAACCTGTACATCGCAGGGTTTTATATGCGATGAATGATTTAGGAATTACAGCTGATAAAGCGTATAAGAAATCAGCACGTATTGTCGGTGAAGTAATCGGTAAGTATCACCCTCATGGTGATTCAGCCGTTTATGAAACAATGGTACGTATGGCGCAAGATTTTAGTCAACGTTATATGCTTGTAGATGGGCATGGTAACTTCGGTTCTGTAGATGGAGATTCAGCAGCGGCAATGCGTTATACAGAGGCAAGAATGTCTAAGATTTCTATGGAATTAATACGTGATATTTCAAAAAATACAATTGATTATCAAGATAACTATGATGGTTCCGAA
Source organism: Bacillus sp. M13(2017) (assembly GCF_002218325.1). Taxonomy (NCBI): domain Bacteria; kingdom Bacillati; phylum Bacillota; class Bacilli; order Caryophanales; family Bacillaceae; genus Bacillus; species Bacillus sp. M13(2017). Next base: position 2,310 of record NZ_KZ268516.1, on the reverse strand, counting down.
AGAGAACCGATAGTATTACCAGCGCGTTTCCCTAATTTATTAGTAAACGGTACAACAGGTATTGCTGTTGGTATGGCAACAAATATACCGCCGCATCAGCTTGGCGAAGTAATTGATGGTGTGCTGGCATTAAGTCATAATCCTGATATTACTATCGCGGAATTGATGGAATATATTCCCGGTCCAGACTTTCCGACGGCAGGTTTAATTTTAGGAAGAAGTGGAATTCGAAGAGCTTATGAAACAGGTCGCGGTTCCATTATGCTTCGTGCTAAGGTTGAAATTGAAGAGAAGTCAAACGGTAAACAATCTATTATCGTAACTGAACTACCTTATCAAGTTAATAAGGCACGATTAATTGAAAAAATCGCAGAATTAGTTCGCGATAAGAAAATTGAAGGTATTACAGATTTACGTGATGAATCAGATCGTAATGGTATGCGTATTGTCATGGAAGTACGTCGTGATGCTAATGCAAACGTACTATTAAACAATCTATACAAACATACAGCGCTTCAAACGAGTTTCGGTATTAATATGTTGTCTCTTGTAAATGGAGAGCCACAAGTACTAAATTTAAAACAAAATCTATATCATTATTTAGAGCATCAGAAGGTAGTAATTCGTAGACGTACTGCTTATGAATTAGAAAAAGCAGAAGCACGTGCTCATATTTTAGAAGGATTACGAATTGCTTTAGATCATCTTGATGAAGTAATTACGTTAATTCGTAGTTCAAAAACGGCAGATATTGCAAAGCAAGGCTTAATGGAACGTTTCGGTTTAAGTGAAAAACAAGCGCAAGCGATTTTAGATATGCGTCTGCAACGCTTAACTGGATTAGAACGTGAAAAAATTGAGCAAGAATATCAAGACTTAATGAAGTTAATTGCTGAATTAAAAGCGATTTTAGCAGATGAAGAGAAAGTTCTTGAGATTATTCGTGAAGAATTAACAGAAGTAAAAGAACGTTTCAATGATAAGAGACGAACAGAAATTACAATTGGCGGTATGGAATTTATTGAAGATGAAGATTTAATTCCTGAACAAAACATTGCGATTACGTTAACTCATAACGGTTATATTAAGAGGTTACCAGCTTCTACGTACAAAACACAGAACCGTGGGGGACGTGGTGTGCAAGGAATGGGTACGAATGATGATGACTTTGTTGAACATTTATTAACAACGTCTACTCATGATCATATTTTATTCTTTACAAACAAGGGTAAAGTATACCGTACGAAAGGATATGAAATTCCAGAGTATAGTCGTACTGCAAAAGGACTACCAATTATTAACCTATTAGGGGTAGATAAGGGTGAGTGGATTAACGCTATTATTCCGATTCGTGAATTTGGTGACGATCAGTTCTTATTCTTTACGACAAAACAAGGGGTTTCTAAGAGAACGCCACTTTCATCATTTGCAAATATACGTACAAATGGTTTAATTGCAATTTCTCTTCGTGAAGAGGATGAGGTAATATCTGTACGTTTAACATCGGGTGATAAGGATATTATTGTCGGGACAAGTAACGGTATGCTAATTCGTTTCAATGAACAAGATGTTCGTTCTATGGGACGTAATGCTGCAGGTGTTAAAGCTATTACGTTGGGCGATGAAGACCAAGTTGTAGGTATGGAAATTGTCGAAGAGGATGTAAATGTTCTAATTGTAACGAAAAATGGTTACGGAAAGCGTACACCGATTGATGAATACCGTCTGCAAAGTCGCGGTGGTAAAGGTCTGAAAACTTGTAACATTACAGATAAGAACGGTAAATTAGTAGCTGTTAAATCTGTGACAGGTGAAGAAGATATTATGTTAATTACAGCGGCAGGCGTTATTATTCGTATGCCAGTTGATCAAATCTCTCAAATGGGACGTAATACACAAGGTGTTCGTCTAATTCGATTAGAGGAAGACCAAGAGGTAGCGACGGTAGCAAAAGCACAAAAAGATGAAGAGGAAGAAACGAGTGAAGAGGTTTCTTCAGAAGAATAAGAGAGGGGATTTTCCCTCTCTTTATTTTTTTATAATAATACTTGCATAGGGAAAAGAAAGCCTATATAATAGGCAGAGTCAGCAAATGAGAGATATAACTTATCGAAAAAACTTGTTGACGAAAATAATATACTATGATATATTATAAAAGTCGCTGAAACGCGATATTGAACTTTGAAAACTAAACGAAACAAACAACGTGAAACGTCAATTTTTATTTTAGATGCTAGACAAACTAACTTTATTGGAGAGTTTGATCCTGGCTCAGGATGAACGCTGGCGGCGTGCCTAATACATGCAAGT
>NZ_KZ268515.1:0-134291 GCF_002218325.1 Bacillus sp. M13(2017) | reverse complement strand
ACTATAATCATAAAAGAATTAAGGCAAAATTAAAGGGTATGAGCCCAGTACAATACCGGGCTCATACCCTAGAGGCTGCCTAATGAAACGACCTGTCTAACTTTCGGGGGTCACTTCATTTTTACAATTAGGCTTTTTTATATAGTGTTTTTGTTATATACTATACTCAGCAATAAAGAAAGGGCTTACATTTAGAGGTGCTCTTTAGAATACGAATACTTTGATTATGTTTTGTGTAAATGTTCGATATTTAATGCAGAAAAATGTTAGATTTTGTTGACACGTATGAGAGCAAGTGGTAAGATTACTTCGAAAAGAATCACTGCCTCATATAATCTTGGAGATAAGGTCCATAAGTTTCTACCTGGCAACCATGAATTGCTAGACTATGAGGGGAAAAGTGTGTAACAAAGGATGTAAAGGATCTTTGTGCCGAACTTTTTCTCGAAATGAGGAATGTTTATGGTGCAAAGTTTTTTTTATACAATAAAGAGTGAAAATTTTATTTTAAAAAATTATTATTATTTATTCGACAATTATGCTTATTTTGGTGTTTAGTCATTTGTACTATGTTGTAAGTTGAAAAAAGAGAAAAGAAGTCTTACATCAGAGGTCGAATAATTGAAATGCGGGGGAGTCTTATGTCAGTAAAATCCGATAGTCGTCACCTATATCTACGGGTGATTGATCACATCAAAGAAAAAATTAAAGATGGGGCTTATAAAGAACGACAAAAGTTACCATCAGAGTTTGATTTAGCGAAAGAACTTGGCGTAAGTAGAGCGACTTTAAGGGAAGCATTGCGTATTTTAGAAGAAGAAAATGTTGTCATTCGTAGACATGGTGTAGGGACATTTGTAAATGCAAAGCCATTATTTTCTTCTGGAATAGAACAACTTTCTAGTATTACAGATATGATTTCTAGTGTGGGGAAAACACCAGGAACAATCTTTTTATCATCATCTACTACAACTTTAACAGAAGAGGAAAAAGAGAAGTTTAATAGTGAAGATGGTTTTAATGCAGTGATGATTGAACGCGTGCGTACAGCAGATGGGGAACCTGTTGTGTATTGTATCGATAAACTTGCAAAAGAAATATTGCCAGATTTATCGGGTTACAATGAGGAATCATTATTAACGGTGATACATAATAACACGCATAAGCGCATAACATATGCGGTTGCTCACATTGAGCCAATTGGCTATCACCCTAAAATCTCACCGATTTTAGAATGTGAGCCTGAAACAGCGCTGCTTGTATTAAAACAAATGCACTACGATCAAAATGATGAGCCAATCTTATATTCTATCAATTACTTTAGAGCTGATAAATTTAGCTTCCACGTATTAAGAAAGCGTATGTAGGTAAATTCCTTTTTAGGGAGGTGACAGCAAGAAGTAAGGAACAGCAGCGTATAAAAAATAGACAAATCATTTCAGGAGGGGTTTCTAGTATGAAGAAAAAAACAGGTCTTTTATTATCATTAACATTAGCAGCAAGTACGGTGTTAGGTGCATGTGGTAACTCGGATAAGGCGAGCAGTGATAAGAAAGAAGATAAAGACTTCAAAGTTGGTATGGTAACGGATGTTGGGGGCGTTGATGATAAATCATTCAACCAATCTTCTTGGGAAGGTTTGAAAAAGTTTGGTAAAGATAATGGATTAAAGGAAAAGACAAATTATCGTTACCTACAGTCTGAAAAAGAAGCAGATTATATTCCAAACTTAAAGAAATTTTCAAAAGATAAGTATGATTTATCTTTCGGAATCGGTTATAAATTAGAAGGTGCAATTAAAGAAGTTGCAAAAGAATCTCCAAAACAACAATTCGCAATCGTTGATACTGTTGTAGATGCACCGAACGTAACAAGTATTACATTTAAAGATCATGAAGGATCATTCCTTGTAGGTGCGGTAGCAGCTATGTCAACAAAATCGAATAAAGTAGGATTTGTTGGTGGAATGAAAAGTGATTTAATTAGTAAATTCGAAAATGGATTTAAAGCTGGTGCAAAGGCAGTAAATCCAAACATTGAAATCGTATCTGAATATGCGGAAGCATTTGATAAACCTGAAAAAGGTACAGTTCTTGCATCAGCAATGTATGGTCAAGGTGTAGATGTAATTTATCATGCTGCTGGTGGTACAGGTAACGGTGTGTTCACTGAAGCGAAAAACCGTAAGAAAAAAGGTGAAAATGTTTGGGTAATCGGTGTTGACCGTGACCAACATCAAGAAGGTATGCCTGAAAATGTAACATTAACTTCAATGATTAAACGTGTGGATGTAGCTGTAGAAAAAGTAGCTAAAGAAGCAAAAGATGGAAAATTAAAAGGTGGAAAAATTGAAGCGTTTGGTTTAAAAGATGACGGTATTGGTATTTCAAAAACAACTGATAACGTGAAAAAGGTTAACCCTGAAATTTTAACAAAAGTAGAAGAGTTTGAAAAGAAAATTACAGATGGTGAAATTAAAGTACCGGCTACAGATAAAGAGTATAAAGAATATGAAGCTTCTCTAAAAAAATAAATAGAGAAATAGCAAAGGTTAGTTCATAGAACTAACCTTTGTATGTATAAAAATTCCAAATCGCTTAATAAGTTAATAGTGTAATAGGGAATGTTCCCTGTTAAAAGGAGGAACGAAATGGAATACGTAATTGAGATGAATAACATTACGAAAGTATTCCCAGGCATTGTAGCGAATGATGATATTACGCTGCAAGTAAAGCAAGGAGAAATACATGCTTTACTTGGAGAAAATGGTGCAGGGAAATCCACATTGATGAATGTACTATTTGGTTTGTACCAACCAGAGCAGGGTGAAATTAAAATTAAAGGTAAACCTGTAAAAATCACAAATCCGAATATAGCAAATGACCTTGGTATTGGAATGGTCCATCAACACTTTATGCTTGTTCATAATTTTACAGTTACAGAGAATATTATTCTCGGAAATGAACCGAAGAAAAAAGGGAAAATTGCTGTTGAGGAAGCTGCTAAAGAAATTCAAAAATTGTCTGAACAATACGGTTTAGCTGTAAATCCATATGCGAAAATACAGGATATTTCAGTGGGTATGCAACAGCGTGTTGAGATTTTGAAAACTCTTTACCGCGGTGCAGAAATTTTAATATTTGATGAACCGACAGCCGTGTTAACACCACAAGAAATTCATGAGCTAATTCAAATTATGAAAAAGCTTGTACAAGAAGGAAAATCTATTGTTCTTATTACACATAAGTTGAAAGAAATTATGGAAGTTTGCGATCGTTGTACGATTATTCGTAAAGGAAAAGGGATTGGAACGGTTGACGTTGCAAATACGGATGAAAATAAACTTGCAGAATTAATGGTCGGACGTCAAGTGAATTTTAAAACAGAAAAAATAGACGCGAAGCCAAAAGAAGAGGTACTTTCAATTGCAAACCTTGTTGTTCACGATGCACGTCAACTACCTGCTGTAAAAGGCCTTGACTTAACTGTTCGTGCGGGGGAAATTGTTGGGATTGCAGGGATTGATGGAAACGGACAAAGTGAATTAATAGAAGCAATTACTGGTTTACGAAAAGTTGAGTCAGGTTCTATTGCAATTAAAGGAAAAGAAATAACAAATTGGCCTGTTAGAAGAATAACAGAAGAAGGAATTGGTCATATTCCAGAAGATCGTCATAAACACGGACTCGTACTTGATTTTTCTGTTAGAGATAATATAGTTCTTCAAACGTACTATAAAAATCCATTTTCAAAGAAAGGGATTTTAAATTTCAGCAAAATTACAGAAAAAGCAAAGGCTCTTATTGAACAGTTTGATGTACGTACACCTAGTGAGCAAACGTTAGCACGCGCTCTATCTGGGGGGAATCAACAAAAAGCAATTATTGCACGTGAAGTAGACCGAGATCCAGATTTATTAATTGCGGCACAGCCAACACGTGGTTTAGATGTAGGAGCAATTGAATTTATTCATAAGAGATTAATAGAGCAAAGGGATAAAGGAAAAGGTGTATTACTTTTATCATTAGAGTTAGATGAAATCTTAAATGTTAGCGATCGAATTGCTGTTATTTATGAAGGGGAAATTGTAGCAATAGTTGATGCGAAAGAAACGAATGAACAACAGCTTGGATTGTTAATGGCTGGAGGAACAAAGAAGGAGCAGGTGGGTACAAATGGCTAAAAAGCTTTTAACAGAACGAACGATAAATATTTTAGTCCCAGTACTATCCGTTATTTTCGGCTTACTTGTAGGAGCGATTGTAATGCTAGTTAGTGGCTATGATCCAATTGTTGGTTATAGTGCACTTTGGACAGGAATGTTCGGCAGCGCAAGTGCGATTGGTGAAACTCTCCGTACAATGATACCGCTTATTCTTGCTGGCTTATCGGTGGCGTTTGCATTTCGTACAGGCTTATTTAATATCGGGGTAGAGGGTCAATTGTTGGTTGGTTGGCTTGCAGCAGTTTGGTTCGGTTATGCAGTTTCGCTACCAGCTGTTCTTCACATGCCGTTATCAATTTTATTTGCAGCATTAGTAGGTGGAATTTGGGGTTTCATCCCTGGATATTTAAAGGGGAAATTTCAAGTTAATGAAGTTATTGTAACAATTATGATGAACTATATTGCTTTATACGTAACATATGACATTATTAAGCGTTTCTTACACGAGGGTAATGATAAAACGTATGACATTAAAGAGAGTGCGTCACTATCTTCAGACTGGCTTGCTTCTATTACTGATGGTTCACGTCTACACTGGGGAATTATTGTAGCAATTTTAATCGCTATTTTAATGTGGTTCTTATTAGATCGAACAACTTTAGGTTACGAATTAAAGTCGGTAGGATTTAATCAGCATGCCTCTCAATATGCAGGTATGAAAGTTTCTCGTAATGTAGTATTCTCCATGACAATTGCTGGTGCATTTGCGGGGATTGGTGGAGCGATGGAAGGATTAGGGACATTCCAGAGTATGACAGCGATGTCTTCGTTTACAGGAGTAGGGTTTGATGGGATTGCCGTAGCATTACTTGGAGGGAATAATCCGTTTGGTATAATCCTTTCAGCTTTATTATTTGGTGGTTTGAAAAGTGCTTCCCCTCAAATGAACTTTGAGGCAGATGTACCGTCAGAGCTTATTAATGTAATTATTGCATGTATCATCTTCTTTGTTGCATGTAGTTATGTGTTAAGATGGGCGCTTACACGCATGAGCAAGGAGGGGAAATAAATGAGCTTTTTAGATATATTAGCCATTCTTGTGACGGGTACGTTATATACATCGGCACCTATCATTTTCACAGCACTAGGTGGTGTATTTAGCGAACGATCGGGTGTTGTAAATATCGGATTAGAAGGACTAATGCTATTTGGTGCATTTATTGGAGTTGTTACAAACTTATTGATGGGTGATACTTGGGGAACGATGACTCCGTGGATTGCGTTATTATTTGCGGCAATTGGTAGTGGTTTGTTTGCATTACTTCATGCGGTAGCTTCTATTACATTCCGAGCAGATCAAGTTGTAAGTGGTGTAGCAATTAACTTCTTATCTCTTGGATTAACGGTATTTGCAATTAAGAAGATTTTTGATAAAGGACAGACTGACTTTATTCAGTACCGTATTGAAAAGATTGATATTCCAGGCCTTTCAGATATTCCGGTTTTAGGGAAAATATTCTTCTCTAACGTACCAATAACGTCGTATATTGCCATTATTTTAGCATTCGTTGTTTGGTATGTTATTTATAAAACACCGTTCGGTCTTCGTCTTCGTGCGGTTGGTGAGCATCCAATGGCAGCGGATACGATGGGGATTAACGTATATAAAATGCGCTATATTGGCGTTTGTATATCAGGGGTGTTTGCTGGAATTGGTGGAGCAATTTTTGCGATGTCAATTTCTAATAACTTCTCAGGGGCAACTATTACAGGACAAGGTTTCTTAGCATTAGCTGCTATGATTTTTGGAAAGTGGAATCCACTAGGTGCATTAGGTGCAGCGTTATTCTTTGGTTTTGCACAATCATTAAGTGTAACAGGTGGAACAATTCCTGTATTAGATCAAATTCCGAGTGTTTTATTAACAATATTACCGTATGTATTCACAATATTAGCACTCGTTGGTTTTGTAGGTCGTTCTGAAGCTCCGAAAGCATTAGGAACTCCTTATGAAAAAGGAAAACGATAAGTATAAAAAGCTCGCACATTAGTGCGGGCTTTTTTACATAGACTATATTTAATACGGAATTTTACTATGTTCCTTACATATTACAGTTTTTAGAAAGGGCCTTATGTAAGTATAGTGAGGAAGAAAAGTTGATTTTTCATTTCTAAAAACTGTATATTGAAGAGGAATATTCCTATATACGTAAAGGAGGGCTATAAATGAAACTAATGGAACAACAACTACATGAGTTAGGTGGTTTGCGCGTACATATTATTCCGACTGATAAATATAAAACGAATACCTTTGTATTTCGTTTTAAAGCGCCTTTAAATGAGGAGACGGTGACAGAGCGTGCCCTATTGCCATACGTATTGCAAAGTGCGACAGAAAAATTACCTTCTGTAATTCGTCTTCGTCAATATTTAGAAGAATTATACGGATCTTCTTTAGCGGTAGATGTAAGTAAAAAAGGGGAAGACCATATTATCTCCATTTATGTAGACATTGCAAATGAAGTTTATTTACATGATGCACCACCGTTATTTGAAAAAGCGCTTTCTATGTTGTCAGATATTGTGTTACATCCAGCAACGGAGGAGAACGGTTTCCTATCTTCTATCGTAGAAAGTGAAAAAAGAGCACTGTTACAGAGAATTGAAGCTACTTATGATGATAAAATGCGTTATGCAAACGAGCGTTTAATTGAAGAAATGTGCAAAGTAGAACCGTATCGTTTAAGTGCAAATGGAAAAAAAGAGAGTGTTACGTCTATTACAAATGAAAGTCTGTATCAATATTATCAAAAGGTGCTAGCGGAAGATGAAATGGATTTATATATTATTGGTGATATTTCAGAAAACGCCGTTGATCTTGTAAGTAAGTATTTTTCTATTTCAGCTCGTCCAGTGAGAGAAAGAAATGTACTCCTTCATAGACGAAATAATGAAGAAAAAGAAGTTGTTGAAAAACAAGAATTAAAACAAAGTAAATTACACATCGGTTATCGTACATTTGTCACATATAAAGATGAAGATTATTTTGCATTGCAATTGTTCAATGGATTGTTTGGTGGCTTTTCTCATTCGAAGTTATTCGTAAATGTGCGTGAAAAAAATAGTTTAGCGTACTATGCAGCATCGCGCTTTGAAAGTCATAAAGGTTTATTATTTGTTATGTCAGGAATCGAAGCGAAAAATTATGAAAAAGCAGTTGAGATTATTAAAGAACAAATGCTTGCGATGCAAAACGGAGAGTTTTCTGAAGAAGAAATACATCAAACAAAAAGTGTCATCCAAAATCAAATATTAGAGGCAATTGATACACCACGTGGTTTTGTAGAAATGCTATATCATGGTATTATTTCAGATCGTACACGTCCAGTTGAAGAATGGCTTACCGGTATAGAAAGTGTGACAAAACAAGAAATTGTAAAAGTTGCTAAAAATATTGAACTAGATACAATTTACTTTTTACAAGGAACGGAGGGAGAGTAAATGGAGAAAATTGTTTATGAACAATTAAAAGAAACACTCTATTATGAAAAACTTCCTAATGGATTAGATGTATATGTTTTACCGAAACAAGGATTTAATAAAACATTTGCGACGTTTACGACGAAATATGGTTCTGTAGATAATACATTTATACCATTAGGGAAAGAAGAAATGATTCGTGTGCCTGATGGAATTGCACATTTTCTTGAGCATAAATTATTTGAAAAAGAAGATCACGATGCTTTCCAATTGTTTAGTAAACAAGGGGCATCGGCAAATGCTTTCACATCTTTCACAAGAACAGCTTACCTTTTTTCATGTACATCAAATGTAGAACAAAATTTAAATACATTGTTAAACTTTGTACAAGAGCCTTACTTCTCTGAAAAAACCGTTGAAAAAGAGAAGGGTATTATTGGGCAAGAAATTCAAATGTATCAAGATAATCCAGATTGGCGCTTATATTTTGGATTAATTGATAGCTTGTTTGTAAAGCACCCGATTAAAATTGATATTGCAGGGACGATTGAGTCTATTAGTAAAATTACGAAAGACCTACTATATGAATGTTATGAAACGTTTTATCATCCAAGCAATATGCTAATGTTTGTTGTAGGTGCAATTGATCCAGAAAAAACGATGGATTTGATACGTGAAAATCAAGCGAAGAAAGATTATAAAAACCAACCAGAAATAGTACGTTCATTCGAAGAAGAACCAGATGAGGTAAATGAAAAGAAGAAAATTATTTCAATGCCTGTACAAACTCCGAAATGTTTAGTTGGTATTAAAGCGACAAACTTAAAAGAAAAAGGGGAAGCTCTTTTAAAACAAGAAATTGCGCTTACGTTACTTTTAGATTATTTATTTGGGAAAAGCTCCGTTCATTACGAATCTTTATATAACGAAGGGCTCATTGATGATTCGTTCTCGTATGATTATACAGAAGAGAATAACTTCGGTTTTGCAATGGTTGGTGGCGATACGAAGCAACCTGATGAGCTGGAAGAGCGTTTGAAAGGTATTTTATTAAACACAAATTATGATCAATTAGATGAGGCGGCATTAGAACGAGTGAAGAAAAAGAAAATAGGTGGCTTTTTACGTTCCTTGAATTCACCGGAATATATTGCAAATCAATTTACACGATATGCGTTTAATGAATCGAGTCTGTTTGATGCATTGACTGTATTAGAAAGTCTAACGGTTCAAGATTTACAAGAAGTAGCTCAATTACTATTATCAGAAGAGAAAATGAGTGTTTGCCAAGTTTTACCTAAAAAATAAAAGGTTTCATAACAATACCCTCATCTTATCATTGATAAATTGTAAGATGAGGGTATTATTTATTTGTAGGGAAAAGATTTTTTTGAGATAAGAGAGGAATTGTATGAAAAAGTATGCATTAGTAACTGGAGGAAGCGGAGGGATTGGCTCTGCTATTTCGAAACAATTAATTCAAGATGGATATACAGTATATGTTCATTATAATAACAGTGAAGAGAAAGTGAATGAGTTGCAGAAAGAATGGGGTGAAGTAATTCCTGTTCAAGCGAATTTAGTTTCTACTGATGGGGCAGAGCAATTGTGGAAACAAATTGAACATCCTCTTGATGTTATCGTATATGCAGCTGGGAAGAGTATTTTTGGACTCGTAACAGATGTAACGAACGATGAATTGAATGATATGGTAGAACTTCAAGTGAAGAGTATCTATAAATTATTATCGATGGCATTGCCATCTATGATTCAACGGAGAGGCGGTAATATTGTACTTGTTTCGTCTATATGGGGACAAATTGGAGCGTCATGTGAAGTGCTTTACTCGATGGTAAAAGGTGCGCAAAATTCATATGTGAAAGCTTTAGCAAAAGAAGTTTCATTAAGTGGAATAAGAGTGAACGCGGTGGCGCCAGGTGCAATTGAAACGGAAATGTTAAATGTATTTTCAGAAGAGGATAAGAATGAAATTGCGGAAGAGATTCCGTTAGGACGATTAGGATTACCAGAAGAAGTAGCAAAAACTGTGTCATTTCTCGTATCATCAGGTGCATCTTATATAACAGGACAAATTATCGGAGTAAATGGCGGGTGGCATTGCTAAAAATTTCTTACATAAAAAATGAAAAACTGTACAAATTAAGCATGATTCTATTACTAAGTAGTGAGGTGCTTACACATGTCAGTTTTAGATAATTTTGATCAATGGAAGAGCTTTTTAGGAGAACGTTTAGAACAAGCGCAAGGAAAAGGTCTTGATGGTGGTGCTGTATCAGATATGGCATTTCGTGTTGGTGATTATTTAGCAAATGAAGTAGAAGCACGCAACGATCAAGAGAAATTATTAGCTGAACTTTGGAAAGTTGCTGACGAACAAGAGCAACATACAATCGCAAACTTAATGGTAAAGTTTGTACAACATAAGTAAAAAATAGAGAGGAGAATCTCCTCTCTATTTTTTTTGCATAATAATTGAAAGGGATAGATTATACATTTAGCTTCCCTATTAAGGTGAAATCATATAATATAGTACGTAGGTGTAAAGTAAGCAAGGGGAGTGATCTTGGATGATTGAATGGTATTTTGAATATGAAATACATAAAAACCGACCTGGCTTGCTTGGTGACGTTTCTTCGTTAATCGGTATGCTTGGCATTAATATTGTCACAATTAATGGTGTAGATAATGCACGACGTGGATTACTCCTTATGTGTGATAATCAAGAGCAAATCTCTAGACTTGAATCAATTTTAAATACGATGGATAACATAACGGTAACGAAATATCGTCCGCCAAAGCTAAGAGATAAGCTAGCGGTTAGACATGGTAGGTACATACAACGAGATGCAGATGATAAGAAGACATTTCGGTTTGTGCGTGATGAATTAGGGTTACTTGTAGACTTTATGGCTGAAATAATGAAAAAAGAAGGTCATAAACTAATTGGTATACGAGGAATGCCTCGTGTCGGAAAAACAGAATCCATTGTTGCTGCAAGTGTTTGTGCAAATAAAAGGTGGTTATTTGTATCATCTACTCTTATTAAGCAAACTGTTCGTAGTCAATTAATTGAAGATGAGTATAGCGATGACAATATTTTCATCCTAGATGGAATTGTGTCAACGAAGCGTGCTAACGAAAGACATTGGCAGCTCGTTCGTGAAATTATGAGATTGCCTGCAACGAAAGTTGTAGAACATCCTGATGTATTTGTGAGTCAGTCAGAATACACATTGGATGATTTTGATTATATTATCGAGTTGCGTAACGATTATGATGAAGAAATTCAATATAATTTAGTAGATGAAATTGAGCAAGGTACGCAAAATAATTTCTCTATGTTTGACTTTTAAAGAAATATTGAGGTGTTAGTAGTGACGGAATTGGGACAAAAGCTGAAAGAAGCAAGAGAAGCGAAAGGCTTGTCTATTGATCAGCTGCATGAGATTACAAAAATTCAAAAACGCCATTTAGTGGCAATTGAAGAAGGCAATTATGATGTATTGCCAGGAGCTTTTTATGCGCGTGCATTCATTAAACAATACGCAGATGCGGTTGGATTAAATGGAGAGGAACTGCTTGTAGAACATCAGAGTACGATACCACAATCTGAAAGGCGTGAAGTTCCACAAGTATCAACGGGACAAAAAACACAAGAAACAATGCAAAAATCTTCATCATGGCCAATTGCAGATCACATGCCGAAAATCTTAGTTGCGCTGTTAGTAATCGCAGTTGGAGTGGTAATCTGGTTTGTGTTTCAAGCGTTAACTGGAAAAGATGATGAAAAAGTTCCAAGCGCTCAAAGTGAGAAAATTGAAGTTCAAAAAGCGAAAGATTCTCCGTTAGATACGAAGAAAGATGAAGCGAAAGCGGAAGAGCCAAAAAAAGAGGAACCAAAAAAAGAAGAACCAAAAAAAGAAGAACCAAAGAAAGAGGAGCAACCAGCACAACCAACTGGACAGCAAGAAGTGAAAGTAGTTGGAACAACTGGAAAGGTATCTACTTTGGAAATTCATAATAATAAAACATTAGAACTGGAATTATCGGGTAAAGGTGCGAGTTATGTAGATGTTAAAGATGATGCTGGGAATGTGATTCTAAACGCTACAGTACAAGAGGGCCAAATAGAAAAACGTGATGTATCAACATTAAAAGAAGTGCGACTTAATATTGGAAATGCAACGAATGTTGAAGTTAAACTGAATGGCCAAGTGGTCGCTTATCCATTGGATCCAGAAAAAGAACTTCACCAAAGATTGGTGATAAAAAACCAAGGGATAGAGCAACCTGCACAATAACAGTCATCGCTTCGATGACTTTTTTTCGATGAACAAATGTTTTTGATATGATGGAGGAATAGCTGTGAATTTACCAAATAAAATTACAATATCTAGAATCTTCTTAATTCCAATTTTTATGGTAATTATGTTAGCACCCTTTGATTGGGGTTCATATAAAATTGGTGATGTTAATTTGCCAATTCAACATTTAGTGGGGGCGCTTATCTTTATCATTGCTTCAGCTACAGATTGGATTGATGGACATTATGCAAGAAAGTATAATCTTGTAACGAATTTAGGGAAGTTTCTTGACCCGTTAGCTGATAAATTACTTGTTTCGGCAGCACTTATTACATTGGTAGAGATGCAATATGTACCGGCTTGGATTGTTATTGTAATTATCAGTCGTGAGTTTGCAGTAACTGGTTTACGTCTTGTACTTGCTGGAACAGGGGAAGTAGTTGCGGCAAACCAGCTAGGGAAAATTAAGACATGGACACAAATTATTGCGATTGCAGCATATTTATTACACGATGTACCTTTAAATTTAATCCATATTCCAGTTGCGGATATCTTCATATGGATTGCATTAATCTTTACTGTTATTTCAGGATGGGATTATTTCTGGAAAAATAGAGCTGCTTTTGTAAACTCAAAATAGAAGTTTATGGGGGAATTGGGATGAATGCTGAGATTATTGCGGTTGGAACTGAATTATTACTTGGACAAATTGCAAATACAAACGCCCAGTTTTTATCTGAAAAGTTAGCTTCAATCGGAATTAACGTGTACTATCATACTGTTGTTGGTGATAATAATAAGCGACTGCAAAAGGCGATTGAAGCTGCGGAAGAACGTGCTGATATACTTATTTTTACAGGTGGATTAGGACCGACAAAAGATGATTTAACGAAAGAAACGATAGCTACTAGTTTAGATGAAGAGCTTGTGTATGATGAAAAGGCATTAGCCTTAATAAGTAATTACTTTAAGCGTACAGGCCGTGAATTTACGGAGAATAATAAAAAGCAAGCGCTCGTTTTAAATGGAGCAACAGTATTTGCAAATGACCACGGTATGGCGCCAGGTATGGGGGTAAATAAGAACGGAAAAGTTTATATTTTATTACCAGGGCCGCCAAAAGAAATGAAACCAATGTATGTAAGTTACGTAGAGCCTTTTTTACGTAATTTTACAACAGGAGAAAACATTTATTCTCGTGTGCTTCGTTTCTTTGGTATTGGGGAGTCCCAATTAGAGGTGAAAGTTCAAGATTTAATTGATGGACAAACAAACCCAACAATTGCCCCGTTAGCAAATGATGGAGAAGTGACATTACGTTTAACCGCTAAGCATCAAAATGTTAGCGAAGCGGAGAAACTAATTCAACATGTGGAAGATTTGATTTTAGAAAGAGTAGGAGAATTTTTCTACGGATATGACCAAGAATTTTTGCATTATAAGGCAATCGAGTTATTGAAGAGAAAAGGGTTAACTTTAGCGTGTGCAGAAAGTTTAACAGGTGGTTTTTTTGGAAATCAAGTAACTGAAAACGCTGGTGTTTCTTCTGTATTTAAAGGCGGTGTCATTTGTTATCATAATGATGTGAAGCAACATGTTTTACGTGTGCCTGAAGAAGTATTGCATACTGATGGTGCAGTTAGTAAAGAATGTGCTCGTTATCTTGCTGAAAATGTTAAGGATGTATTAAAAGCGGATATCGGAATTAGTTTCACTGGGGTAGCAGGGCCAGATGCTTCAGAACAGAAAGAACCAGGAACAGTATTTGTTGGGCTTTCGATTAAGGATGAACCAACTGTAGTCTTTCCTCTTAATTTAAGCGGAAGTCGTCAACAAATTAGAGAACGAACAGCAAAATATGGATTTTATCATTTATATAAAAAGCTAGAAGAGATATAAGTTTCTTCTAGCTTTTTTTACGTTTAAATTTAGATATTATTTGATAGAAAATAAAAAAATCGAATAAATGTTCGATTTTGTTGGCAAATTGAATTGAAAATAGGTATAATAAGATTAGCAATTCAGTTAAGGAGGAATTTTGAATGAGTGATCGTCAAGCAGCGTTAGATATGGCGTTAAAACAAATAGAGAAGCAATTCGGTAAAGGTTCAATTATGAAATTAGGAGAACAAGCAGAGCGTAGAGTTTCTACGGTTTCTAGTGGTTCTTTAGCACTTGATGTGGCACTAGGAGTAGGCGGATATCCACGTGGCCGTATTATCGAAATTTACGGACCTGAAAGTTCAGGTAAAACGACAGTTTCATTACATGCAATTGCAGAAGTACAACGTCAAGGTGGACAAGCAGCATTCATCGATGCGGAGCACGCAATGGATCCTGTATATGCACAAAAATTAGGCGTTAACATAGATGAATTACTATTATCACAGCCTGATACAGGGGAGCAAGGATTAGAAATCGCGGAAGCACTTGTACGAAGTGGTGCGGTTGACATTATCGTAATTGACTCTGTAGCAGCTCTTGTACCGAAAGCAGAGATTGAAGGCGACATGGGTGACTCACATGTAGGCTTACAAGCACGTTTAATGTCACAAGCACTGCGTAAGCTTTCAGGAGCAATCAACAAATCAAAAACAATTGCAATCTTTATTAACCAAATTCGTGAAAAAGTTGGGGTTATGTTCGGAAACCCAGAAACAACTCCAGGTGGTCGTGCGTTGAAATTCTATTCAACTGTACGTCTTGAAGTGCGTCGTGCGGAGCAATTAAAGCAAGGTAACGACATCGTTGGTAATAAAACAAAAGTAAAAGTAGTGAAAAATAAAGTAGCACCACCATTCCGTGTTGCGGAAGTTGATATTATGTACGGAGAAGGTATTTCAAGAGAAGGTGAAATCTTGGATATGGCTTCTGAGCTTGATATCGTTCAAAAGAGCGGTGCTTGGTATTCTTATAATGAAGAACGCCTAGGACAAGGTCGTGAAAATTCGAAGCAGTTCTTAAAAGAAAATACAGATTTAAGAGAAGAAATTGCCTTCTTTATTCGTGAGCATCACGGAATTAGTGAAGATTCTGGTGCTGAGGGCGCAGAAGATTCAACTCTTCTTGATTAAAAAATAAAAGACACGGCCTCGTGTCTTTTATTTTTTTATCTACTATTAAGGAGCATAATACTATTGATAAAAATATTTTTTTACTTCAAATGGGTTGTGTAAAGAGGGATATTTAAATATTTTAAGGAAAAGAAATGGGAATTACTAAGGTTTTCCAGTATAGTAGGCTCCTTACTTTTTAAATTTACATCACATTCAAGGCTGAAGGTAAAGAAAGTAAAAGTAGACAACGCTTGACAATGAAAATTACGATAGATACAATGAGAATGTATATTTTTTCTTATATACGATATACTCTTCTCAAGAAGAGAAGTAATATTCGGAGTAAGGTTTAAATCTTACCGAAATAATAATATGACATTTTAATTGTGAAATGAAGAAAGTCCCTTAAAAAAGCGGGACGACGGTCTTTGCTGTATGTTGTAATTTAATGTACATGCCGACAGTCTTTTTTCATTCATAGCAAGGGGAGGTGAAATCATGAGTAGTACAGTTTGGATACTCATCTCCATTTTGCTTGCAACAACAGTCGGTGCAGTTGTTGGCTTTTTTGTTCGAAAGTCTATTGCTGAAGCGAAGATTAATGGTGCGGCTAATGAAGCGAAACGTATTCTAGACGAAGCGAATCGTGAGGCTGAAGCACTTAAGAAAGAAGCGCTTTTAGAAGCAAAGGATGAAATTCATACACTTCGTACAGAAGCTGAATTAGAAATTCGTGACCGTAGAAGCGAATTACAAAAACAAGAAAATCGTTTAATGCAAAAAGAAGAGAACCTTGATCGTAAAGACGAAACGCTCGATAAACGCGAGCAGCAGTTAGAGAAGAAAGAGGATTCTCTTGTAGCGAGACAACAACAGATTGAAGAGTTGGAAAGCAAAGTGGGAGAGTTAGTTCAAAAGCAACAAACGGAATTAGAGCGCATTTCCAATCTGACACGCGAACAAGCGAAAGCAATTATTCTTGGTAAAGTAGAAAATGAAGTTTCTCATGAAATCGCTGTTATGGTAAAAGAAAGTGAAGTTCGCGCGAAAGAAGAAGCGGATAAGAAAGCAAAAGAGATTTTATCTCTTGCAATGCAAAGATGTGCAGCTGATCATGTTGCTGAAACAACCGTTTCGGTTGTAAATCTTCCAAATGACGAAATGAAGGGACGTATTATCGGGCGTGAAGGTCGTAATATTCGTACGTTAGAAACGTTAACGGGTATTGACTTAATTATCGATGATACACCAGAGGCGGTAATCCTTTCTGGATTCGACCCAATTCGTCGTGAAACAGCTCGTATCGCTCTTGATAAACTAGTACAGGACGGACGTATTCACCCAGCGCGTATTGAAGAGATGGTCGAAAAATCAAGACGTGAAGTGGACGAGTATATTCGCGAAGTCGGAGAGCAAACAACGTTTGAAGTGGGTGTTCACGGATTACATCCAGATTTAATTAAAATTTTAGGCCGTTTAAAATACCGTACAAGTTATGGGCAAAACGTCTTAAAACACTCTATGGAAGTTGCATATTTAACTGGACTTATGGCGGCAGAGCTTGGCGAGGATGAAAAACTAGCAAGACGTGCTGGTCTATTACATGATATCGGAAAAGCGATAGACCATGAAGTAGAAGGTAGCCACGTTGAAATTGGTGTTGAACTCGCAACGAAATACAAAGAGCATCCTGTAGTTATAAACAGTATCGCATCTCACCATGGTGACACAGAACCAACTTCTATCATTGCAGTTTTAGTTGCAGCAGCAGATGCTTTATCAGCTGCAAGACCGGGAGCTCGTAGTGAAACACTTGAAAACTATATTCGTCGTCTTGAAAAGTTAGAAGAGATTTCAGAGTCTTATGAAGGCGTTGAAAAATCATTTGCAATTCAAGCAGGACGTGAAGTTCGTATTTTGGTAAAACCAGATACAATCGATGACTTAGAAGCTCATCGTTTAGCTCGTGATATCCGAAAACGTATTGAAAATGAACTGGATTACCCAGGACATATTAAAGTAACTGTTATTCGTGAAACGCGTGCAGTGGAATACGCAAAATAAAGTGGTGAAACACCACTTTATTTTTTTGTGTTGGAATTGGATAAAATAAAGACAGTTAGTTATATAGCATAAAAGTGAAACAAACTTATAATAAAGATATTATAAGGAATTTACTTGATGCTATAGCAATAAAAAATGCAGTACATAGAAAGGGTAAGACATATGAGAATATTATTTGTTGGGGATGTAGTAGGATCTCCTGGTAGAGGTATGATTCAACAATACGTACCGGCATTAAAGAAAAAATATACACCTACAGTAACAATCATTAATGGAGAAAACGCAGCAGGTGGCCGTGGGATTACAGAAAAAATATATCGAAACTTTTTAGAGTGTGGGGCGCAGGCAGTTACACTTGGAAACCACGCTTGGGATAATCGTGAAGTATTTGAATTCATCGATGATGCAAAATATCTTGCAAGACCAGCAAACTTCCCAGAAGGAACTCCAGGAAAAGGACTTATATTTGTGAACTGTAATGGAACAGAAGTTGCAGTTATTAACTTACAAGGACGTACTTTCCTTCCTCCAATTGATTGTCCATTCCGTAAAGTGGATGAATTAATTAATATTGCGAAAAAGCGTACGAATATTATATTTGTTGATTTCCATGCGGAGACTACAAGTGAAAAACAAGCGCTAGGTTGGTATGTAGATGGACGTGCTACAGCAGTAGTAGGTACGCATACGCATGTCCCTACAGCGGATAACCGTATTTTACCAAGCGGAACGGCATACATTACAGATGTTGGGATGACAGGGCCGTATGACGGAATATTAGGTATGGACAGAGAAGCAGTATTGAAGAAGTTTTTAACAAACTTACCAGTACGATTTGAAGTAACAAATGGTAGAACGCAATTAAGTGCAGTGTTAATTGATGTGGATCCAAATACAGGAAAAGCAAAGAAAATTGAACGTATTTTAATTAATGACGATCAACCATTTTTTGAGTAAATTTTCGTTAAATTTTAGATAAGTTATTATATTTTAATTTTTTAGAAAAATTACGTAAATTTAGCAGGAATACGCGCCATTCCTCGTGAATATAAGTTAAAGTGAAATAATTGCTAATACTTTTTAAAGAAACGAGGAGGAAACGCGGAATGGAAATATTAAAAGTTAAAGCAACGTCGGTCCCTAATTCTGTAGCTGGTGCACTTGCAGGTGTTATTCGCGAACGCGGAACAGCAGAAATTCAAGCTATTGGTGCAGGTGCATTGAACCAAGCTGTAAAGGCAGTAGCAATCGCAAGAGGATTTGTAGCGCCTAGTGGTTTGGACCTGATTTGTATCCCAGCGTTTACAGATATTATGATTGATGGCGAAGAGCGTACAGCAATAAAATTAATTGTAGAACCTCGTTAAGTTTAAACAACCTGTTTGCAGTATGCAAACAGGTTGTTTTTATAATGGAGGAATGAAAATGAAAATTTTTGATGCTCATTGTGACGTGCTTCTTCAGTTATGGAGTGCACAAGGGAAAAGGAATTTTAAAGATGATTCAAAATTACATATTACATTTGAACAGTTAAAGAGAAGAAAAGGAAGTATACAATGTTTTGCTATATATGTGCCAGAAACAGTGGCATATGAAAACCGATTTGAAGTAGCATTACAAATGGTGGATATTTTTTATAATGAAATTTTATCCCTACCAGGTGTAAAGTTTATTCAGACAAAAGATGATATTAACGGGTTAAAACAGGACGAGGTTGGAGCGATATTAACACTAGAAGGATGCGAAGCAATTGGAAAAGATGCAATGAAATTACGGTTGTTGTATCGCCTAGGAGTACGTTCTTTTGGACTGACATGGAACTATGCCAATTTCTTAGCTGATGGTGCGCTAGAGACGCGTGGGGCGGGTTTAACGACTTTTGGTAAACAAGTTGTACAAGAACTTAATACGTTACATGTATGGACTGATGTGTCTCATCTGAATGAAAGAAGCTTTTGGGATGTGATAGAAATTGTAAAAAATCCTATTGCCTCCCACTCAAATTGTATGAAACTTTGTGAGCACCCACGTAATTTGAATGATGAACAACTTAAAGCTCTTATAAAGAAAAATGGCATGATCGGTGTCACTTTTGTACCACAGTTCCTAACGAATGAAAATGAAGCAAATATAACAGATATAATAAAACATATCGAATATATTTGCTCGCTAGGTGGAGAAAACAATATAGGGTTTGGTTCAGATTTTGATGGGATTGTAGATACAGTTGTAAATGTATCAGCGTATCGAGATTATGAAAATGTAATGAACGAGCTTTGCAAACACTATGCTGCATCTACTGTAGAACGATTTTTATATGATAATTTTGTAGAACATATGAGTTTCTGAATTTTGACTTAAAATTCAGAAAAATTAAAATTAATTCATTTGATTTTATTGCTTTTTTTAAGACCTAATACTAGAATGAAAAACAAAATAGCTTTATACTAAAGATTCAGGGAAATCAGAAGAGGCATAATTTGCGTCCGTTGTAGTTTATTTGCATAAAAAATGCTAAACTATTACTGTAAAAAAATACACTACAATGAATGCAGCCAAAAGGGGTGTAGGAGATGATTAGTCAACTTTCATGGAAAGTTGGAGGCCAACAAGGTGAAGGAATTGAAAGTACAGGAGAAATCTTCTGTATTGCATTAAACCGATTAGGATATTACCTATACGGTTACCGCCACTTCTCATCACGTATAAAAGGCGGCCATACAAATAATAAAATTCGTGTAAGTACAACAGAAGTACGAGCGATCTCAGATGATTTAGATATTTTAATTGCTTTTGACCAAGAAACAATTGATTTTAATTTCCACGAACTACGTCCAGGTGGAATTGTAGTTGCGGATGCGAAATTTAATCCAACAATACCTGACAATACAGATGTAAATCTATATGTGATACCGTTTACAGATATTGCTTCGGAATTAGGCACATCATTAATGAAAAACATGGTTGCTGTTGGAGCATCAAGTGCAGTATTAGGATTAGATGAAACAGCTTATTTAGATGTTGTTGAAGAAATCTTTGGTCGTAAAGGAGAGCAAGTCGTTCAAAAGAATATGGACGCAATTAAACGTGGCTCTCAATATATGAAAGAATTACTAGGTGAGAAAGTAAACATGATGCAGCTTGAAAAAGCTGATGGTAAAAAACGCATGTTTATGATTGGAAACGATGCAATTGCATTTGGTGCGGTAGCTGGTGGTGCTCGTTTTATGTCAGCATACCCAATCACACCTGCATCAGAAATTATGGAATATTTAATTAAAAAATTACCGAAAGTCGGCGGAACAGTAATCCAAACTGAGGATGAAATCGCAGCTTGTACAATGGCAATCGGTGCAAACTATGCTGGTGTTCGTACATTAACGGCATCTGCTGGTCCTGGTCTTTCATTAATGATGGAAGCAATCGGTTTAGCAGGTATTACAGAAACCCCATTAGTAATTGTTGATACACAACGTGGCGGCCCAAGTACAGGATTACCAACGAAGCAAGAACAGTCTGACTTAATGGCGATGATTTACGGTACGCATGGTGAAATTCCAAAAATCGTAATGGCGCCAAGTACAGTTGAAGAAGCTTTCTATGACATTGTAGAAGCATTTAACTTATCTGAAGAATATCAAGTTCCTGTTATTTTCTTAACAGATTTACAGCTTTCGTTAGGAAAACAAACAGTAGAACCACTTAAATTAGATAAAGTGGAAATTCGTCGTGGTAAGCTTGATTTAGAAGCAGAATTACCAGAACGTGAAAATAAAGCATACTTCAAGCGTTATGAAGTAACAGAAGACGGCGTTTCACCGCGTGTTTTACCTGGTATGAAAAATGGTGTTCACCATGTTACAGGTGTAGAACATGATGAAACTGGAAAACCATCGGAATCAGCAATAAACCGTAAAGATCAAATGGACAAACGTTTCCGTAAAATGGAGAACTTGAAGTTTAATACCCCTGTTTATAAAAATGTTAAGCATGAAGAAGCAGACGTATTGCTTGTTGGATTTAACTCAACTCGTGGTGCAATCGAAGAGGCAATGACGCGTTTAGAACAAGAGGGTATGAAAGTAAACCATGCTCATGTGCGTTTAATTCACCCGTTCCCAACAGCTGAAATCGATCCACTTGTGAAAAAGGCGAAGCGTGTTGTAGTAGTAGAAAACAATGCAACAGGTCAGCTTGCTAACATTATGAAAATGAATCTTGGTAATGGTGAGAAAATTTCTAGTCTTTTAAAATATGATGGAAACCCATTCTTGCCGAAAGAGATTTACAACGAATGCAAAAAAGGGGTTGTATTAAATGGCAACATTTAAGGACTTTCGTAACAGTGTAAAGCCAAACTGGTGCCCAGGTTGCGGAGACTTCTCAGTGCAAGCTGCAATTCAACGTGCAGCAGCTAACGTTGGCTTAAATCCAGATGAACTTGCTGTTATTTCTGGTATCGGCTGTTCAGGCCGTATTTCAGGTTATATTAATTCATATGGTGTGCATAGTATTCATGGTCGTGCCCTTCCGATTGCACAAGGTGTGAAAATGGCAAATCGTGATTTAACAGTTATCGCTTCAGGTGGTGACGGTGATGGATTTGCGATTGGTATGGGACATACAATCCATTCTATTCGTCGTAATATCGACATTACGTACATCGTAATGGATAACCAAATTTACGGATTAACAAAAGGGCAAACTTCACCACGTAGTGAAGCTGGATTTAAAACGAAAAGCACACCACAAGGTTCAATTGAACCATCACTAAATGTAATGGAAATGGCTTTAACAGCTGGTGCGACATTTGTGGCGCAAAGCTTTTCGAGTGATTTAAAAGAATTAACACAAATTATTGAAGCTGGTATTAACCATAAAGGATTCTCATTAATTAACGTATTTAGCCCATGTGTTACTTACAATAAAGTAAATACTTACGATTGGTTTAAAGAGAACTTAACGAAACTAAGCACGGTAGAGGGATATGATCCATCTAATCGTATGATGGCTATGCAAACGTTAATGGAAAATAACGGTTTAGTAACAGGTTTAATTTATCAAAATACTAAGCAACCATCATATCAAGAACTTGTTAAAGGGTATAGTGAAGAGCCTTTAGTGAAATCTGATTTAAATATGGATCAGAAAATGTTTGATGAGCTTGTTGCTGAATTTATGTAATGTAAGAAGAGGAGGTTGCCAATTTGGCAACCTTTTTTATGCGCAAAAATATAGGATAGTCTTGTTTACTTAGAAAATTCAGAATGGTAAAATAATATATAAATCGTTGTATGAAAATAGCAAGTTCATTGCTTATGAAATGTAAGATAATAAAGGACCTCTTTATTGTTAAAATTGGCGAAATACATCATACTATGGTAATGTTTATAGGGATAAAGCAATATGCTTTGGGTAGGACAACAAGAAATGATAAAAAGGGAATGTCTATTTGCGTGGGGAAGACTTCATTCTTATGAATGATTAGATTGATTACTCAAGTTTCAAAGGACAAGTTATCTCTCAAGCTATCTAACCATTTTTGAGGTGAGTCTAGGCGCATTAAAATGGACTATAGAGTATGTATAGTTAAGGGTGAAAGGAGATTACCGATGAACGAGCAACAACGATTAGCAAGTCAACAAGCAAATTCCTCTACGAAAAAAGAAGAGAAAGATTATAGTAAATACTTTGAAAGTGTATATCAACCACCTTCCTTAAAGGATGCGAAAAAGCGGGGGAAAGAAGAAGTTAAAATTGAACGGGATTTTGGCTTACCTGAAGAGTTTCGCAATTTTGGTACAGGAAGAAAATTCTATATTCGTACATATGGTTGTCAAATGAATGAGCATGATACGGAAGTAATGGCAGGTATTTTCACAACGCTTGGATATGAACCAACTTTTTCAACTGAGGATGCAGATGTAGTTTTATTAAATACTTGTGCGATTCGTGAAAATGCTGAAAATAAAGTGTTTGGTGAACTAGGCCATTTAAAGTCACTCAAACGAAGAAATCCGGACCTTTTAATTGGTGTATGTGGTTGTATGTCTCAAGAAGAATCTGTTGTAAATAAAATTATGCAAAAAAATCAGCATGTAGATATGGTATTTGGAACGCATAATATTCATAGATTACCGTACATTCTAAAAGATGCGATGTTCTCGAAAGAGACGGTAGTTGAAGTATGGTCAAAAGAAGGTGACGTAATTGAAAACCTTCCGAAAGTACGTCGTGGTGACATTAAAGCTTGGGTAAATATTATGTATGGCTGTGATAAGTTCTGTACGTATTGTATTGTACCGTATACACGAGGAAAAGAGCGAAGCAGACGTCCAGAAGATATTATCCAAGAGATTCGTCATTTAGCTGCAAATGGTTATAAAGAAATTACGTTACTTGGACAAAACGTAAATGCATATGGTAAAGACTTTGAAGATATAGAATACGGTCTTGGCGATTTAATGGACGAGCTCCGTAAAGTTGATATTGCCCGTATTCGTTTTACAACGAGTCATCCACGTGATTTCGATGATCACTTAATTGAAGTGCTTGGCAAAGGTGGCAACCTAGTAGAACATATCCATTTACCAGTTCAATCTGGAAGTACAGATATGCTGAAAATTATGGCGCGTAAATATTCGCGTGAGCATTATTTAGAACTTGTAAGAAAAATTAAAGAAGCAATTCCAGATGCAGTATTAACGACAGATATTATCGTTGGTTTCCCAAATGAAACAGATGAGCAATTTGAAGAAACGATGTCGTTATATCGTGAAGTAGGATTTGATACTGCCTTTACATTTATTTATTCTCCTCGCGAAGGTACACCAGCTGCAAAAATGAAAGATAATGTACCGATGGAAGTGAAGAAAGAACGTCTTCAACGCTTAAATACACTAGTAAATACGTTGGCAATTGAAAAGAATAGTCGTTATAAAGGTCAAATTGTAGAAGTGTTAGTTGATGGGGAAAGTAAAAATAATCCGGAAGTACTTGCAGGTTATACTCGTACGAATAAACTTGTAAACTTCGTCGCTTCAAAATCTTTAATTGGTCAGCTTGTGAAAGTAAAAGTAACGGAAGCAAAAACTTGGTCTCTTAACGGGGAATTAGTTGAAGAGCCGATTGAGGTGAAATAATAGATGAAAGTATATTCGAAAGATGACATTGTTGAA
This sequence comes from Bacillus sp. M13(2017), assembly GCF_002218325.1. Taxonomy (NCBI): domain Bacteria; kingdom Bacillati; phylum Bacillota; class Bacilli; order Caryophanales; family Bacillaceae; genus Bacillus; species Bacillus sp. M13(2017). Next base: position 110,023 of record NZ_KZ268515.1, on the reverse strand, counting down.
CAAGCGAAAGAATTAGCAAAAATGATTTCTGAAACAGAAGAAGTTGATTTTTTTAAGAAAGCAGAGGCGCAAATTCATAAAAATGAAAATGTAAAGCGCGCAATCGATGAAATTAAAGCACTGCAAAAACAAGCTGTAAACTTGCAACATTACGGGAAATGGGAAGCTTTAAAAAAGGTAGAAGCTGAAATTGATGCATTGCAAGATAAGTTAGACAGTATTCCAGTCGTACAACAATTTAAATCTTCACAAACATACGTAAATGACTTATTACAGTTAGTTGCTAGTACAATTTCTAACAACGTAACAGATGAAATATTAATTTCAACTGGTGGCGATGTACTAAAGGGTGAAACTGGCGCAGCGGTAGAAAGTAAAAAAGGAAATTGTGGTTGTTAAAGAGATGTCATATTGACATCTCTTTTTTTTGTGGATTAAACGTAAGTTCTTCTCAAAAAAAGAATGACACATTCCGCTATTGTCACGCATATGATTAAGTGAATAGTGATTGAGGAGGGTTACGAATGTCCGAATTTAGAGAGATTATTACAAAAGCAGTGGTTGGAAAAGGACGTAAGTATACAAAGTCAACGCATACATGTGAATCGAATAATGAACCAACAAGTATTTTAGGGTGCTGGGTAATTAACCACTCGTACGAAGCAAGAAAGAATGGAAAGCATGTGGAAATTGAAGGTTTCTATGATGTGAACACTTGGTATTCATTTGATGGAAATACAAAGACTGAAGTTGTAACAGAACGTGTGAACTACACGGACGAAGTAAGTATTGGTTATCGTGATAAAAACTTTTCTGGTGACGATTTAGAAATTATTGCTCGTGTTATTCAGCCGCCAAATTGTTTAGAAGCACTTGTATCACCAAATGGTAATAAAATTGTTGTAACTGTAGAACGTGAATTTGTAACAGAAGTAGTTGGAGAAACGAAAATTTGTGTAAGTGTAAATCCTGAAGGCTGCGTAGAATCAGATGATGATTTCCAAATTGCTGATGATGAATTTGAAGAATTAGATCCAAACTTTATCGTTGATGCAGAAGAAGAGTAATAGAAAGCTAGGGAGAAGTTCTTCCTAGCTTTTTACTTTACATAAGTGGCGCTGAATGAACATGATTCTTTATGAAATATGTTATAATGAAGAAAGACTCCTGAAATAGGAGATAAGAGTGTCCGTGAAATGCGACATATATGAAAATAGATTATCATGTAAGAATTATGGAGGAAAAGTATGACTCAATATACGCCTATGATACAGCAATATTTAAAGGTTAAGGCAGATTATCAAGATGCCTTTTTATTTTTTCGCTTAGGCGATTTTTATGAAATGTTCTTTGAGGATGCTGTAAAAGCAGCTCATGAACTTGAAATTACATTAACGAGCCGAGATGGCGGTAGTAGTGAACGTATACCAATGTGCGGTGTACCGTATCATGCGGCTAAAAACTATATTGAACAACTTGTTGAAAAAGGATATAAAGTAGCTGTTTGTGAGCAAGTAGAAGATCCGAAAACAGCTAAAGGTGTAGTACGTCGTGAAGTAGTACAATTAATTACGCCAGGAACGATGATGGAAGGGCGTACAATTGATGAGAAAGAAAACAACTTCTTAGCTGCATTAACACATTTTGAAGATGGATCATATGCATTAGCTTGTAACGACTTAACGACTGGACAAAATACAGTAACGTTATTGACTGGTTCAGTAGAAGATATTTTATTAGAAGTGTATGCAACTGGTTCGAAAGAAATTGTTGTTGATTCTTCATTTTCTAAAGATGAACTAAACAAGTTAACTGAAACATTGAAAATGACGATTTCGTATGAAGATGCAACGGCAATTCCGGAAGGATTAGAACATCTTGTGAAAAATGTTTCACAAGCAAAATTAATTAAAGCAGTTGGACGTTTATTTAACTATGTAATAAGAACGCAAAAACGTTCTTTAGATCATTTGCAACCAGTAGAAATTTATTATACGAATCAATTTATGAAAATTGATGTACATTCAAAGCGAAATTTAGAACTGACAGAAACACTTCGAACGAAAGAAAAAACAGGATCACTATTATGGTTATTGGATAAGACGAAAACAGCTATGGGTGGTCGTATGTTAAAACAGTGGATGGAACGTCCACTTATACAGAAAGAAAGAATTGAAGAGCGTTTAGAAATGGTTGAAACGTTTGTAAATGATTACTTCTTACGTGAAGATTTAAAAGAAAAGTTAAAAGAAGTATATGATTTAGAACGTTTAGCAGGAAAAGTTGCATTTGGTAACGTAAATGCAAGAGACTTATTACAATTAAGACGTTCATTACTTCAAGTACCAGCTATTTTAGAAGCAATTAGTTTGTTAGATAACGCTTATGCATCGAGATTAATTCAAGGTGCAGATCCATGTGAAAGCTTAACAGAATTACTAGGAAGAAGTATTCAAGAAAACCCACCGCTTTCGATTAAAGATGGAGATATTATTAAAGATGGTTATAATGACAAGCTTGATCAATATCGTTACGTTAGTAAAAACGGGAAAACGTGGATTGCCGAGCTTGAAAAAAGAGAACGTGATATTACTGGAATTAAATCGTTAAAAATCGGATACAACCGTATTTTCGGTTACTACATTGAAGTAACGAAAGCGAATCTTGCAGCACTTCCAGAAGGTCGCTATGAGCGTAAACAGACGCTTGCTAATGCTGAACGTTTCATTACAGATGAACTGAAAGAAAAAGAAACGTTAATTTTAGAAGCTGAAGAAAAGATTGTACAGCTAGAATACGATTTATTTACAGCACTTCGTGAAGAAGTAAAAGTATTTATTCCGAAATTACAACATTTAGCGAAAGTAATTAGTGAATTAGACGTACTGCAAAGTTTTGCGACAGTTAGTGAAGAAGAACAGTTTGTAAAACCTGTACTGACAACAAAGCGCGAAATCTTTATTAAAGATGGTCGTCATCCTGTCGTTGAAAAAGTATTGAACGGGAAATTGTATGTACCGAATGATTGTATTATGCCAGAGAATATGGATGTCTTTTTAATTACAGGGCCGAACATGTCTGGTAAAAGTACGTATATGAGACAATTAGCACTTGTAACGGTTATGTCGCAAATCGGTTGTTTCGTACCAGCAACAGAAGCAGTATTACCTGTATTTGACCAAATCTTTACGAGAATTGGTGCAGCAGATGATTTAATTTCAGGTCAAAGTACATTTATGGTCGAAATGTTAGAAGCGAAAAATGCAATTGCAAACGCATCTGAAAGAAGCTTAATTTTATTCGATGAAATTGGACGCGGTACATCTACGTATGATGGTATGGCACTTGCACAAGCGATTATTGAACATATTCATGACCAAATTGGTGCAAAAACGTTATTCTCTACGCATTATCACGAATTGACGGTGTTAGAAGAGAGTTTAGATCAACTGAAAAATGTACACGTTTCAGCAATTGAAGAGAATGGAAAAGTAGTATTCCTTCATAAAATTCAAGATGGAGCAGCTGATAAGAGTTACGGTATTCACGTTGCGCAACTTGCGGAGCTTCCAGATAGCTTAATCGCTCGTGCGAAAGAAGTGTTAGCACAACTAGAAGGACAGGAAGAAATTATTATTCCAAAGCGTACAGAAGTGAAAGTACAAGAAGTTACTCCAGATGCTGTAGTTGTAAAAGAAGAACCAGTAGAAATACAAGAGACGAAAGTAGAGGCTGAAGAAGAATCACAACTATCGTTCTTTGGCGCAGAGCAGTCTTCGAAAAAACAAGACAAGCCAGTTCTAGATGCAAAAGAAACGGCAGTACTTGCGCAAATTAAAAAAATTGATTTACTTGATATGACACCTTTAGAAGCGATGAACGAATTGTATCGCTTACAGAAAAAGTTAAAGAAAGGATGAGTAAGTAGATGGGGAAAATTCGCAAACTCGATGATCAACTCTCTAACCTAATTGCGGCAGGGGAAGTAGTAGAGCGCCCTGCTTCAGTCGTAAAAGAACTTGTGGAAAATTCTATCGATGCGAATAGTACATCTATTGAAATCCACTTAGAAGAAGCTGGGTTATCGAAAATTCGTATCATTGATAACGGTGATGGTATTGCAGAAGAAGACTGTATCGTCGCTTTTGAACGTCATGCAACGAGTAAAATTAAAGATGAAAACGATTTGTTCCGCATAAGAACACTCGGTTTCCGCGGTGAGGCATTGCCGAGTATTGCTTCAGTTAGTGAATTAGAATTAATTACTAGCACAGGTGATGCGCCTGGTACACACCTTATTATTAAAGGTGGAGACATTATAAAGCAAGAGAAGACTGCGAGCCGAAAAGGAACAGATATTACAGTACAAAACTTATTCTTTAATACTCCAGCACGTCTTAAATATATGAAAACCATTCATACAGAGCTCGGAAATATTACAGATATCGTGTATCGTATTGCAATGTCACATCCAGAAGTATCGTTAAAACTGTTTCATAATGAAAAGAAATTGCTTCATACGTCAGGTAACGGTGATGTAAGACAAGTACTTGCATCGATTTACAGTATTCAAGTTGCGAAGAAGCTTGTTCCAATTGAAGCCGAATCTTTAGACTTTACAATTAAAGGCTATGTAACATTACCAGAAGTAACGAGAGCATCTCGTAATTATATGTCAACAATTGTAAATGGTCGTTACGTTCGAAACTTTGTATTAATGAAAGCAATTCAGCAAGGGTACCATACATTACTGCCAGTTGGCCGGTATCCAATTGGCTTCTTATCGATTGAAATGGATCCAATGCTAGTTGATGTTAACGTACATCCAGCGAAATTAGAAGTTCGTTTTAGTAAAGAACAGGAATTACTAAAGCTGATTGAAGAAACATTGCAAGCGGCATTTAAAAAAATACAGCTTATTCCAGATGCAGGTGTAACAACGAAGAAAAAAGAAAAAGACGAAAGTGTGCAAGAACAGTTCCAGTTTGAGCATGCGAAGCCGAAAGAACCATCTATGCCGGACATCGTTTTACCGACTGGCATGGATGCAAAACAAGAAGAACCAGAGGCTGTAAAACAGCCAGCGCAGCTTTGGCAACCACCGAAGCAAGAATGGCAACCACCACAGTCACTCGTGAGAGAAGAACAAAGTTGGCAACCATCCACTAAACCGATAATTGAAGAGCCAATTCAAGAAAAGAAATCGTGGGACAGTAACGAAGAGGACTTTGAACTAGAGGAATTAGAAGAAGAAGTTCGGGAAATAAAAGAGATTGAAATGAACGGGAATGACTTACCACCGCTTTATCCAATTGGACAAATGCATGGAACATATATTTTCGCTCAAAATGATAAAGGCTTATATATGATTGACCAGCATGCCGCGCAGGAACGTATTAATTATGAATACTTTCGTGATAAAGTAGGAAGGGTAGCGCAAGAAGTACAAGAATTACTTGTACCGTACCGCATCGATTTATCTCTTACTGAATTTTTACGTGTCGAAGAGCAACTAGAAGAACTAAAAAAAGTTGGTCTATTCTTGGAGCAATTTGGCCATCAATCCTTTATCGTCCGCTCGCATCCAACGTGGTTCCCGAAAGGACAAGAAACAGAAATTATCGATGAAATGATGGAGCAAGTTGTTAAACTAAAAAAAGTTGATATTAAGAAGTTACGTGAAGAAGCAGCTATCATGATGAGCTGTAAAGCATCCATTAAAGCGAATCAATATTTAACGAACGATCAAATATTTGCTTTACTGGAAGAACTACGTACAACAACAAACCCGTACACATGCCCGCACGGAAGACCAATTCTTGTGCATCATTCTACTTATGAGTTGGAGAAGATGTTTAAGAGGGTTATGTAGAGTGAATAAAATTATATTTCAAAAGGGAGCAACATTTACTGTTGCTCCCTTTTCATATGTAGATTTAATTGTTAAACGAAAATATGGTGGAGTAATTTTACAGTTTATTTCTTGGTTGCGTTAGCTTAAATTTATCTATGTATAAAAAAGCGCTGTATACAGCACTTTTTAAAAGGTGCATGAATTGTCTAATAAAGATTTCTACATTACTAACCAAATAACTATGCATGGTTAAATGTTGCTTCTTATTTGGCTAATTGTTATAAGGGTCTATACAATTATTTATTTTTATTATTATTGATTTTTTCAGTGTATAGAACTTGCTCTTTATAATGCTTCTTAATTGGGAAAGTATGTGTACCAGAGCCGTTCTTGAATTTTTTATCAATGGGGTTCTTTAGAGGAACTGTTGTAGTTTCAGTAAATTCATATGGGTAGTTTATTTTAGATTTATCTTCAAACATGAAAATGCCTCCTTTTAGGATTTCCTAAATTCTTTACTATAACATGATATGCATATAGATTTTTTTTGGACTAGTTATTTATATAGGTTAATGGAATTTAATTACATAACTACTGAAACATTTTAAAGGAAAACAATTTGAGAAAGAAATGGTATGAATAGATGTTGGCTCCTATTGTTGTTTTTTTGTTTGACAGCACAGTGAATTATGCATATAAATTCGTTATAGATTGTTTTTATAATATGGTTTATATGGGGTTTTCCTGATAATATAATGTGGAATATTATAGTGTTATTAGGTTATTAGGAACATTTAATGCTGTTTCATAACTGAAAGGGAATTGAAAAAAAACTGAAATTTTTCTCATAAAAATTCAATCTAACTTGAAAAATGAAAGGAAAATGAAATTTTCCAAAAGATATTCTTTGTTAAGATAAAAAGCATACATACAAAAAGTACTGATATATCTTAAAAATGTATTTTCAAGATATAGTGGGGGAAAAGATGAGATTAGAAAAACAATTAATAAAAAAGATGTATTATGAGACATTCCTAATGGAGAATGAAACAAAGCCAACTCTTGACGTACTTGGACAAGCTTATGTAAACGAAGAAAAAAATGAGATTTCTGATGGGTCTTATATTCGTTTTGCGCAAGGTGAATTTTATTATCGTCATCAAGATTTTGAAGCAGCTATTTTTAAATGGGAGAAGGTTAGTAATGAATTAGCACCATGGGCACAAAAAAATATTGCGGATGCTTATTTTGAACTTAATCAGTTATCATTTGCTGAAAACATTTATACTTCTATTACTACTGATAATAAAATATTGATGACCGAAATTAGGCTACAATTACTTTCTCTTTACATTGAGCAAAATAATTTTGACTCAGCTTTCGGTGTTATTAAAGAAGCAGTTTCTTTAAATCCTGATTATCCGAACGTAACAAAAATTGCCCGTTCCTTTTATGAGGAACAACAAGATTTTGATAGTGCAGTAGAGCTTGCTGTGAATGAGTTAATTCGAATAGAATCGTATCCGTGGTTTGAGGTGTTAAAAGGATATATCGATAAAGGATTTACTAAACATATTTCACCAGATTATTTTTATGATGCATTAGTTACATTAAATAATGTAGATCAAGTACAATTTACGCAAATGGTTTCATCACTTTGGAACAGTTATAGAAATGAACAAAATTACTTATTATGGCTTAATACAATAAATGAATTTTTCTTACATATTGAAATACAATCGTCTGATATATGGAACAAAGTTTCTGCACTTTACGAAGAAACGTACTTTGCATTAATTCAAGGTCAATATACGCTTAGACAATTAAACGATATCATACCAAATCTGTTAGCAAACTGGTTAAAGGTAGTCAATCCATCTTATGCTGTATTTCCATCTGCAGCTGTATTGGCATGGGATGAGATTTTCCCTTCCAAAATAGATTCAGCAAATATAGAACATGCGGAAAACTTACTGTCACATTCTATTAATCATGTAAATGGCTTAGAGTACAGCTTACACCTTTTTGAATCTATTACACAGTGGGCACAAAAGCAGAATATAGAAATAGGTCACCGATTTAAATGGTTAGTTGACGAGCTCGCAGATTTAAGAACAAATCGTATTTTAGTAACAGGAACTTCAGGGAACGGAAAAACTACATTTATTAACTCTATATTAGGAGAAAATATATTAGAAAAATCAATTTCAAATGTAGTAGTTTTAAAAAATGATGCTCATACAGAAATTAATGCCATAACAGACTCTGCAATTACAACAACGGAAGATGTCTCTGATTACTATAATATGATGTCTCAACACCATCAAACATATAGAGATAGAGCATGTGTTGAATTTAAATTACCATGCAGATTTTTAAATGAAAATAAACTTACATTTGTAGTGACACCTGGCTTTAATAGGAATAACGACACTAGAGATGAAATATTCGAATATTTGAATTCTGTAGACGAATTACTATTCGTATTGAATGCGGATTCACCTTTTACTGACAAAGAACGTGACATTCTATTAAGCATTCAAGAACATACACCAAATTTACAAATTCATTTCTTATTAAATAAAATCGATAACATATACAGTGAAGCAGAAGTGAAAAGAGTATTATATGATACGCAAGCGAGAATAAACACATATTTCCCGCAAGCGAGAATTTTCCCTTACTCTTCGCTATATACAAGTAGTCAACAATTAAATGATTTAACTAAGTTTATTCATTTTAACTTTAATCATAAAAATATGGATGCAGAACGTACTGAAAAGCTATTGTTCTTCATTCGAAAAACAATTACATATCTTTTGGATAAACGCGTTGAGAAAGAAAATAATTTAGTGGATGCGATTAATTGGAATGAAGATATGCTAGTGAAACTAAACGGTAGCATTAATAACCTTACTACATTTGAGAGGGAAAAAATTCATTTCATTACACAATCATATCGTTCAATGAAGACTGAAATTACAAATGATCTTACCGAAAATATTCCGAAGATATTAAAGAGCTGTTCTAATTTAATTAGTGAAGAAAGTGATTTCGGACACATGGATACGGAACTAAATAAAGCAATGAATGAAAGAGTGCATAAATATTTAGAACAAACTGTATTACCTAATCTTGCTCTTTCTATGCAAAATTGGATTGCAACTTCTAATAATGAGCTTCTTCAAAGTCAAACGTATTTAGAAGAACTTAGTGAAGGGCTTAATTCACTATTTGGAGAAAATAAAATACAGTTAGAATGTGACTTTAAAGTGCTTGATGACTGGCGCAGAGATACTGACAGGATGACGACTAGAATACAAATGGATGAAGTAAATATTTTACGTCGATTTACGCCAGCACAATTTTTACTAAAAAGTGCCGGTAAATTATTTGGAGTTCTTCCTAAAAATAAATCTATGCTATATAACAAATATAAACAGTATGTAGAAAATGAAGATTATACTGAAGTAACGGCTTCTATTATGAAGAAATTTTTCTTGCAATTTGAGCTGTTTGAAAACACACAAGAGCGAGATATTAATATATTCTTTAGGAATTCATTTAACTCCTTAAAGCAAGCTGTAGAAAATACGCAATTAGAAATACAAGAAAAACAAGAGATGTTACATAAAATGAAATCAAATCCTGAAGTTTATCATGATTCTATCATGCTCTTTGAATTGAGATTGCGTCAATGTGAAGTAATTTTAAATATAGGTAATGATAATACCTATACAGATGTAGCTTTAGAAACAAGTGTAGAATAAAAGTAAAAGGGAGCAACTGTAATAAGTTGCTCCTTTTTCATATAGATTATTTTTCTGTTTCTTTAATTTTAGTTTGTACTTCGCCAGTTTTAATTTTATTGCTTTCTGAGAAACGTAATAAATCGCCTTCAATAATTTTGTCAGACATTCGTAATTCATTTTGTGCACGTTTAATGAGGGCTTGAGCTTCTTTTTTTGGTAAATCCACAATTTCACCCGTTATACGGTCGTAGAAAGTGTTGTTTTTGTATGCATACTTATCTGTAACGAAGCTACCATCACGTAAAACAACAAAGCCAGTATATTCATCTGAAAACATATCATGGCCAAAACGGATATCATTCGTAAAATCAACACCTAATAAATTTAGAATAGTAGGCTTCATATCGATTTGTCCCGTAGGCTTTGAAATAGTTTGACCTTCTGTTTGTCCAGGAATATGAATATATAAAGGTGTACGTTGTAAATTTAAAGTGTCAAATTCTGTTATTTGATCTTTTTCTAAAAACTGTGCCATTGCACGATTATGTTTTTCGGAAATGCCATAATGATCACCGTATAACACAATAATAGAATTATCGTAAAGCCCCTCGGCCTTTAGACGTTCAATAAATTTTTTTATGGATTCGTCTAAGTAACGTGCTGTTACGATGTAACGATCAAATACGCCATTACCAGAGTTGTATGGTTCAATGAATTTTGTATCTTCATCATACGTAAATGGATAATGGTTTGTTAAAGTAAGGAAACGAGCATAGAATGGTTGATTAACAGTTTTTAATATATCTACTGATTGATCAAAGTATTCGATATCTTTTAATCCCCAATTTAAATTTGTTTCTGGCGTGATTTTGTAATCAAGTTCATTATAGTAACGGTCATAACCAAGAGCGGAGTACATAATATTACGATTCCAAAATGTTGCGTTATTCGCATGAAATACAGAAGTGAAATAACCTTGCTGACGTAAAATTTCTGGAGTTGCAGTATAATCATTGTTACCGTGTGTAAAGAATACAGCTCCTCGATTTAATGGATACAACGACGTATCGATTAGAAATTCAGAATCAGATGTTTTCCCTTGACCAGTTTGATGGAAAAAGTTATCAAAGTAATAACTTTCATTTATGAATTCATTTAGGAATGGTGTAACTTCTTGCCCGTTCACTGATGCGCCTATTAAGAAGGTCTGCAAGGATTCAAGAGTGACGACAATTACGTTTTTTCCTTTCGCTGCACCAAACATATTAGGGTTTGGCTCGCTTTGGTTTGCTTTTACGTAGTTTTCAGTTTCTTGTAATTTACTACTATCAGCAAGTGCTTTTTGTGACCCAGCTTTTACTTGCAGTGTTAAGTCGTATACTTGGTGAGTATATAAGCCTAAATTTTTGACAAGCATGACTCGGTCGAATGATCTTGTTAATAATTCAGGGCGCTCTTTTTCTGCAAGATGTAGATTTGCAAAGAATACACCAATCGTTAAAAGAAAGTATAACAAGCGCGTAGAATGAGTTACACGTTCTGTTTTAAAGACCAATGATTTCTTTTTTAATAGAATAAAGAAGAAAACAATGTCTACGAATGCGAGTATAATTTTGTAGTTTAATATTTCTATAATACTGGCGCCTAATTGGCCAAAGTTTGAGGTTTGTCCAAGTACTGGTAATGTAACGAAATCACTATAAAAATCATAGAACATTACATTTCCAACAAGCACGATTGTTAATAAGAAATTAATACAGAGCGCTATATAATTTCGCTTTTCACCAGTTGCAAATAATGCTAATCCAATAAATGCTAATGATGCGGCTAGAGGGCTAATAAACAAAATGAGCTCTTGCGTTGAAGACTCGATTTTTAAATCAAAACTGAATCGCGTAATAAGATATGTTTTTAACCATACTGCTAAAGCCATTATTATAACAAAACTTATATTTTGCATTTGTAAATTTATTTTGTTATTCATTTTTACACCTTCTTTATATAATTTATTTAACTAAAGTTATATATTATGTTTTTATAACTATTAGAGTGTAATGAACCATTTAGACTTTGTTTTCTAAAGGGAATAATTTGAAGTATTCATATATATACAATGGGGATTTTTAAAGCGTAGTAGCATAAATATAACTCTTTTTGAGAAACGGGCAGAACAAGTCATAGTTGTAGTGAAATTGACTTATAGACATCCTACCATATTAAACACTATGATGATGTTACAAAATATCGAACAAATAAAGGTGAAAATGGATAGAGACTTTTAAAACTGTTGACATTCAATTTATTAGAATTGAATGCCAATCGTTTTAATTATACAGTTATATTACACATGTATTTTGTAAAATCCCGATTTTTTGTCGGTTAATCATTAGCCGGGAAGGATAGGGGGCTTATTAATATACTTTTACTATATGTAAGTAAAGTGTTTTGAAATTGAAAATATTTGACTGACATTTTAATGATAGAAATTAAATGTCAGATAAGTACTTTCCAACATACAGACCACTTGCAGCTGCTTGAGATAATGAATGCGTAACGCCTGAACAATCTCCAATTAAAAATAGCCCATGTATACTAGTTTCAAAATGATTATTAATTCTTATCGTAGGAGCATAGAACTTTCCATCAATTCCATATAGTAAAGTATGTTGATCGATAGGCTCTTGTATAAATTGTTCTAAACGGAATAAAAATTCTTTGAGCCCTTCAATATATAATTGACGGATTTCTTGATTCAAATCTCCATAATCCCCCTGTAGTGTAGGCTGTATACGATTATGTTCCATGCTGTTTTCCACCGTAGGTTGTTTCTTTAGTAAGTCCTCTAAGCGCTGTATAACAATCCGATCTCGTCCTTGGTTAATGCCTTTAATAATTGAACTTGCGTATACATTTGCTTCTTTGAGAGTTGGAAAATAGCGAGGAATAAATAAAGTGAAATTTAGGTTAGAAGTGCCAGTTCCGTGTTCTCGAAAATTTTGACCGTCAGGCATAACTAAACCTTCTTCGTACTTTCGAATGATGCGTCCCTTTGGATTCATACAGTAAGTAGTTGCTGTGAAATGCTCACCTTGATAAGAAAGTTTTGTTTCAAAAGTATCTTTTAATATAGAACGTAATTGATGTTCTTTCATTTCTACTCTAATTCCTAAATCTACACGTGTTTGCTTCTGAGAAATATTTAGGGAACTGCACATTTCTTTTAACCAATCGGCCCCAGAGCGCCCAGTTGCAAATACTAGTTGCTTAGTTTGAACTGTTCCTTGATTTGTCTCTATTGTAAAATAATCTTCCTGTTTCAGAATATGTTGTACATCTATATGAAATTGGATCTTTATTTTCGTAAGTAAAAAGTCATAGAGCTGCTGAAAAATATTACTGGAAAGTGTAGTACCAAGATGTCTTACTTCTGTTGTTAGTATTTGTAAACCACACGCTTCAGCTCTCTTAGTGAGACTTGAATTTTCAGTAGAATATTTTGAAACCGAACTTCCACCAAACTGACATAGAATTTCATCTACTTCAGCCATGAGTTGTATAAAGCCCTCTTTACCGACTTTTTGCTCAAGTTCTCCGCCAAATCCGTTTGTATAATTAAATTTCCCTTCAGATTTTCCTAAACCACCAAACCCGAAATATTTATCACATGTAGTACAATTACACGCCTTTCCTTCGTCTAACGGACAATGGCGTTCTTCTAGCGCTTTACCTTTATCAAGAATTAAAACTTTTTTGTTACTTTTAGCTAGTGAATAAGCCATAAAAATGCTACTTACTCCAGCGCCGATAATCGTAACATCATACATATTCTTCCACCTGCTAACGAATAGTTTGTTTTTTATTTTTCTAGTGTATAACAATTTTATGAAGTTAAGAAATAGCTTTTATTAATAAAGTGAGAGTTTTTGAACTTGATGCTTTATTAATTTCTACGAGTGGTGGAGTAAATACAAAAATTTTTATTTGAAAGAAGAAACAGTTTAAAAAATAACTATGTCATATGATTAATAACATTTTACATAGAAAAAAACAGACCTTTTAAGTGAAGAGGTCTGTTAATGATTTTAAATCTTATTTAGCAAAAACATGGTTACCGATTACTGCTACTGTTTGACGTGTCGTAATCCACTTGTCTGTTGATGTTTTTGGATTGTAGAAATAAAGCCAGTCAGAATGTACTCCATTTGTGGAGATAGCCTCTTCTACAGCCATTTTTGCTTCTGCGCTTGCAGGCTGATTAATTCTTCCATCTGTAACAGGAGTAAATGCATATCCGTATTTAATAGGTTCATAAATAACGCCTGTTATTGTATTTGGAAAACCTTTTGCATTCACACGATTTAGTATAACTTTCGCTACTGCTACTTTTCCTTTATAGGATTCGCCACCTGCTTCAGCGGTAACTAAGCGTGCCATTAAGTCTTTTTCTTTTTGTGAAATGCTTGAGTTGATTTTTAAATGTTGTCCTGTATAAAGCTTATTTCCGACTGTATTGTTAATTTGTTTTATAGATTGGACAGTGACATTGTAACGCTTTGCTATCGATTCTAATGAATCTCCCGGTTGTACTTGATAAATAATTTGTCCAGAAATGTTCGCAGGCTTGGCGTTTTGAGGAACAGTGATTTCATTTGATTTCACGGACCCTGGAATATGTAACTGTTCGCCAATAAATGTTTGATCGTTTCCTTTATTATTAGCCTGTTTAATGGATTGTATTGAAACTCCGTATTGTTTGCTAATGCCCCAAAGTGTATCGTTCTTTTTTACTGTATGAATGGTAGAAGCTTCAGCTGTACTTTGACTACATACGAATGTAATTGCAGCCGCAGATAAAGGGATTATATGTTTGATTTTTAGTAATTTCATTGTAAATCCTCCTAAGAAAAAATTAAGGTGAAACTATTAAGTAATGTAGTTTGGAATGTATATATGCGTAATATATTAATGTAAGTATATTAGCACATATAAAATAAATAATCACTATAAGTTTCATATGCGTGTAGTGTAGAGTCCGAATATGAAATATTGCATATGAAAATACATTGAAGTTCATATTTCTGATTACTATAATCTATTTAGTAGAAAAGAAATACGTTATAGAAATAAAATCATTATATATTAATATAATGATTAATTATTATTAATAGGAGGATTAATGTAATGAAGATATTTCAAAAAGTGTGTGCGTCAACTGTAATCATTACAACACTTTTAGGAACAGGAGGTACTATCAATAGTGTACATGCTGATTCTATAGAACAGCAGATTAAATCAGGGATAGAACAAGAAACAGATAAGCAAATCATTGTGAAATTTAAAGCGGATTTGGATTTGCCATATGAAGATGGTATTGAAAAACAAATACAATCTCAAACGAATGATAAAGTAATAAAAGATCTTTTGACAGAATATCCAGATGTAACATTTACTCGTTTATTCACATCTGTAAGCCCGGAACAAATACAAAACCTTGAAGTGAAAGCACCTAATCATGTATCTACAAGTTTATTAAACTACTATATTCTTCAAAATCAAAATAGTGGGTATGAAGAAGAAATAGTAGATAAGTTAAAGGCATCTTCTTTAATAGAAGATGCGTATATGAAGAAACAAGAGAAAATAATGCCACCTGAAGTGCAATCATCAAGTGTAGCTCTTAATCCTAATAACAATCCTAGATTTAAAAAACAAGGTTATCTTGAAGCGGCCCCATACGGTATTAATGCGCCTTTCGCCTGGGGAATTCAAGGTGGTAATGGAAATGGTATCACTTTTGTTGATATGGAATACGGATGGTTATTAAATCATGAGGATTTATTACATCAAAAAATTGAATTAATGTCTGGAAGAAATATAGATCAGCATGTCGGTCATGGGACGTCTGTACTAGGAATTGTATCCTCTGAGGACAATGAAGTTGGGAATATTGGTATTGCGCCAAAAGCGAAAGCAAAGGTTATCTCTCAAATAAGAGATAACGGACAGTATAATACGGCTGATGGAATATTAAGCGCTGTAAATCAGTTAGAAGCTGGGGATGTTTTATTGTTAGAGGCGCAAGCATCTTTCGATGGATATGGTGATAAATATTTACCTGTTGAAGTACAGCCAGATATCTTTGATGCAATTCGTGCTGGTACAGATAAGGGGATTGTAATTATAGAGGCTGGAGCAAATGGGTGGAATGATTTAGACCAGTTCAAAGATAGAAAAGGTAAGCAAGTCTTAAATCGTAATAGTAAAGATTTTAAAGATTCGGGTGCAATTATGGTAGGAGCTGGCTCTTCATCTTTCCCTCATGAACGTATGTGGTTTTCGAATTATGGAAGCCGTATTGATGTGTACGGATGGGGAGAAAATGTAGATACAACTACAGCCGAGCAAAGTAGAAGTGCTGTAAATCTTTATACTTCAAGCTTTAGCGGAACATCTAGTGCTTCGCCAATTATTGCTGGGGCAGCGACTTTAGTACAAAGTATTGCTAAAGAAAATTTAGGACAACCATATAGACCTAGTGAACTAAGAGCAATATTAAGCAACCAGAGCACTGGAACAAAATCTAAAGATCCATATGCAGATAAAATTGGTGTTTTACCAGATTTGAAGTCTATACTAGTAAACTTAGGCTATGAACAAAGAAAACCAAACGGTGGGAATGAATTACAAGTAACAGAAAATGAACCAAATAATGAGCCTAGACAGGCAAATAAAGTTAACTTTCATACACCGGTGAAAGGAACGCTACATAATAGTGATAGAGTAGATGTTTTTACTTTCCAAATTGAATCGCCGGAAAATATTAATATTTCTCTACTAAATGAACAAA
This sequence comes from Bacillus sp. M13(2017), assembly GCF_002218325.1. Lineage (NCBI taxonomy): Bacteria > Bacillati > Bacillota > Bacilli > Caryophanales > Bacillaceae > Bacillus > Bacillus sp. M13(2017). The sequence continues at coordinate 93,570 of NZ_KZ268515.1, read as the reverse complement.
ATATCGGAATGACATGGGTACTTCATCATGAATCAGATTTAAATAACTATGTAGCATATGGTGAAAATGAAGGAAATGTAGTTAAAGGAACTTATAATGCAAAGCCAGGTAAATATTATTTATACGTCTATAAATATGAGAATAAAGATGGTTCATACGTATTGAACATAAAATAAGTAAAAGGAACTTCAGATGAAGTTCCTTTAAATTTTTCTAATTTAGTATATGTGAATGATTTTTTAACTTTACTTCTATGCAATATTTCATATTGATGAAATGTTATTTATTTTTTATGAACTAGCTTATATTATATTCAATAAGTTTGATATAAAAACAGAAAAAGAGAGGGATAATAATGAGCAATAAAAAGTTAATTTTGAAATTATTCATATGTAGTACAATATTTATCACATTTGTATTTGTTTTACATGATAAGAGAGTAGTTGCAGCTAGCTCTGTTAATGAGCTTGAAAATTGGTCAAAATGGATGCAACCTATACCTGATAATATCCCGTTATCACGAATTTCAATTCCAGGAACACACGATAGTGGAACGTTCAAGTTGCAAAATCCGATTAAGCAAGTATGGGGAATGACGCAAGAATATGATTTTCGCTATCAAATGGACCATGGAGCTCGCATTTTTGATATAAGAGGACGTTTAACAGATGATAATACGATAGTTCTTCATCATGGGCCATTATATCTTTATGTAACACTGCATGAATTCATAAACGAAGCGAAACAATTTTTAAAAGATAACCCGAGTGAAACGATTATTATGTCTTTAAAAAAAGAGTATGAGGATATGAAAGGGGCAGAAGGTCCATTTAGTAGTACGTTTGAAAAAAATTATTTTGTTGATCCTATCTTTTTAAAAACAGAAGGAAATATAAAACTTGGAGATGCTCGTGGGAAAATTGTACTACTAAAAAGATATAGTGGTAGTAATGAATCTGGAGGATATAATAATTTTTATTGGCCAGATAATGAGACGTTTACCACAACTGTAAATCAAAATGTAAATGTAACAGTACAAGATAAATATAAAGTGAGTTATGATGAGAAAGTAAAATCTATTAAAGATACGATGAATGAAACGATGAATAATAGCGAGGATTCAAATCATCTATATATTAATTTTACAAGCTTGTCTTCTGGTGGTACAGCATGGAACAGTCCATATTATTATGCGTCTTATATAAATCCCGAGATCGCGGCATATATTAAACAAGAGAATCCAAAAAGAGTTGGTTGGGTTATCCAAGATTATGTTAGTGATAAGTGGTCACCGATTCTCTATCAAGAAGTTATAAGAACTAATAAGTCGCTTTAATTTTTATCATAATTTCATAGAAACAATATAACTCTATTAAAAGTCTTGTGGGATTCCCATAAGACTTTTTAGTATTTGATAGTATGAGAATCAAGTTCTTCGAATATAATTATAAGATTAATAAAAAAATGTCGATAAATGTCGATTGTTGTTGTAATATGAAACAAGTAAAATATAATATATAGATGGAGTGATTTTGTTGTCTTTTATTAAAAATAGTAAAATTGGAACGAAATTAAATGTGTTAGTCATTATATCGAGTTTGGCTTGTATTATGTTATCTTCACTCGGGTTTTTAGGGCTTCAAAAAGGTGAAAATGCATCTTCTAGTATGTATGAAGAAAGACTATTACCAATTGAATGGATAGGAATTGTAGAATCAAATTTTTACCATGTTAATATGAATTTTATGGAGATTATGATATCGAAAGATGAAAAAAGAATGAAAGAACTCATAATAGAAATGGATAAGACTAGAAAAGAAAATGATGAGCTGTTAAAACAATTTGAAACTAGAATTAGTTCTCATAAAGAAAAAGATTTGTATAATGCGTTTCAAAGTCAATTTAAAGATTTAAGAGTACAAATGAAAAAAGCACAGGATTTGGGACTGACTAATAATGAAGAAGCCTATAGCTATTATTTAAAAGAAATTGACCCTAATATGGAAAAAACAATTCAGTCTATTCGCGAACTTATTTTATATAATAATAATGCTGCTGAACAGCTACAAAAAGAGAATGTTAATAGTGTGAAAAATACAATCATAACATTTGTAATTATTTCATTTGTTGGAATCATAATAATCATTTTTATTGGTTTTATAACAAAAAATGCTATAAAAAAACCAATTGTATTATTACAAAAAGATATGGAACGAGTATCTGCTGGAGATTTAACAATTCGAACTTCTTATAAATCCGAGAACGAATTAGGCCATATTGTACAATCCTTTAATAGTATGTTAGATAACTTGCAACAATTAGTCGGTCAGGTGAAGGTTACGGCGAAAGAAGTGATTGTTTCAACTGAAAATATGCTACAAGAGACGAAAACGGCAGCACATATATCAAACGAGGTTGTTCGAACTACTTCTGAAATAAATAAAGAAATAGAGGGACAAGTGACTAGTATTCAAGAAAGTTCAACTTCAATGGAAGAAATTGCAACTGGTGTTCAAACAGTAGCTGAATCTTCAGCGATGGTTGCTGAAGTTGCTGTTGCAACAATAGATCAAGCAAATTCTGGTAGTGAAGTTATAAAACAATCTATTCATCAAATGAATAGCGTGAATGAAGTTGTCGAAGAAACTTCTAAGGTCATTGATAGACTTGTTACGCGTACACAACAAATTGAAGAAGCGTTAGATGTTATTACTAATATTGCGGAACAAACGAATTTACTTGCTTTAAATGCTGCAATTGAGGCAGCACGTGCTGGAGAAAATGGAAAAGGATTTGCAGTAGTTGCAGCTGAAGTAAGAGGTCTAGCTGAGAAATCTAAAACATCTGTAAATGATATAAATAATTTAATACGTTTTATACATCAAGATACAGAGGATACAGTTCATGTAATGAAAAAAGGTCAACAACAGGCTAGTGGTGGTAAAGAAGCAGCGCATAAGGCAGAACTCGCATTTTCATCTATTATGCAAGATATTAATAGAATAACGACCCAAATTGAAGAAGTGTCTGCTGCCACAGAAGAAATGTCTGCTGGGACAGAAGAAGTAAATGCCTCTTTGTCAATAGTTTCTGAAACTGCAACACAAGTCGCACAAGAAACGAATCGAACGGTACAATCAATTCAAGCACAAGCCACATTGATTCAAGAAATAACGACGAAATCTAATGAAATGAAAAAGAAAGTTGAAAATTTAGAAATGCTAATTTCACAATTCATTATTGAAGAATAAGTCTATTAACATTTATCCCGCTATTTGCCGGGCAGTAAGACCCCTACCTCAAAATTCAGAGGAAGCAAAGAAGTTAGGTAGGAGCCTGCTGCCCGTAAAAGCCCGATTGGTGAGGGCTGATTAAAGTTTCACTTTATCATTAGTATAAAATTTAAGATACTCAACATAGTGCTGTGTTGTACAATTCGAAAAAGGACCTTCATAGGTTCTTTTTTGTAAATGGTGTGAACGATACTTTTCATTATGAAAAAATCAAACTTTTAAATGGGATTAATTTCAAGTGAAAAATGAATATAATTAACCTTGCGAAAAAGCAATTGGTCTTAAGTGATCAGTTGCTTTTTATTTTTAAAGTGGATGAGCAAAAAAACACGAAAGTGGTTGGTCCGATTTTTACAAACATCTATTATGATAAGAGAAGAAAGGTAGTATGTTATCAACGTTTTAAAGAGGAAGGTTTTTATGTAAGTTCTTTAATTAAAATAGATGGGTCTTAGAGAGGTGAAAAGACAATGAGTTTTGCAATTTCACTAGTCGTTATTATTGTAATTGTATCGCTATTTGGGACTGTACTAGTTGCAAGAAACGTGGAGGATAATTATGGAAAGTCTACAAAGAGAAATGTGAAAAACTTATCTGCAATCTATATTCTTCTTCTTTTTGTTCTACTGGTTGGGGTAACATGGTATGTGGTAATGATTTGATAGTTTGTGAAAGAACTGAAATGAGAGTATGAAGTTGGAATTTCAGAAGCTATCGAGTAATCAGAAAGAGAACTATTTTGGATATATCCATTTACGGATAAGAAAATGTGACTAATTAATACTATTTTTACGGTGAATACTGTTAGTAAAAAATGAGGATAGTTCGTTTTGAAAGGAGGGAACTAGATGGAATGGAAACCAAATCGTGCAGATAAGACACCTGTATATAAACAAATTGCTGATTATATTGAAAGAGGCATTTCTTCAGGTGAATTTCCTTCTGATAGTAAGTTACCTTCTGAGCGTATGTTAGCAAAGGAATTACAGGTGAACCGGAGTACAATAGTAGCTGCGTATGAAGAATTAAAATCACTTGGAGTAGTAGAACGGCAAAAGGGAAGCGGAACACGGGTCAATACAGACATATGGGGTGTCTCACATAAACGAATACCGAACTGGGGTAGGTACGTGGAGGACGGATCATTCTTACCTAACGTACCACTCGTTCAACAAATTCGAACGGAAACACAAAAAGATGATTTAATTAATTTAGCAAGTGGTGAACTGTCACCAGAATTAATTCCAAGTGATAGATTTCGAACAATTTTGTCAGAGAAAACATTTATGGAAAACCTCGGTTATGACCATCCACTTGGAAATGAGATGTTGAGAAAAACAATTTCAGCACATGTTCAGCAATATAAACAAATTGAAGCAGATTCAAGCTCTATTCTTATTACGTCTGGAGCACAACAGGCGCTTAATCTTATCGTTCAATGTTTATTAAAACCTGGCGATGCGATCGCGATTGAAGATCCTTCGTATTGTTTTTCGCTTCCAATGTTTAAATCGGCCGGTTTAAACATATTTCATTTACCTGTTGATGAGCATGGAATGAATCCAGATGACTTAATCGATTTGCACAAAAAGCATCGCATTCGTATGGTGTTTTTGAATCCAGATTATCAAAATCCAACTGGAACTGTGCTTTCATTAGCGAGACGTAAAAAGATTTTAGAACTGTCTTCTGAATTTGGTATACCTATTGTAGAAGATGATCCGTATAGTTTAACTTCATTTAATGGAGAAGTGAATCCGACATTAAAATCAATGGATCAAAATGGGAATGTTCTTTATATAAGTTCATTATCAAAAATTGTTGCATCAGGATTACGTATTGGCTGGGTAATTGGTCCTACGCGCGTAATTGAGCGTTTAGCAGATGCAAAGCAACAAGTTGATTTTGGCCATAGTGTATTTACGCAGTGGGTAGCAAATCAGTTTTTAGAATCAAAGGATTTCCATACACACATTACGATACTTCGTGGACAATTGAAGCAAAGAAGAGATGAATTAATTGCAGAGCTTGAAGGAACATTGGGAGACCGAGTTGAATGTTTCGTGCCAGAGGGTGGAATACATGTATGGTGTAAAGTGAAAGGAAAGTTTGATGAATATAACTTATTAGGTAAATCTATACGGAATGGTGTCGCATTTGTTCCGGGCAGTGTTTTAGGTTCGAAAAATGAATATATACGATTTACGTTTGGTAGAGCGAATATAGAACAAATTCAAATTGGAATTAAACGGTTTGCCGACACGCTAAATGAGATTTCATAATATGGATATGTGATTGTAACTGGCATACTCATTAGTATACTAATACCGTATGGAACGAAATTTATTTTTTAAATGTAATGGAGATGATAACAATGACAACATGGTTTATAGTTACATTATTTGTTTTTGGAGCTATTAAAGTATTAGTTTCTAGCATGCCCACTTCTGTTGTAGAATCAATTATTAGTAAATTTGAATTGCATCAAAAGCTTGAGGCGGAAAATACTTCTATATCGATAGATGGAAAAAATATAGAGGGAGAAATGAAACTACAAGTTATTCATGAATTTAATGAGGCTTTGTTTTTAGATAAACATTATTTCCCACCGCACGGAGAAGGGATACCAATAGTCATTGATACGAAGAAAGGGAATAAAGAGATTAGATTTTCTCTATATAGCTATGAGGAACATGTTGATGTCATTAAGCAATATAAGAAGAAAGTCGTTGCCTATCGTTTACGCTCTAAAAGCCTTCAAACATTGGCACCATTAGCAATAACGGAAGAGTATGCTTAAGAAGGGACCTATAATGGTCTCTTTATTTTTTTATCCAATTATATACGTTCCAAATAAAAGAATGAAAAATCATATAACCAAATAAAGAATATGTATGGTTCCAATTCGCACTATGTACAAATAAACCTAAACTTTCAGCAATCTGCTCAAAAAGGCTAGCACAAATACCGATTGAAATAATAAATAAAATTCTAGAAACCTTAGATAATTTTTTTGAAATGTGTATAAAGATAACTGTTAAAATCGGCAGTACGAACAATGTAAAAGCTATATTAACCGAAAATGTGGATGAGAAGGGCCTAGCCGGAAAGGAATATATTTGTTTATTAACAAAAAAGGCATCTAAGCAAGTTCCAATAATAGAAGAGAGAAAGGTTGTAACTACTAATGCTAGAAACTCATTCTTCTTCTCGGAGGAGGACATTTTTCTTTGCGAGAATGGCGAGTTCAATTTTTTCGAGTGTTTTGCAGTAGTCTTCTGTAATTTGTCCATTTATATTTTCCTCCTTATCAACTAAGTAATTTACAACTTGCCAATCAGTAAACCAATCTTTATTGTCAACTTCTTCATGCTTCATATCTCGCCATGCATAGATGAGTGCAGGGCTGTATATGCGATAAGCATCATTTCGTAACTGGCATTTCTTTATTCGGCGCTTATAAAACTCACGGGAAAAAGATTCATTTACACTCGAAAATAAATGGGGCCAGTAATCTTTCCTAGATCCTGTATGCGGATGGTGTTGAGCCCAGCTTATTATTTGAGATAAAATATGTGTATCTCGAAATAATAATGAGTACAATCTTTTTCCAATTAATATCCGTTCATGTAAGGAAGTGAAATGTTTCATTGTATCACCAAATAGTAATACTTTTTGTTTCTTATCATTTTCGTAGAATGGGAAAAGGATATGATTAAACTGAAAGAAATCAAAGAGTTTAAATCCAATACTATTTAGTACAGTCTTTTTAAATTGTCCATTTTGAATCACTCTTTTTTCTAAGTAGTTTTGTTCATTAATAATAGTTGCAATCGCTAAAGTTTTTTTGTTACCTGTTTTCCAAAAATGGTTCCACATCGTTTCCATAAATGTAGAAACATTTAGGTGAGAAAGAAGGTGAAATAACTTTTGTGATCTCTTTACACTTTGTTCGTAAAGTAAAAATTGAGGATATACATCTTGGAAAATAAGCCAATTCCCTCTTTCTAAAAAAGAAAAAAATATGAATTGATCTTTTTCTGATAAAATTCTCGTATATAAATCGCCCTTTAAATCAGTCATATTCCAACCGCCGTTACGTGATACCATATGTCCAAGCAGTGCCCAATGTATTTCTGGATATTGAATGTAAAATTGGTAGTATGCGCGTGTTCTTGTAACATTATTTTTATTTAGTTGTTCTGTTTGTATTTTTATTTTGTTGATGATGAGTTGTTCTTCTTTCGTTAATTTATACATGGTGTCAGAAGGAATAAGCTTGCTTTTTTGTTTTAATTCATTTTTTACGTCGAATAGGGAGAGGGGCAGTGCTTTGGAAGGTCCGTTATATGTATGATTTGAATTGCTTAGATCCATTCCGTTACCTCCCTTTTTCATAAATTTAAACATGATTATTGGCTATGAATCATTCTATTTATTTTATTACGAGTATAAGAAATAAATGAGCGGTGTTTTTTACAAGGAATTTATTTATCATGAAAACCGTATAAAAAATCTTACTGTTGTGAGATGAAATGAAAAACAGAAACTATGTTTAATAGTTTCTGTTTTTTTATTTTGTCAATTAAATGTAACAAACGACGATTATGATTTGAATCAATTGAAAATAATTCAATAAATATTATTTAAATTGAGATGTTTCGTAGGAGGAAAAAGAATGTTAAATAAAATAATTTTAATTACTGGTGGGACAGGTTCGTGGGGGCATGAACTTATAAAACAACTATTAGAAAAATCACCGAAAGAAATTAGAGTTTTTTCAAGAAATGAAACGGTTCAGTTTGAAATGCAGCAACAGTTTATAAATGATGATAGGTTAAAATTTATTATTGGAGATATTCGTGATAAAGATCAACTAGTCTATGCTTGCCAAGATGTACATTATGTGTTCCATCTTGCAGCTTTAAAACATGTTCCAGTATGTGAGTATTATCCTTATGAAGCTATAAAAACCAATATACATGGTACGCAAAATGTAATTGAAGCCTCTATACAGATGCAAGTTGAAAAAGTTATATATGTTTCAACGGATAAAGCAGCTGATCCATCAAATACGTATGGGATGACAAAAGCAATTGGTGAAAAATTAATGGTTCATGCGAATATACAAACGAAGAAAACAAAATTCATTTGTATTCGTGGTGGAAATGTTTTAGGAACGAGTGGAAGTGTAGTACCACTTTTTAAACAACAAATTAAAAAATCTTCACAAGTAGGGATTACCGATGCCAATATGACTAGATTTTTCTTAACAGTTGAAGATGCTGTTGGGTTGTTATTTAAAGCCGTATCTCAAGGTAGAGGCGGGGAAATCTTTGTTATGAAAATGCCGGCATGTAAAATAACAGATTTAGCAGAATTATTAATTGAAGATTCGGGAAAAGAAAACATTAAGGTAAAAGAGGTAGGGATAAGACCGGGTGAAAAATTAAGTGAAATGCTTCTATCTGAGGTAGAGAGTAAAACAAGTATAAGTTTTGATCAAAATTATTTTGTGGTACTACCGACTATTCCTATAGAAGGACTTCAAGAATATTATTCTAGCTATCCTCTAGTGGATGTGAAGAGTTTTAGTTCTCAACAAGACTTACTTGAAAAACATGAGGTGAAACAAATGCTATTAAAAGGAGGATTTTTGCGATGAAAAAAAATGCGAGCCTTTTGATAACTGGTGCAAATGGTTTCACAGGACGCCATGCTTGCCACTATTTTTTAGAGCAGGGCTTTCATGTAATTCCTATGTTTCAAAATCGTGCACATAGAGAAAAAATTAGAAATGGTATTACTTGTAATTTAACTAATAAGAGCGAAGTAATGAAGGTGATGAAACAAATAAAGCCAGACTACGTATTGCATTTAGCAGGAAGGAATTCGGTCATAGAATCTTGGACAGCTGCCCTTGAATATATAGAGATTAATGTAATAGGAACGTTATATTTATTAGAAGCAATTAAGCAAGAAGCCTCGCATTGTAGAACATTAGTTATAGGATCTGCTTTGCAAGCAAATAGTATGAACGAAATAAAAATTTCAAATCCATATAGTTTAAGTAAAACGATGCAAGTCATTATTGCAGAGGCTTGGGGAGGATTAATGGATTCAAATATTATCATTGCAAAGCCCTCAAATTTAATTGGTCCAGGAGTATCGAATGGTATTTGTTCGATTCTTGCAAAGAAAATGATAGAGATAGAATCAGGTACAAGTAAAGCTATTATCGAAGTAAACAGTTTGAAAGATAGTAGAGATTTTGTAGATGTACGTGATGCGGTCAAAGCGTATCATGTGTTATTACGAGATGGAATAAATGGAAAACAATATAATATCGGATCAGGAGTAAAACGGTCTTTATTAGATGTACTAGAACAATATAAAGAATTAACACAGCTAAATTTTTTTATAGAGGAAACAGAGAAAAAAGGGAGCGACTCAAATGAGAGTTTAGCAATAGAGGAAATAAAAAAGTTAGGTTGGATCCCAGAAATTGAATTTCATCAATCATTAAAAGATGTACTTGAGTATGCGAAATGTAGTGACATCTACATGCAATGAAAAACAAAAAAGGATGTAAGAAATATATGAATGGTTATGAAGTAATAGATAATCAAAATACGCTATATCTTTCAATTGTTGATACGCAGGACTGGAGAGATGAAAAAGCGCATGTATTGCTTATTTATGAGGCAATACATAAATATCAAGCGTATGTAGAAGAAAAAAGGGTTAATCGAATAAAGTCAGCATTAGAGACGGAAACTAGGTATGTGATTCAAATCTTTGCTCAATACGAGTGTAGTGAGTATGGAAATGATTTTTATGAACTCATTAACGATCTTTTACAAGATATAGAGGTGGAGTTAAGGATTTATATAAAAAATAATAAGTTTATTTACATTTAAAAGGTAAAGAGAAAGCTAGATTTTTAATAATAAAGGTGGGTATAAGTTATGAGCAAAACGATTCTTTTTACTGGGGGCGGTACAGCCGGACACGTTATGATTAATATTGTATTAATTCCTAAATTTATAGAGAAAGGATGGAGAGTCGAGTATATTGGATCCAAAAATGGAATTGAAAAATCATTAGTGCAAAATGTTAAATACAATAGTGTTTCAACGGGCAAGCTTAGGAGATATTGGGATTGGGAGAATTTTAAAGATCCTTTTAAAATTATACGCGGTTGTTTACAAAGTTATAATTTAATTAAGAAAACAAAACCTGACGTTATCTTTTCAGCAGGAGGATTTGTTTCAGTTCCTGTAGCTATAGGAGCATGGTTAAATCGTGTGCCTATAATTATACGTGAACCAGATAGCACATTAGGGCTTGCCAACAAAATAGCATTACCTTTTGCTACAAAGCTATGCACAACATTTCCTCAGACAGGAGAAAATGTAAATAATGAGAAGAAGGTTTATGTAGGACCAATTGTAAGGGAAGAAATTGAGAAGGGTAATGTATTACGAGGAAGAAGATATTGTGAATTTCAGCAAGATAAACCAGTATTATTAATTATGGGTGGGAGTCAAGGTGCTAAGTGGATAAATGATATGGTAAGGGAATGTTTAGATACAATACTATTAAACTTTAATATTATTCATATATGTGGTAAAGGGAAGATAGACCCATCTATTGGCACGGAGGGGTATATGCAATTTGAATATATAGGCGATGAGTTGCCGCATATACTAAATATGGCAAGTGTTGTAGTTTCAAGAGCGGGTTCTACTGCTATTTCTGAATTGTTATTTTTGAAGAAACCGATGTTGCTTATCCCGTTAACTAACAGTTCTAGTAGAGGAGATCAAGTTTTAAATGCTGAATATTTTTCACGGCAAGGATATGCGGAAGTTATACTCCAAGACAAAGTAAGTACGAATACATTTATACATGCAGTAAATAAGTTGTATACAAATAAGGATAAATATATTCAAAACATGAATGGATATAAGAAAACAAATGATGAGGGGATTCATCATTTAATAGATATAATAAATGAAGTGGTGAAGTAATAGAAATGTAAATAGGAAAACAAAAGGAAAGAAGGTATCTTCTTTCCTTTTTACTATATTTGTTCAAATTCATTATTATTTATTTCAATTGGCTATGTACTATGGGTGAATGCCGTTTTCTAATAGCTCAGTAAATGCATGAATATGAATAGGTTTACTGTAATAATAACCTTGAATAAACTGACATTTATTTTTTTGAAGGAAATTTACGTGCTCTTTCGTTTCTACACCTTCAGCAATGACAGACATTCCTAATGTATTTGCTAATGTGATGATTGTTTTAATAATTTCCATTCCATCATCACATGTTTCAGACATTGTAATAAATTCTCTCGGGATTTTTAACGTATCAATTGGATATAAAGGTAAGTAGGCTAGCGAAGAATAACCTGTACCAAAATCGTCGATTGAAATGTGAATCCCTAAACTTTTTAGTGTACGCAGTTTTATCAATGTTTCTCGCTCATCCATCATTGCAATTCGCTCTGTTAATTCAAGATTAAGAGAGCTTGCTGGTAAACCAGTATTTGTTAAAGTAGAAGAAATAGATTTTACAAAATCCTCTTGTTCAAATTCTTTAGCAGATAAATTTACACCTATTTTTAAATGTGAATATCCGAGTGCGTGCCAACGTTTCATTTGCTTACAAGCCTGCTCTAATGTCCATTTTCCTATTGAAATAATTTGTAGTGTTTCTTCTGCAATCGGAATAAATTCGTATGGAGAAATAATACCTAATTCAGGATGATTCCACCTAATTAAAGCTTCTGCACCGATAATTTTATTAGATTCACTATCAACTTGAGGTTGATACAAAAGGAACAATTCTTCATTTTGTAGAGCGTTTGGTAAATCTTTTTCTAATCGTAATCGTCTTTCAATTTTTTTAGCGATTACATCGTCATAAATAGAGACAGAGTTAAACTCTTTTGCTTTTGCATCATACATTGCAACATTAGCGTTTTTCAGAAGTGTAGCGGTATCGATTCCCGAATGTGGATAAATAGCGAGGCCGATACTCAGTGATAAAGTTAATTTATGCTCATGTATGATAAATGACTTTTTCATGCATTTAAATAATTGGTTACATAATTGGAATAAGTAATCTTCGTCAGTATAGTTTTCAATTATGATTGTAAATTCATCACCACCGATTCTTGAAAGATGAGCATGTGATGGAAGACATGATTCGAATCGCTTTGCTACTTCTTCTAATATGTAATCTCCTGACGAATGTCCAAGTGTATCGTTAATTGCTTTAAAGCGATCTAAATCTAAATATAATAATGCAAACTCGCTTTCTGTTATTTTAGCATTTTTTATAACTCTCTTTAATTTCTTATGGAAAAAGGCACGGTTCCCAATTTTCGTTACAGTGTCATGGAATGCTAAATATTTTATTTCTTCTTGCTGTTTTTTTAGTGCAGTAATATCTTTCACCATAATATAGCTTCCTGAAATTTGTCCGTCTATTATAATAGGAATGATTGTAACGTATAAAAAATAAGTAAAGCCATCTTTATATTGAGAACTAAGTTGTAAGAATGCCGATTCTTGTTGTTTCACTTTTTCTAATGCCAATGCTAGCTTATGCTTATCTTCATCTAAAATGATCGAAAAACAAGTTTCACCTAATAACTCATCCGTTGGTACCCCAAGTAGTACACTCCCAGCCTTATTTACATTTAAGAATATTCCATTTAAATCAATGGTGAAGATAGGGTCAGGATGATATTCATATAATGATTTAAACTTTTGCTGTTTTTGAGAAAGAGCCTCTGATTTATGAACTAAATCAGACGTCCGTAAAGTAACTTTTTCTTCTAGTTGGGCATTAAATGCCTGCAAACGTTTTGTTAAGGAATTGTTTTGCATACGTACGATAGAATGACGAATGAGTACGAAAATAAAAGTAATACAATTTCCTGTAATGAGAGTGGAAGATGATGTTTGTTCTTTTAATGTAAACCCGATTAGTATTGCAACAGCAAGATAGGGAAATACAACTAAAGCTTTTTTTCCTATTATAGGGTTTACAAGGAAATAATTTTTATGGCTATTATGATCTTCTGAAATAGAGCCAGCTATTGCAATAAGTAATATAGGTATTCTATATAAAAGACGTAATAATATTATCGTTTCAGTTGATAAGTGGTTATTTAAGTAAAAATAAATATAGTTAAAAGTTGCAGAACTTATTAATACAAAAATAAAGATATAAATTTTCCGTTTGGAATTAAAAATTGTTGGACGGAAAAAGAGACTAACACCTAGCAGTAGAAATAATAAATCTGCAATTGGGTATAAAAATGAAAGGAAAACATCTCCTAGTGAAAGAGCGAATATATTTAAATTTGGTTGATTAAATAAATACCATTCTAATGTAAATATGGAAGTAAGCACTATGCATATATCACAAATAAAGAACGCTTTTTCCCATTTATTGCATTCCTTTAAGATTTTATAGCAGAAAGCGATAAGACAGAAAAATAGAAAAAACATATAAAATACATCAGAAACCGTAAAACGATGTATTGGAATTTCGAAGAAGCTATCTTGATATGTATATACTATTTTCCCTAATAAAAAACTACCAATTGCTATTGTAATACATATCCAAAACGGATTTGAACTGACTTTTTTAGAATATATAGAGTAAATCAGTGATACAAATGTAATGGCTTCAACGACAAGTGAAGCGAAGCGTACATCTGAATTTGAAAAATGAGTAGGGAACAGATAGAAAAACATAAAATAGATTGAATAGCATATTAATGTTCCGATTAATATACATAATTGTAAATTTTTATTTAATTTCAATGAAATCACCTTCTTTAATTATGCACTATGTTCGTTATATCTATACATAATAATATTATTTAAGAATTGTATCAGATTTCCTTATAAAAATCATGTTTATAAGGAAAGTGTTAAAGAGTGTAAGTATTCTTAAGGTTTAAAAAATATTGCGGTTGATAGTATAGACTGCATCAAGACTTTAAATAGAAATTGTATATTTAGTCATCCTTTGAATTGTAAAGTTTTTTTAGTGATTTGTAAGTGGAGATGCAAAATTGCATATAAAATGATGAGTATCTTTTTTTGGGGAGCTTTTTATTTTTAATCTGAAAATTAACATTTGTGAAAATGTTGAGAAAGGATATAAAATAAGAACGTGTATTCTTACAGAGTGGAATAGTATTACCACTAAATAGGGAGGTTTTTTATGATATATCGAATTAAAGATGCAGAAATATACTATGAAGTTGTGGGAGAGGGTAAACCGGTCATTATCATACATGGCTGCGCCCCTGACCATAGGTTAATGATGAAATGTATGGAATCAGTATTTCAGAAATATGAAGGTTATAAGCGAATATATATTGATTTACCTGGAATGGGAAAATCGAATGCTCCAAATTGGATAAATAGTTCAGATCGTATAATAGAAGTGCTTATCACATTTATTGAGGAAATCATTTCTACTGAAAAATTTTTATTGGTAGGAGAATCATATGGAGGCTATTTAGCCAAAGGTATACTTGCAAAGATGTTTGAGAGAGTTAGCGGATTACTATTAGTATGTCCTGTTGTTGTGGCGGAGCCAGAAAAAAGGATTCTTCCAGATAAACAGGTAATTGTACAAGATGAGGAATTTTTAAATACGCTCACTTCCACAGAAAGAGAGGAATTTTGTGAGTTAGCTGTAATAGCAAATGAATATACATATAAGCGATTTAAAGAAGAAATTAAGCCTGGGTTAGATGTTGCTAATGATGAATTTATTGAAAGGTTGCAAAAGAATTACTCTCTTACTATGGATTTTCAGCGTGAAAAATATGAAAATCCCGTTCTTTTACTGACTGGAAGACAAGATATATCAGTAGGTTATCAAAATATTATAGAAATTATTGAAGAATATCCAAGGGCAACATTAGCAGTGTTAGATATGGCAGGGCATAATTTGCAAATTGAGCAGCCTGAATTATTTGAGAGTTTAGTAGGAGAATGGATTAGACGAACAAATCAGCACAGTTTATAAAGTATTTTAGTATTACGCCTAAGTGTTGAAATGGGATAAATGAACGTGATTTATTAACTTATCTCGCTATTTTCCTGTAAAAGCCCGATTAGTGAGGGCTAATTAAAGTTTCACTTTATAAAAAATTTTAAGGAGAAATTATGAGCACATATATTTATATGGTTAGACATGGTGAGTCACCAAAACTAGAAGGAAATGAAAGAATGCGCGGGTTAACTGAGAGGGGACATATGGATGCCCGTAGAGTAACTGACATATTAAAAGCGGAGAGGATTGATACTTTTATTTCCAGTCCTTATAATCGGGCTATGTTAACGATAGAGGAGTCAGCTAATTTCCATGAAAAAGAAATAGTAGTATATGAAAATCTTAAAGAGTGTATGTTTTCAAGTGAGGATCAGGTTATATCAGACAAAGAGGTGTACCCACTTGTACAGAAGATGTTCTCTAATCCGGACTTTGCACGAATGGAAGGAGAGTCATATGCACATTGCCAGAGAAGAGTAGTGAAAGTATTAAAAGAAATCTTATTGGATTTTCAAGGACGCAAAATTGTAATTGGTACACATGGGCTTGTCATGACATTAATGATAAATTATTTTGATAAACAATATGGTTTTGAATTTTTAATGAATACGTCAAAACCAGATATATATAAGATGGAGTTTAAAGAAGAACAATTAATGAATGTGGAGAGATTATGGAAAGAGGAATAAAATTAGTTGCATGGATTTTGTTGTAAAAGTTACTTTATAGCAAAATCTTTTTTTGAATAGAAAGTATCTTTATCAACTATTTTTAGAATGTTAAATCAATAAGTAATTATTCAGTATTTGAATAAAGTATGAGGAAATTGGTTTAGGGAAACAATTTTAAATGTGTCAAAACTCCAAACGTTGGATTTATATTCAATATGAGAAAAAGATGTAGAATTTTGTCTTACTGTCTCCGTTTACTTTTCATTTCATTACATATAGGCTTTGTGGTGTAAGGGGGACATCACCTTTACGCAAAATCTATAAGGAGGTCATTGTAATGAAACAGATTAAAAAGTTTGCGGGAGTTGCTTTAGCGGGGACGATTGGATTAAGTGGACTACTGTTTTTAGAACCAAGTGTAAGCGTTGCGGAAGCACAGCAAGTGAAAGAGGAGAATTTCAATGTAATTGATGTATCAATGAATCTAAATGAATTATATGTATTAAGTGGCAGAAGCATTGATGTTCTTTCTGGAGATAAAGAAGCAATTCAGCTAAATAAATACACAATTAGTTTTAGTAAACCCGGGAAGTACGTTATAAGGGTAAATGGCTGTATTTATGACGATGTATATACTTTTATTGTGAATGAGTAGTATATATTCTAAAATTATGAGATAAAAAAACACCTTATTTGCGGTGAGAATCGTAAATAGGGTGTTTGATTTGTATTAAGTTGTAATTTAAATATGTTTACTAACTTTATCTTTGTTTTGTAAAGTATGTAAAAGTGTTTGAAATACCTTAAATGATTGCTGAAAGATTGGACTTTGAATAAAAGTGTATAGAAAAGTTACGATAAAAACAGGGCCACCGAGCATAAATCCAATAACTAGTACAATACATTCTACTATGATTCTAGCACGGCTAATAGATAGTCCTGTTTTGTCGGAAATAGTAAGCATGAATCCATCACGAGGTCCAGCGCCAATTCCAGCAGCAACATACATACCTCCCCCAATACCCGTAATGGCGATACCAGAAAATAAAATGAGTAAGTTTAACCATAAATAATCACTAGCGTTTGGAAGAATATTTGATTGTAAGAAAAAGTCCATAATCGGACCGATAAGTAGTGCATTTAAAAATGTTCCCACATTTATATATTTTCGATCTACTAGTAAAGAAATGAGAACGAGACATAACCCACATATGACACTCCACGTACCAATCGTCCATCCAAACTTTTGGTAGAGAGCCATATTTAAAACTTCCCAAGGATGTAAACCGAGAAATTTTACTTTGACTGCAAGAGCATTTCCAAGGCCAAAGAAAATTAATCCTAAGAAAAAAAGAAAATAGCGAAAGAGAGTTAGCCTCATCTTTAAAACCTCCCATATTTTATAATTATGTATGTTACCTGTTACGGTTTTAATGTACAAATATTATGTCTTTTTATCATTCGTTTAAAAATGTTAACAATGTAAATTAAATATACATCTTCACAGTCAAAAAAGTTAAAATATTTCGTTTTAAGGATTATAATGGAGGGAGAAACATAAAAGGGAGTGAATGAACTTGAAACAAGAACTTATTGAAAGATTTACGAGATATGTAAAAATTGATACGCAATCAAATGAAGAAAGCCATACAGTACCAACAACACCAGGACAAATTGAGTTTGGTAAGTTATTAGTGGAAGAGCTAAAAGAAATTGGGTTAACAGAAGTAACGATGGACGATAACGGGTATGTAATGGCAACACTTCCGGCTAATACCGATAAGGATGTTCCTGTAATCGGCTTTTTAGCACATTTAGATACAGCAACAGATTTTACAGGGGAAAATGTAAAACCACAAATTCATGAAAACTTTGACGGAAACGCAATTACGTTAAATGAAGAGCTAAATGTTGTGTTAACACCAGAACAATTTCCAGAGTTACCATCTTATAAAGGCCATACAATTATTACAACTGATGGTACGACACTTCTTGGAGCAGATGATAAAGCTGGTCTTACAGAAATTATGGTTGCAATGAACCATTTAATACATAATCCGCAAATTAAGCACGGGAAAATAAGAGTAGCATTTACACCGGATGAAGAAATTGGTCGTGGGCCAGCGCATTTTGATGTAGAGGCGTTTGGTGCATCATTTGCTTATACGATGGATGGAGGCCCATTAGGTGGTTTAGAGTATGAAAGTTTTAATGCTGCAGGTGCTAAGTTAACGTTTAACGGAACGAATACACATCCTGGAACAGCGAAAAATAAAATGCGCAATGCTACTAAACTGGCTATGGAGTTTAACGGGTATTTACCAGTAGAAGAGGCGCCAGAATATACAGAAGGCTATGAAGGATTCTATCATTTACTTTCTTTAAGTGGTGATGTTGAGCAAAGTAAAGCGTATTATATTATTCGAGACTTTAATCGTGAAAATTTTGAGGCGCGTAAAAATAACGTTGAAAATATTGTGAAGACTATGCAAGAAAAGTATGGCGAAGATGCAGTCGTTTTAGAAATGAATGATCAATACTATAACATGCTTGAAAAAATTGAACCGGTAAGAGAAATTGTTGATATTGCATATGAAGCAATGAAAAGTTTAGACATTGAACCGAATATTCATCCGATTCGCGGAGGCACAGATGGATCACAATTATCATATATGGGATTACCGACGCCGAATATTTTCACTGGTGGTGAAAATTATCACGGTAAATTTGAGTATGTTTCGGTAGATACTATGGAAAAAGCCGTTCAAGTTATTGTGGAAATTGCAAGACGTTTTGAGGAGCAAGCTTAAAAAAGAACCAAGTAGTACGAATGTGCTACTTGGGTTCTTTTAATATAGTACTCGCCACAAATAAAAAGTCGCATAAGACTCCCAATTAGCCCAGTTTGCCGCGAAATCTTTTATTTCATTTTTAGTCGGTTTATTTTCGGAACCTGTTATAAATTTAATTGCATTATGCAGACCAACATCATCAATTGGAAAAGCTGAAGGAAATCTTAAACAACGCATTAAAACGTAGTTGGCAGTCCATGGGCCTATACCATGGATAGCAGTTAATTGTTTCTCAGCAACTTTTACATCTTGTGTTTGCAGTAAATCCTCTTTTGATAGTTTTCTCTCTGTAATAAGCTTCGCAATACCGATTAAATATTCACATTTTCTAGTCGTCAGTTTTAGTTGTTGAAGATTTTCTACATGTAGATTTGCAATTGTTTCAGGTGATGGGAATATCCAATGTTTTCTACCGTCCCATTCTACATAACTTCCAAATTGCTCAACTAATCTTCTTTTTAGCGTATAAGCATATGTTAGGTTAATTTGTTGACCGATAATTCCCCAGGAAAGTGCCTCAAATAAGTCTGGAATACCTAAAGTACGAAGGCCATAATATTGTTCAATTGGTCCTTGAAGGAGTAAATCATGTTTAGCTAATGTATAAAAGGGGGTTAAATCAGTAGTTAAATCAAACCATTCTTTTACATAGTTAGCTACAGCTTCACGTATCGATTTTTCAGATGTATATGATTCTTCTAAACAACGTATTTGAATATTTCCATCTGTATTCACACTAATTTCAACTAAAGGATTTACATCTTGAACAGGGATAACTTTATAAATTTTGTTATCTTCAATATGGAACATACATTCATTATTAGAACGTGATAGATAACGTAAATTTTCTTGGAAACAAAATTCTTTTGGAACTGCTATAGATAATGCGCTATTATATTCTGCTGTCATATGAATTCCACCTGCAACTTTTCTAATGTAAGCAATTTTTTCTTCATTTCTAATCCGCCCCTAAATCCGGTTAGTTTCCCATTCTTCCCAATAACGCGGTGACAAGGAATGGTAATAAGAAGAGGGTTAGCAGCAATAGCAGAAGCAACGGCGCGCACAGCTTTAGGTTTTTGAATTCTTTCAGCAATTTCTGTATAAGAATAGGTCTTTCCATAAGGAATTTCACGTACCGCATTCCAAACAGATAATTGAAAATTAGTTCCATAAGCATCGATAGGAAATGTAAAAGTTTCTCGCTTGTTTTCTAAATACTCGATAACTTCTTGTTTATATATTTGCAAGTAATCTGGAGTATGAATCAATATATGTTGGGGCATATTTTTTCTAGCCCATATATTTAATTCTTCAAAGTTTTCGTCTTGTGATCCAATGAAACATAGTCCATTTTCAGTTGCAGCAATATGAAATCGCCAATTTTTATGTGTAAGTAGCGTCCAATATATATAATTATTTTTGTAGGAATTCATTATCGTATCCCTCTTTCATTTCGTTCTTTTTTCGATATTTAGTAGGAGTAAATCCGGTTTTCTTTTTAAATAAAGTTGCGAAATACTCTGGGTTTTCTATCCCGACAGCAGTACTAATTTCTTTAATAGATTGATTTGTGTGTAAAAGGTATTCGGTTGCTTTAAGAACCCTGAATTGTTGTATATATTCTATAGGAGTTAGCCCTATTATTCTTTTGAAAGTACGCTGTAAATGAAAAGGGCTACCGTGACACATTTCCGCAAGCATGTCGAGAGTTAAGGATTCGTCATAATGCTTTTCGATATAGTCTTTAATTTGTTCTACCCACTCTTCATTAGGTAAAGTGATCCCATTTGGCTTACAACGTTTGCACGGGCGAAAGTTTTCACTTAATGCTTGCTCTGCATGATGAAAAATTCGTACATTGTTTCTATTCGGTATTCTTGATTTGCATGATGGTCTGCAAAAGATTCCAGTTGATTTCACAGCATAAAAGAATTTGCTATCATAGGAAGAATCATTATGAATAATTGCTTGCCAATACTCATTTGTTAATGTAACTCCTTCATTGTGCAAAGAACATCACCTCTGAAATTAGTATAACCTGAATAAAGTCCGTATGTATGTATTCATAAATGTAAGAGCAAGATTACAAAGATGAAAATATGATTGTTTTTCTATTTTGTGATAGCATGAAATTTGGAAATAAACATCAAGAGGAGGGCTAAAAGTGAAGTTAATTTCATGGAATGTAAATGGTTTGCGAGCAGTTATCGCAAAAGGTGGATTTTTGGAATATCTCGAGGAATCAAGTGCTGATATATTTTGTCTACAAGAGATTAAATTACAAGAAGGGCAAATTGATTTAAATCTAGAGGGATATTATACATACTGGAATTATGCTGTGAAAAAAGGATATTCAGGAACGGCTATTTTTTCGAAGAAAGAACCGCTTTCAGTTACATATGGTTTAGACATTGAAGAGCATGATCAAGAAGGGCGACTTATTACTTTAGAATTCGAAGATTTTTATATGATAACGTTATATACACCAAATTCAAAACGTGGATTAGAACGATTAGATTACAGAATGAAATGGGAAGATGATTTCAGGTCCTATATCAAACGATTAGATGAGAAAAAACCAGTTATTTTTTGTGGAGACTTAAATGTTGCTCATAAAGAAATCGATTTGAAAAATCCAAAAAGTAATCGTAAAAACCCTGGATTCTCTGATGAGGAACGAGAGAAATTTTCATGTATTTTAGAAGAAGGATTTATTGATACGTATCGTTACCTTTATCCTGATCAAGAAGATGCATACTCGTGGTGGTCGTATCGTATGGGCGCGAGAGCGAAAAATATAGGATGGCGTTTAGATTATTTTGTTGTTTCGGAAAGAATGAAAGACCAAATAACAGAAGCGAAAATTAATAGTGAAGTAATGGGATCAGACCATTGTCCAGTTGAATTACATATCAATTTCTAAAAAAAAGAAGTATCTCCCTAATATTAGGGGAATACTTCTTTTTTTAATTCAGTTTGTTAAAATTTTTCAAATCATTCTTGAAATAATTGCATATTAAATATATACTTAGTAACGATAATCATTATCAATGAAAAGCGTTATCAATGGATGAGGTATAAAAGAATTATAGCTTAGGGGAAGTGAACGAGAATGAGTTCTGGATAGAATTATTAATCTAATGAAATATATATGTAAGACAAGATTCATATAGTTGAATTTTATTGAGAATATAGTTTGAAAATTCGAGAGGAGACATATAAAGATGAACAAGAAATTATTTACTTTAGGGATGGTTACAGTTTTAAGTGTAGGTTTAGCGGCATGTAATAGTGCGGATAAAACTTCAGGTGAGCAAAAACAACAGACAAAAGCTACGGAAACGAAAAAAGATGAAAAACGAAAAATTACATATTTAGGTAAAGAGTATACAGTGCCAGCAAAAGTAGATAAAATTGCGACAGCTAGTTTAGAGTCAATGGAAGATGCGGCAGTACTTGGAATTAAACCAGTTGGTGCCATTACTGTAGGTGGTAAATTACCAAAATATCTTGAAAAAGAGTTAGAAGGTGCTAAATCTGTTGGTGAGAAAATGCAACCAAATTTCGAAACATTACTACAATTAAAACCAGATGTTATTACATCGAGTACGAAATTCCCAGCAGAAACAGCTGAAAAGTTTACAAAAGTAGCTCCTACATTCCCGGTATCACACGTTTCAACAAATTGGGAAGATAACTTAAAGTTAATGGGAGAATTAACTGGTAAAAAAGATAAAGCAGAAAAAATTATTAAGGATTACAATTCGGATGCTGAAAAAGCAAAAGCAAAACTAGGAGATAAGTTAAAAGATAAAAAAGTACTTGTCATAAGACTAAGAGCAAATGAATTATTCCTATATCCAGAAGGAGTATACTTCAACCCTGTAATTTATAAAGATCTTGGACTAACTGCTCCAGAACAATTGAAAACTGTAAAAGCACAAGAGAAAATTTCATTTGAAAAACTTGCTGAACTTAACCCGGATTATATTTTCTTACAATATGAGGCAAGTGAAAATAAAAACCCGAAAGTGTTAGAAGAAATTGAAAGCAATCCAATTTGGCAAAGTATGAATGCTGCGAAGGAAAAGAAAGTATTTGTAAATGTCGTAGATCCAATGGCACAAGGTGGTACTGCTTGGAGTAAAACAGCATTCTTAAAAGAAGCAGTGAAAAATTTATCTAAATAATACAATAAGTAAGGTGCGTTGAATGATATGCAGAAAACAAATGCAGTACCAGTAACTATATTATGTATAGCACCCATACTCATCTTATTTACAGTTATACTTTCGATTTTGTATGGGGCGAAAAGTATTGATGCTGAAACAGTGTGGAACGCATTATTTCATTTTGATTCAAGTGATGTAAATCATAATATTATTATTACTTCACGTTTACCAAGGGTAGTTGCAGCTCTTTTAGTCGGAGCATTTCTAGCCATATCAGGAGCACTTATGCAGGGGATGACAAGAAACTATCTTGCATCCCCTTCTATTATGGGTGTGACGGATGGTGCTGCCTTTGTTATTACGCTTAGCATGATTTTTCTTCCGGGAATGTCATCAATTGGTATGGTTGTATGTTCAATGATTGGTTCTGCACTAGGAGCTGGTATCGTGTTTGGTTTTGGTTCGCTCCTCCAAAATGGCTTATCACCAGTTAGGTTAGCGATTATAGGAACAGTTATTGGAACATTTTTAAGCAGTGTATCGGCTGCCATGGCTTCGTATTTTCAAATTTCTCAAAATGTTAGTTTTTGGTTTAATGCAAAGTTAGATCAAGTAGATCCTAATATAATTAAAATCACGATACCGTTTGGGATAATTGGAATAATTTTAGCGTTGTTAATATCAAAATCTATTACCATTCTTTCATTAGGCGAAGAGGTTTCTATTAATTTAGGACAGCGTACAAAACTAGTTAAAGCGATGGCAATTTTATCAGTTATCTTTTTAACAGGAACAGCAGTTGCTTTAGTGGGGAAAGTTGGTTTTGTAGGTTTAATTATTCCGCACATTACCCGCTTTATAATTGGGGTAGATTATAAGTGGATTTTGCCATGTGCAGGCATTATTGGCGGCGTTTTCTTAGCTTTATGTGATGTTTTAAGTAGGTTTGTAAATTATCCATTTGAAACGCCAATTGGAGTCGTAACATCTTTAATTGGAATTCCTTTCTTCCTTTATTTAATTCGTACAAGAGGAGGAGAGAGACATGCTTAAAAGTTCAAGTCAACGTTTCGGGATGACGATGGGGATTATTGTATTTTTAATACTATGTGCCATTTACATTAGTTTAACGAATGGTACGTTTGATATTACGATTACAGATGTATTTAAAACACTTTTTAGAATTGAACCAGTACCAGAACATGATTTAGTTATTTTTGAGTTTCGTCTTCCGCGTATTGTAATTGCTGGATTAGTAGGATTAGGCCTTGGTGTTGCAGGTGCCGTTATTCAAGGGATTACGAGAAATGGATTGGCAGACCCAGGTATTTTAGGAGTAAATGCCGGAGCAGGAACAGCGATCGTCATTTTTATGTTTTTCTTTCAAGGGCAATTAAAAAGCACAGACTGGGTTTCTATTATGATGATGCCAATGTTTGGTTTAGTAGGCGGATTAGGTGCAGCTATCATCATTTATCTGTTTTCTTGGAAAAACGGTAAGTTGGATTCGCAGCGACTTTTATTAACAGGCATTGCAATTGGGACAGGATTTGGAGCCTTTTCTATGTACTTATCACTCAAAATGAAGTCAACTGATTTCGAGATGGCTGCAGTGTGGGTGTCTGGAAGCATATATAGTGCGAACTGGAAGTATATTGTAGCTATGTTACCGTGGCTTATTATCTTAATTCCACTGATACAAAAGAAAGCTTATTTATTAGATTTATTTCAATTGGAAGAAACGAGTATTACAAGTTTAGGTGTTTCAGTAGAACGAGAGAAATCAATTTTACTATTAAGTAGTATCGGACTTGTGAGTGCATGTGTTGCTGTTTCAGGGAGTATCGGTTTTATTGGTTTAATGGCACCGCATATAGCGAAAAGGCTTGTCGGTATTCAGCATAAGCATATCATTCCTACGTGCGGCGTAATCGGAATGTTTCTTGTAATTGCTTCAGACTTTATTGCGAAAACAGTTTTCACACCTGTAGAGCTACCAGTTGGAATCGTTATTTCTATTGTCGGTGTACCGTATTTCTTATATTTACTTTATAAGGCGAAAGCGTAAGAGGAGGAATAAAATTGAGTATTTTAAGTGCAAAAAATTTAGAAACAAGTTATGAAAAGCTTACAGTGTTTCGCGATTTAAATGTGGAAATACAAGAAGGAAAAGTAACGACAATTATAGGTCCAAACGGTTGCGGTAAATCGACATTGTTAAAAACAATGGGAAGAATTTTAAAACAAAAAAGCGGAAAAGTATATTTGCAAGGACAAGATTTACATACAATTCCAACGAAAGAAATTGCGAAGCAGTTAGCTTTACTCCCGCAAACTCCAATTGCGCCAGGTGAACTTAAAGTGGAAGAATTAATTTCTTATGGACGCTATCCACATCGAAATAACGTGAATAAGTTAACGACAAAAGATAAAGAAATGATTGATTGGGCATTAAATATAACGAAAACTTCTGAATTTCGAACGAGACAAATTGCAAATTTATCAGGAGGCCAAAGACAAAAGGTATGGCTAGCGATGGCATTAGCACAAGAAACAGAAGTGTTGCTATTAGACGAGCCAACAACATACCTTGATATGTCTCATCAATTAGATGTATTACAAATTGTGGAGAGATTAAATAAAGAACATAATTGTACGGTCGTAATGGTACTACACGATATTAACCATGCAGCAAGGTTTTCAGATGAGATTATTGCAATGAAGGAAGGGGAAATCGTTACAACTGGTATCCCAGAAGAAATCATTACAAATGAAGTGTTAAAAGAAGTATTTCATATTGATGCGCGTGTCATGATTGATCCGTATAATGGGTCTCCTGTTTGTTTTGGGTACGATAGCGTTGGACTTAAAGAAGAGAAAGTTGAAATATATGTAACGAGTTAAAAAGGGGGGATATAAGATGAATACTACGATTGAAAAACAGCAGATTATAACATCTAATACGGAACAGTGGAAAATGTATTCGAAAATAGAAGGTAAGGAATATCAAATTCATATTTCAAAACCGAGGCAGCCAGCACCAGAGTCGGGCTATCCTGTTATATACGTATTAGATGGCAATGCCTTTTTTCAAACATTCCATGAAGCGGTTAAAATACAATCAGTTAGAGCAGAGAAAACAGGTGTTTCACCAGCCATTATAGTAGGTATTGGTTATCCGATTGAAGGGGCATTTTCAGGTGAAGAAAGATGCTATGATTTTACGCCTAGCGTAATTTCAAAAGATGCGCCTTTAAAACCAGACGGTAAACCGTGGCCAAAAACAGGAGGAGCACATAATTTCTTTACTTTTATCGAAGAAGAATTAAAGCCGCAGATTGAAAAGAATTACGAGATTGATAAAAGAAAACAAACGTTATTTGGGCATTCACTAGGTGGTTTATTTGCTTTACATATACTATTCACAAACGCAAATGCTTTTCAAAATTATTTTATTAGTAGTCCATCTATTTGGTGGAATAACCAATCTGTTCTTGAAAAAGAAGAGAATCTTATAAATGAATTAAACAGTGCCAAGTTTGAAACGGGAGTGTTCCTTACAGTTGGGTCACTAGAACGAGAGCATATGGTTGTAGGGGCAAACGAATTATCAGAGCGCCTTTTCCAAGTAAAACACGATCAGTTTAGATTTACGTTTTATGAAGCTGAAGGGGAGAATCACGCATCTGTTGTGCCGACTTCTTTAAGTAAAGGGTTAAGATTTATTAGTCACGTATAATTTGGAATGATTGTCTAATAAAATGCAAACGAAAGGCTATGGAGAAATTCTCCATAGCCTTTCGTTTGTTCAAGTAGAATTGTCCTTTTTGAAAGTTTTGTTTCAACTTTTCGTCTAAAGAGACAAAAAGTTGTCACAATTCGTTCACAATTAGCATAAACATAAAATAGACGAAATGAACTTATTTCCAAAAAGGCTTAGTTCATTCCATTTATGATTAGTGGAGCTAAAAGAACGGATTAAAAGTTCACTATATTCTCAAGGAGGTAGATCGTATGAAAACTATTCTTGCTATCGCTGGGCTTATTTGGGTTTTATCACATGGCATTCCAATTTATGAGGGAGAACAAATTCGCAGTGCTCTAAATAAAAATTTTAATGAATATCACGTTATTGATCGGCAAGATAATGTTGTGACAGTTCGTGTAAATGACTGTTTTCATACGGTAACCGTTGAAGGAACTTCAATAGTGAATGATACAAAAGTATGTGATCAGCAATAATTATATATGGAAAGAAAAAATTTCTAGATTAAATAGCTGAAAATTAAGTTTTTAATATTATAGACGAAGGATAAGCGGGGGCGGGTAATCCCCGCTTATTCTTGTTTCATTTTATTGAATTTTGATGAGAGATATAATGATTTTTTTGACAAAAGGAAAGGGTATACTGAAAATTGAGATTAAGAAGCTAATGTGTTGTTAAGAATAATCATAAAGCGTAAATATACTCTTATGGGGTATCATGCGTAGATATTTAATGCTATAATTGGTATACTCATAAAAAACAATTGTTTTATTGGATGAAGAGAAACTTTAAGAAGGTGATAATATGGATCATAAAGAGCATGAAGCAGTAACATATAGATCAGAAAAAGAAAAAGAACAGATTATAAATAGATTAAAGAGAATTGAAGGACAGGTCCGCGGTATTCAAAACATGATTGAAAATGATCGTTATTGCGTAGATATTTTAGTGCAAATTTCAGCGATTAATGCAGCGATGAAAAAAGTAGGAATGGGCGTTCTCAAAAATCATACGAGTCATTGTGTTTCAGGAGCTATTAAAAATGGAAATGGTGACGAAGCAATTGAAGAATTAATGACAGTATTTGAACGTTTTTCAAAAGCGTAAAAACAAGCTAGTATTTAACTGGCTTGTTTTTTTCTTTATCCTTGTAGGGGTGTGAAAAAGTGTGTGTAAAATAAACTTTCAGAAAAAAATTGAAAAATCATGACAAAAAACCATTGATTACCTTAGGGGGGTATGGTAAGATGAGGTTGTGATTAACAAACAATGAATAAACAAGAGGAGGATTTTAAATGGAACAGTTAACATTACAAGTTGAAGGTATGTCTTGTGGACATTGTGTAAATGCTATCGAAAGCAGTGTGAAAGAGCTAAACGGTGTTGAACAAGTGAAAGTTCAACTAGCAGAAGGAACTGTTGAAGTTACTATCAACTCGTCTGCCGTAACATTAAAAGATATCGTTGCTGTAATCGAAGATCAAGGATACGATGTGCAATAATTATTTTTAGATATGGAAATAAATCGTACTTTAAATGAAGTACGATTTATTTTGCTAATAATTATACCTCATAAGGGTATATAGAGGTGAGAGACATGAATGAAAAAAAAGAGGCCAATCTTCAAATATCAGGAATGACATGTGCGGCATGTGCAAATAGAATTGAAAAAGGTCTAAAAAAAGTAGAAGGTGTCCATGAGGCAAATGTAAATTTTGCGCTTGAAAAAACAAAAATAATATACGATTCAACTAAAACAAATCCGCAACAGTTTAAAGAAAAAGTTGAATCGTTAGGATATGGAATTGTAAGTGATAAAGCCGAATTTACTGTTTCAGGAATGACATGTGCAGCATGTTCAAATAGAGTTGAAAAGCGTTTAAATAAGTTAGATGGTGTGAACAAAGCGACAGTAAATTTTGCTTTAGAATCAGCTACAGTAGACTTTAATCCTGATGAAGTTAATGTAAATGAAATGAAGAGCGCGATTACGAAGCTAGGATATAAATTAGAAGTGAAACCAGATGATCAAGATGCATCAACTGATCATCGATTACAAGAAATTGAAAGACAAAAGAAGAAGTTTATTATTTCGTTTATTTTATCTTTCCCGTTACTTTGGGCAATGGTTAGTCATTTCTCATTTACGTCGTTTATTTATTTACCAGATATGTTAATGAATCCTTGGGTGCAACTAGCACTTGCAACTCCTGTTCAATTTATCATTGGTGGACAGTTTTATGTTGGGGCTTATAAAGCGTTACGTAATAAAAGTGCGAATATGGATGTTCTCGTGGCGCTTGGAACGTCGGCCGCTTATTTTTATAGTGTATATGTAAGTATTCAATCTATTGGTTCTTCGGAACATATGACAGATTTATATTTTGAAACAAGTGCGGTACTTATTACATTAATTATTTTAGGTAAATTATTTGAAGCGAAAGCAAAAGGGCGCTCATCAGAAGCAATTAAAAAATTGATGGGTTTACAAGCGAAGACAGCTACAGTTGTGCGAGATGGAACAGAAATAAAAATTTTGATTGAAGAAGTAGTAGCTGGTGATATCGTCTATGTAAAGCCTGGTGAAAAAATACCAGTAGATGGTGAAATTGTAGAAGGAAAGTCAGCAATTGATGAATCGATGTTAACGGGTGAAAGTATTCCTGTTGATAAGTCAATTGGGGACGTAGTAATAGGTTCGACAATAAATAAAAATGGCTTTTTAAAAGTGAAAGCAACTAAGGTAGGAAGAGATACTGCATTAGCTCAAATTATTAAAGTAGTAGAAGAGGCACAAGGTTCAAAAGCTCCTATTCAAAGGGTAGCAGATCAAATTTCAGGTATTTTCGTACCGGTTGTAGTTGTGATTGCGATTATCACATTTGCAGTATGGATGATATTTGTTACACCTGGTGATTTTGGCGGAGCACTTGAGAAAATGATAGCAGTACTTGTTATCGCTTGTCCATGTGCATTAGGTCTTGCAACGCCTACATCTATTATGGCAGGATCAGGAAGATCAGCAGAGTATGGTATTTTATTTAAAGGTGGAGAGCATTTAGAAGCAACGCACCGATTAGATACGGTTATTTTAGATAAAACGGGTACAGTGACAAATGGGAAGCCGGTGTTAACAGATGTGATTGTAGCAGATGGATTCAATGAAAATGAATTGCTTAGATTAGTAGGGGCAGCAGAAAGAAATTCTGAACATCCACTTGCAGAAGCGATTGTAGAAGGAATTAAAGAAAAGAAAATTGATATCCCAAGTTCAGAAACGTTTGAAGCGATTCCGGGATTTGGTATCGAATCAGTTGTAGAAGGAAAACACTTATTAATTGGTACACGTCGATTAATGAAGAAATTCAATATTGATATTGAAGAAGTTTCTAAATCAATGGGAGCGCTAGAACGAGAAGGAAAAACAGCAATGCTTATTGCAATTGATAAAGAATATGTTGGTATAGTTGCGGTTGCGGATACGGTGAAAGATACTTCAAAAGCAGCTATCGCAAGACTGAAAAAAATGGGTCTAGACGTTGTGATGATTACAGGAGATAATACACAAACTGCTCAGGCAATTGCAAAGCAAGTTGGTATTGATTACGTAATTGCAGAAGTATTGCCAGAAGGAAAAGCAGAAGAAGTGAAAAAACTGCAAGCAAATGGTAAGAAAGTAGCGATGGTTGGAGACGGGATAAATGATGCTCCTGCTCTTGCTACAGCGAACATTGGTATGGCAATTGGAACGGGAACGGATGTAGCGATGGAAGCAGCGGATATAACGTTAATCCGCGGTGACTTAAATAGTATTGCTGATGCGATCTTTATAAGTAAAATGACGATAAGAAATATTAAACAAAATTTATTCTGGGCATTAGCTTATAACGCGTTAGGAATTCCAATTGCGGCATTAGGTTTCTTAGCCCCTTGGGTTGCTGGAGCAGCGATGGCATTTAGTTCTGTATCCGTTGTATTAAATGCGTTACGATTACAAAGAGTTAAATTAAAATCTTAAAAAGCTGCATTAAGTAATTGAATAGAATTAAAAAAACAATACTTTAAATAAGTATTGTTTTTTTGTTCGTATAGAAATTAAAACGATATAATAAAGAAGAAATATGGAATCGTATATAGTAGAAAAGTTAAGAGGTAGTTTGGTAAGGAGACTTATATATGTTAAAAGATATTATAATTAGGACATTTCAGAAAGAAGATTTAGATCAAGTATTACAAATGTTCTATGAGACAGTTCATACGGTTAATGCAAAAGATT
Source organism: Bacillus sp. M13(2017) (assembly GCF_002218325.1). Taxonomy (NCBI): domain Bacteria; kingdom Bacillati; phylum Bacillota; class Bacilli; order Caryophanales; family Bacillaceae; genus Bacillus; species Bacillus sp. M13(2017). Next base: position 62,435 of record NZ_KZ268515.1, on the reverse strand, counting down.
ATAATGATTTACAGCTACAGGTGTGGGCACCGGATCAACTAGATAGAGAAAGCTGGTTAAAGTCTTTAGAGAAGAATATTAGTTATGTAGCGGATCATAACGGTGTAATATTGGGATTTGGGGATTACAACGATGAGCATTACGTAGATCGTTTATTTACACATAAAGATCATCAAGGGAAAAGAGTCGCTTCATACATACTACAGAAGTTAGAAAAAGAAGCTGTGAAATTGGGGCATAGGGAGATATATACAGAGGCGAGCATTACCGCAAAACCTTTTTTTGAAAGTAAAGGTTTTATTTGCATAAAAGAACAAAAGAAACAGCATAATGGTCAGATATTTATTAATTATGTTATGAAAAAAATATCCTTCTCATAAATGAGAAGGATATTTTTCATTATTTTACAGCTTCTTTTAGTTCTTTACCAGCTTTGAAAGCAGGTACTTTAGAAGCTGCGATTTGCATTTCTTCACCAGTTTGTGGGTTACGGCCTGTACGAGCAGCTCTTTCGCGAACTTCGAATGTACCGAATCCGATAAGTTGTACTTTTTCACCAGCAGCTAAAGTGTTAGTGATTGATTCTACTACAGTTTGTACAACTACAGTAGCTTCTTTTTGAGAAATCTCAGCATTTTGTGCTACGTTTTTAATTAATTCTGTTTTGTTCATGTTTTTCACCTCATATGTAAATAATGCTATTTAAGTTGTTATTATAACGTATAAAACATTCGAGAACAAGTGTACGTACATATATTCGCAAAAAAAATGAAATTTGTAATATTTTTTTAGGGCACTTTATTGACATTCCATTTAAGCGGACAGAGATTTGTTCTTCATTTCAGTCTTCTCTTGATAAGAAGGTAGTTCCTTATTATAAGATATGAAGTAAGGTAGTGCTACAAATAACATACCACCTACTAAATTTCCAAAGAAAACAAAAATAAAGTTTGGAAAATATTCAGCCCAAGTGAAATGACCGGCAAAAATCGCGGCTGGGATGACAAACATATTGGCTACAACGTGTTGAAATCCAATCGCAACAAAAGTCATAACCGGGAACCAAATGCCGATAATCTTTCCGATAAATTCTTTACTTCCCATACTGAGCCAAACAGCTAAACAAACGAGCCAGTTACATCCGATTGCAGAAATAAATGCTTGCAATGGTGTATCGTGTAGTTTCGCTTGAGCGATAGAAATAGTTTTCGCTAAAAAAGCTCCTTCAGTTAAGCCAACGATATGACCGAAAAAGTAGGCTACAAATACAGCCCCTATGAAATTGCTAAATGTAACAATAACTAAATTTCGTATGAAATAAAATAAAGTAATTTTCTTTTGAAGCCAGGCCATAGAAACTGTCATCATGTTACCAGTTACTAGTTCACCGCCTGCAAGAATAACGAGAATAAGACCAATAGGGAATACAGCAGCGCCTAGAAAACTAGAAAATGATCCCCAATATTTTGGCATTGTCTCAATAACATGAATATCGAGTAAATATCCTAATGCGATAAAAGCACCACCAAAAAAACCAAGAATTAGCATAGGGAGCAATGATAAATGAGCTTTTTTCCTTCCTGAATTCGCAGCAAGTTCCGTAATTTCTTCTGGTGTAAATACAGACATGAATAACCCCTCCGTAATAAAATGATGGAATGAATAGAGAAAATTTTAAAAATCTATGTATTATAAAAATATGTTATGACTTCTGTATAAAATTGTCAAAGTGAATAGGGAGGGAATTACATATTAAGAACATTATTCATGTTGTCACATTAATGTAACAATAAGGATTTAAAGTGTTTCTAGAGGTGAAAACATGAATACGAATCATGTAAAAAAAGAACGAAAAAAATCAATCATAAAGATATTTATTATTAGTTTTATAAGTATATTAATGATACCAGTAAGTTTGTATTATTATGCGACAGAAATAGAACGAAAACTAGTAACAGTTACATGGAATGAAATAGAAGATTCTGCAATTCCTAAAGAATTTAATAATAAAAAAATATTACAGTTTTCAGATGTACATTTAGGACCACAGTTTACACTGAAGCAACTTGAACATTTAGTGGAGAAGATGAATGAATTACATCCAGATATAGTAGTTTTTACCGGAGATTTAATAGATAAATTTGGGTCTTATAGTGCGGAAAAAGAAGAAGCGAAGGCTATTTTGCAGAAAATTTACGCTCCCTTAGGGAAATATGCTGTGTTTGGGAATCATGATAGGGGTGGGGGCGGTAGTTTATTTTACAAAGAATATATGGAGGAAGCTGGTTTTTCTGTATTAGTAAATGAAGTGCAGAAAATTAAAGTGGAAAACGGCAAATATATTACAATATCAGGTTTGGATGATTTTCTATTAGGGAAGCCGCAAATAGATTCAACTTTAAAAAACTTGAAACAAAATGATTTCAACATGTTATTAGTACATGAGCCGGATGTTGTAACCAAAATAAATCGTTACCCGGTTGATCTTCAACTGTCAGGACATAGTCACGGAGGACAAGTCCAAATTCCTTTTGTAGGTCCGTTAATTACTACCAAACTAGCTGAGAGCTATGTTGAAGGTATGTATGAAGTAGAGGGGAAGAGTAAGCCGTTATATTTATATGTAAATCGTGGCATTGGGACTACTAGGATGCCTGTTAGATTTTGGAGTGTACCTGAACTTTCAGTTTTTGTGTTGAAGCAAAATAGTGAATAGAATAGTAGGAGGACTTTTAGAGAAAGTTCTCTTTTTTTATTGATTAAACACTGAATATTATGTAAATTTTGTTTAAAGTGTTAAATAAAGAAAGGGGAATTTCTATGATAGAAACATGGCATAAAGAATTGGAAAGTTTATATAACCAAATAGTTTCATGGCGAAGAGATTTTCATCAATATCCAGAGCTATCGTTTCAAGAAATAGAAACGCCGAGAAAAATAGCTGAAACCTTAAAAAGTTTTCATATTGATGTGAAAACAAATATCGGGGGCAGAGGAGTAATCGGCGTAATTGAAGGTGGAAGACCTGGGAAGACGATAGCGCTACGTGCTGATTTCGATGCACTACCTATCCAAGATGAAAAGCAAGTTTCATATAAATCAAAGATTCCTGGTGTAATGCACGCTTGTGGGCATGATGGACATACAGCAACACTTTTAGGAGTTGCAAAAATATTAAGTGACCATAGAGATCAGCTTTCTGGAAAAATAGTTCTTATACATCAACATGCAGAAGAGAAAGAACCTGGTGGGGCAATTGCCATGATTGAGGATGGTTGTTTAGAGGGAGTAGATGTTGTATTTGGTACACATTTATCTTCTCAAATGCCATTAGGAATTGTTGGTGCAAGAGCTGGAGCAATGATGGCAGCAGCTGATTCTTTTGAAGTGAAGGTTCAAGGGCGAGGTGGTCATGGAGGTATGCCGCATCATACTGTAGATACTATTATCGTCGCAACGCAAGTTATTAATCAATTACAACTTTTAGTTAGTAGAAAAGTAGATCCGCTTCAATCTGCAGTATTAACAGTAGGCACATTTTATGCTGGTCAAGCAGATAATATTATTGCAGATACTGCTACATTTACAGGGACCATTCGAACGCTAGATCCTGAAGTGAGAGAATATATGGAGAAGGAATTTAAACGAGTTGTTGAAGGGATTTGTCAGTCTCTTCATGCTGAAGTTAATATTCAATATAAACGAGGCTATCCAATATTAATAAATCATGTAGATGAAACACGTCATTTTATGACGGTTGCGGAACGTGATCTTGGCAGAGAACGGGTCATGGAAGTACCACCTATTATGGGGGGAGAAGATTTTGCATATTACTTAGAACATGTTCCTGGAGCATTTTTCTTCACAGGTGCGGGGAATGAAGAAATAGGAGCGATATATCCACATCATCATCCTCAATTTGATTTTGATGAACAAGCGATGTTAATTGGTGGTAAATTACTTTTAAGTCTTGTGAATAGTTATGTAAGAGATGAAAAAGAATCTTTTCATCATGTAGAAGTGAAAAAGTAATTTACATAAATAAAAAACAACAACAATAGGCCCTATAACCTATTGTTGTTTTTTATTATTTTTGCAAGGAAAGACCATCAAAATATGTTCTATAGTTACTAGAGAATTCAAAGTTGTTTTTTGCATCCCAATTAATAGACCAAGACATTAGGCCGCGGAATGCAGGATAGCCACTCTGGTTAGAAAGTTTATACTTTCCTCCGAACGGAACGCCTTTAATGATATAATTTAAAGCTTTTTTCATTTCAGTTGGCGAAATGTATCCACCACTTGGAGCTGCCGCCGGTGCTGCTGGAAGCCCAATCATGACTTGATCTGAACGAAGAGCTGGGAAAATGTTATTTGGATTACCACCTACAGGAAAACCATGTAAGAGCATATCTGCCATAGCGACTTCGTAGTCTGCAGTACCTTGATTGTAGTTATTACCGTCCATTCCAATCCCGCTACCAGCATTGTAGTGTTGAACGTGAATGTATGTTAGTTTATCTTTCACTCCGTAAATAATCGGTAAATATGCACCCCAGATACTTCCGTATGCGCTATAACCGCCTTGAACATAAGCTGTTTCAGGAGCCATGCTTAATAGAAAATCTGGACCATAATGATCTGAGATTGTTCGAATAGCTGATATAAGATTTACGATTTGGGGAGTAGTTGGGTTTTTGAAATTAGTGTCATTTCCGTTTAAATAAATACCTGATTCAAGGTCAATATCTATTCCATCAAAACCGTATTTATCGATTAGAGATTGTATGGAATTAATAAAACGTTGCTTAGCGGCATTGTCAGGAAGTAAAACGACTCCATTTTGTCCACCTATTGAAAGAACTACTTTCTTTCCTTTACTTTTTAAATAAGAAATATCTGATTTGAAGTCTGCATCTGTACCATACACAGGAGAAAATTCAACAGTGGAACGATCACCACCAGTTTCACCAAAAGATACATTGATTACATCCCATTTTGGTGAAACGTCTTTTAATTTAATAATGCCAGTACCGTTATCAAAGTTATGCCAGTATCCAACGAGTAATTTTGAACCTAAATTGTTTGCTGCTTGTGCTTGGAAAGGGGATAGCGGTAGAAGTAAGAACATTACTAAAATACAACAAAAAAATTTGAACTTGTTTAACATATCAACACTCCTATACAAAAAGTTGTCTAGATGTATAATCTTGTTTATTTAATAATATCTGAAAGTTCTTTCTTTTGTAAGAGGACTATAATTTTCTCAACAATTGTGTATAGGAAAGTATTAAACCTAATGTAATAATTTTTGAAGGAGGTTGAATTGTAATTGTTAAATTCAGAATATTTTGATATATTTTAAAGTATAGGACAAAATCTTTCGCACAGTACTCTTACATAAATTTCAAAATTTAGTTTGGAAGGGGATGTACAAGATTTGGATAAAAATCTAAAGAAAGACCTCAAAATACGCCACATTACAATGATCTCAATTGGCGGCGTAATAGGGGCTGGTTTGTTTGTTGGAAGTGGTGCAGTTGTACATTCGGCAGGACCAGGTTCTATCGTTTCATATGCATTAGCAGGACTTCTAGTCATTTTCGTCATGAGAATGCTAGGAGAAATGGCAGCTGTTAATCCGACAAGTGGTTCATTTGCAACGTATGCAAGAGAAGCGATTGGTCCTTGGGCGGGTTATACAATAGGCTGGTTATACTGGTTTTTCTGGGTAATTGTTATTGCAATAGAAGCCACAGCAGGTGCTGGTATTATCCAATATTGGATTCCACAAATACCGCTTTGGTTATTAAGTTTAATATTAACAATTTTATTAACGCTGACGAACGTTTTTTCGGTAAAATCATTTGGAGAGTTTGAATATTGGTTTTCTTTTATTAAAGTAATAAGTATTGTTTTGTTCCTTTGTCTAGGTCTTGCTGTTATTTTAGGATTTGTTCCAGGAACAGAAGCACCCGGCACTTCGAATTTAATTGGACAAGGTGGATTTATGCCAAACGGTATAAGTTCGGTATTGCTTGGAATTACTGTCGTTATATTTTCATTTATGGGATCAGAGATTGTAGCAGTAGCAGCAGGTGAATCTGCAGAACCTGTAAAAGCAGTAAAAACAGCAACAAACAGTGTGATTTGGCGTATTCTTGTATTTTTTATTGGGTCTATAGCGGTAGTTGTTACACTACTGCCATGGAATTCAGCAAACATATTAAAAAGTCCATTTGTAGCTGTACTTGAACATATAGGAATACCAGCGGCAGCGCAAATTATGAATTTTATCGTTTTAACAGCTGTGCTTTCTTGCTTAAATTCAGGATTATATACAAATTCAAGAATGCTTTTTTCAATGGCAGAAAGAGGAGATGCTCCAAAGTCATTTTTAAAATTGAACAGTAGTGGTGTTCCTGTTCGGGCCGTTTTATTCGGAACGTTCTTCGCTTATATTGGAGTTGTGTTTAGTTACATTTCTCCAGATAAAGTCTTTTTGTTTTTAGTGAATGCATCTGGCGGGATTGCGCTACTAGTTTATCTCGTTATTGCAGTTTCGCATTTAAAGATGCGTAAAAAAATGGGGAAAGTAGAACAACAAAATTTGAAAGTGAAAATGTGGCTTTTTCCGTATGTAACGTATGTTACAATTGCTGCTATTATAGCAGTTTTAGTTGCGATGTTCGCAATTGATACTTTACGTTCACAAGCACTTTTAACAATGTTTGTTACAGTTCTTATAATACTTTCTTATTTTATTTTTAATAGAAATAAAAATAGCACAGTTTTGAATCCTAAAAGTAAGAATGAGGAATCTGTTCGATTCTAATTTTCTAATTTTCGAAGAGAGTTACACCCAGTCATTGCTATAAAAGAATCATATATAATCATAGAAACAAGTAATTACTATTGTCATAGTGGATATAAACTTTTTTCTTGACTTTTTATACGAAGGCGAGCAAAATGGTGAAAAAGGAAGGGGGGGATGATGATGGAAGAGTATGTATTAGAGCTGTATAACCTGTTATATACAACAGAATGGCAAGATATTGTTTCGTTTCTAGGAATCGTATTTTGCATGAAAATTGTAATTGTATATATGGAAGAGCAAGGTATGTTCTATTCCTTCTCATCTCCGTTCGATGTGCAGCGCGAGCCGTTGCTAAACTATGCCAATGTGAATTACGAACAATTTCCTTTTGTAGTTTTCTTTATGATTCGATTTATTACAGCAATTGTAAGGAAAAAGGAAAGTGACGATGAAGAGTGCCACTCAACTTGTAATATAGTGAATGTTTTTTAAGCTAAATACAAGGAGGAGATTTATATGTGGTTTCGATTTCTTATGATTGGTTTCTTTTCATTAACAGCAATTTCTTTAATGGGATATCAAGTGTCTGAAATTTTTCAAGCATATAGCGATACATTTTTTAACAAAAACTAATCGCATTGCTATTTGAATAATAAAGCGATAAAATCCTTCTTAAGAAGTTTTATTAAGAAGGATTTTTTTCTTTGTCTTGTCTTGCTGTGTCAAACTATTGTCACATTTACACTGTGAATAGTATGTTAAAATAGTGAGGTTACGTATACATATTTGAAGGAAGAGGGAGTGACCATTTTGGTGGATCAATCAACAAATCAGAAAAGCTATGCTCCTATTGTGATAACGCTTTCTGTAATTGTAAATGCGATTATTTTATTTTTGTTCTTTGGACCTGTTGGCTATGAAGGAGAAGTACATTTTGATGTAACAATTTTACCAATGTTAAATGCGATTTTTAATAGCTTTACGTTCGTATTCTTATTAGCAGCTTTATACTCTATTATTAAAAAGAATGTGAAAATGCACCGTGGTTTTATCCTCGCAGCATTTACAACGACGTTGCTATTTTGTGTTTCTTATTTATCGTATCATTACTTGGCGCCAGCAACACATTTTGGCGGAGAAGGGTTTATTAAATATGTGTATTTCATCATTTTAATTACACATATTATCCTAGCAGCAATTATCGTACCACTTGCATTGTTTGCACTTGTATTTGGTTTTACAAATCAATTAACACGTCATCGTAAAATTGTACGTTGGACGATGCCAATTTGGTTATATGTAAGTTTATCTGGTGTTATTGTTTACTTAATGATCTCACCTTATTATCAATAAAAGTCTCAGCCTTTAGGCTGGGGCTTTTTTGTTAAGCAAATCTTTTTGTGAAATGAAAAAAATATGGTATACAAAAGTATAGTTGCTTTTCATATAGAAGGGATGGTAAAGAAATATGCAAAATTTTGTATTTCGTAATCCAACGAAACTTATTTTCGGTAAAGATCAATTAGAACAGTTAAAAACTGAAATTCCACAGTTTGGTAAGAAGGTTCTTCTCGTATATGGAGGAGGCAGTATTAAAAGAAACGGTATTTATGATAATGTAATTTCTATTTTAAAGGATATTAATGCAGAAGTATTTGAATTGACGGGTGTTGAACCGAATCCTCGTGTATCAACTGTAAAGAAAGGGATTCAAATTTGTAAAGATAATGGAGTCGAATTTATTTTAGCAGTTGGTGGAGGAAGTGTAATCGACTGTACGAAAGCGATTGCTGCTGGTAGCAAATATGATGGAGATGTATGGGATATTGTAACGAAAAAAGCATTTGCTAGTGAGGCATTACCATTTGGTACTGTACTTACTCTTGCAGCAACAGGATCTGAAATGAATGCAGGCTCGGTAATTACAAACTGGGAAACGAATGAAAAGTATGGATGGGGAAGCCCAGTTACATTCCCGCAGTTTTCAATTTTAGATCCAGTTCATACTGCATCTGTACCGAGAGATCAAACGATTTATGGTATGGTAGATATTATGTCACATGTATTAGAACAATATTTCCATCATGGAACGAATACAGAACTACAAGACCGTTATTGTGAATCTGTTTTAAGAACAGTCATTGAAACAGCACCTAAGCTTTTAAGTGATTTAGAAAATTATGAGCATAGGGAAACAATTTTATATTGCGGAACGATGGCGTTAAATGGCATTTTAGCGATGGGAGTAAGAGGTGACTGGGCAACTCATAATATTGAACATGCAGTTTCTGCTGTTCATGATATACCGCATGGAGGTGGCCTTGCGATTTTATTCCCGAACTGGATGAAACATGTTGTAGAGGAAAATGTAAGTCGTTTTAAACAGTTCGCTATTCGTGTATTTGATATAGAAACAGATGGCAAAACAGATAAAGAAGTGGCATTAGAAGGAATTGAGGCATTGCGTCAATTTTGGACTTCAATTGAGGCACCAGTAACATTGTCTGATTACGCTATTGGAGAAAGTGAAATTGATATAATGGCTAATAAAGCGATGGCGTATGGTGAATTTGGTAACTTTAAAAAATTAAATAAAGATGATGTTCTAAGTATATATAAAGCTTCTTTATAAGTGAATTTAGAAAAGAAACCTATTTGATTGTTTGATCGAATAGGTTTCTTTTTTGATGTTTATAAACGTTTGTGGATGTTTTTGATTATTTTTGATTGTTTATGGTTGATTTTTGTGACCGTTTTCATTATACTGTAATCAAAGAAGAGGTGAATAAAATGTTAACTCCTGAACGTCATCAAATGATATTACAACTTGTAAAAGAACAGAAAGTTGTAAAATTACAGCAATTAGTTGAAAGAACAGAAAGCTCTGAGTCGACAATTCGCCGTGATTTAGCACAATTGGAAAAGCAAAGGTTATTAAAAAGAGTTCATGGTGGTGCTGCTGTTTTAACAGGAAAAGGGAAAGAACCAACGATGGTTGAAAAATCATCCAAAAACATTCAAATAAAACAACAAATTGCTAATTATGCGGCTAGCGTTGTTGACCAAGGTGATTGTATTTATTTAGATGCAGGAAGTACAACATTTGAAATGATTCCATTTTTAATAAATAAAGATGTTACTGTCGTTACGAATGGACTTATGCATATTGAAGCTTTAGTTGAAAATAATATTCGTGCGTATTTACTAGGCGGAATGATGAAGAGTAGGACGAAAGCTTTAATCGGTGCTATGGCACAGGAAAGTATGCAGAAGTATCGTTTTGATAAATGTTTTTTAGGTGCAAATGGTGTACATGAACAGCTTGGCTTTACAACGCCAGATCCAGAAGAAGCGCTCTTAAAACAAATGGCATTAACATTAGCAAACGAAGGATATTTCTTAATTGATGAAAGTAAGTTTTCAGAAGTTGCATTTGCGAAAATTGCAAATGTTGAAGATGCAAATATTATTACAAACCATTTAGAAATTGATTTAGAAAAATATAAAAGACAAACCAATGTAATTGAGGCTGATAAAAAATGATCTATACAGTTACTTTAAACCCATCTATTGATTATGTAGTGCAAGTTTCTTCTTTTGATTTAGGAACAATAAATCGAGCGGAGAAAGATATGAAGTTTCCTGGAGGAAAAGGCATTAATGTTTCTCGTGTTCTTCAGCGTTTAGGTGTTAAAAATATAGCACTTGGATTTACTGGTGGATTTACTGGTCAATTTATTAAAGAGGTATTACAGACGGAAGGTGTAACAACAAACTTCGTCCAAGTAGATGAAGATACTCGCATTAATGTGAAAATAAAAGGGGAAGAAGAAACAGAATTAAATGGCCAAGGTCCTATTGTAACAAAAGAGCAGTTCGAACAGTTAATGAAAAAAATTGAGAGTATGCAACCTGGAGATTGTGTTGTACTTGCTGGGAGTGTACCAGTTTCTATTCCAAGTACCTTTTACGAATCAATTGCTGCGTTTGGAGCTGAAAAAGGTATTCGTGTAGTAGTAGATGCAAGTGGAAGTGCACTGCAACATGTAATTAAAAATAAGCCATTTTTAATTAAGCCAAACCACCATGAACTTGGTGAGTTGTTTGGAGTGGAGCTTTCAACAGTAGAGGACGTTTTACCTTATGGAAGAAAATTAATTAAACAAGGTGTAAAACACGTTATCGTATCGATGGCTGGAGAGGGAGCTTTATTATTTACGGCAGAAGGTATATATGAAGCGACTGTTCCAAAAGGTGTTGTAATTAATTCAGTTGGGGCCGGAGATTCTCTTGTTGCAGGGTTTGTAGGCAAATATGAACAGACAAAAGATATTGAAAAGGCATTTCAATACGGCGTTGCAACAGGGAGTGCAACAGCATTTTCAGCTGATTTATGTAAGAAGGAAAAAGTAGAAGAATTATTGTCGCAAGTAATTGTAGCTAAGCGATAGGGGGAAGCAACATATGAAAATTACAGAACTATTAAAAAGGGATACAGTCATTATGGATTTGACAGCTTCAAATAAAGAAGCTGTCATAGATGAATTAGTTGAGAAATTAAACGGGGCAAATCGTTTAAATAGTAAAATGGAATTTAAAGAAGCTATTTTAAAGCGGGAGTCCCAAAGTACGACGGGAATAGGGGAAGGTATTGCAATACCTCATGCGAAGACAAAGGCTGTTAAACAACCATCGATTTGTTTTGGTAGAAGTGTAAGCGGTATCAATTATGAGTCGCTTGACGGACAGCCAGCACACTTATTCTTTATGATTGCTGCAAGTGAAGGAGCGAATAATACTCATTTAGAAACGTTGTCTCGTTTATCGACATTATTAATGGATGAAGGGTTTCGCAAGCAACTATTAGAAGCGAAGGATGAAAGTGAGCTTCTTCAACTATTTGATGAAAAAGAGAATGAAAAAGAAGAAGAGATTGAAGTTGCAAAACCAGAAGGAGATGAACCGTACGTACTTGCTGTTACAGCTTGTCCAACTGGAATCGCTCACACATATATGGCAGCGGATAGCTTAAAAGCAAAAGCGACAGAGTTAGGAATAGCGATTAAAGTTGAAACAAATGGATCAACGGGTATTAAAAACGGTTTAACGAAAGAGGATATTGAACGTGCAACAGCTATTATTGTTGCGGCGGATAAACAAGTAGAAATGAATCGTTTTGCTGGTAAACATGTCATTCAAGTGCCAGTTGCTGATGGGATTCGAAAAACGGAAAATCTGCTTAAACGAGCTGTCAAACAAGATGCACCAATCTTTAAAGGTGTAAAAGAGGACGGGAAGTCAGAAAGTATTGAGGGAGAAAAGGGATTAGGAATTTATAAGCATTTAATGAGCGGTGTAAGTAATATGCTTCCATTCGTTGTTGGTGGCGGGATTTTAATAGCGCTAGCGTTTTCGTTTGGTGGTATAAAGGCGGAAGGTCCTTTAGCTGAATTGTTCATGTCAATTGGTGGAGGAAAAACAGGTGCGTTTTTATTCCTTGTACCAATTTTAGCTGGATTTATTGCAAGTTCTATTGCTGATCGTCCTGGTTTTATGCCTGGTGTTGTAGGTGGATTTTTAGCGGCGAATGCGAATGCGGGATTTTTAGGTGGATTAATTGCTGGTTTCTTAGCTGGATATGTTGTTTTAGGGTTGAAAAGATTATTTTCAGGACTACCAGTACAATTAGAAGGAATTAAACCTGTATTGTTATATCCAGTCTTTGGATTATTGATTACAGGAGTTGTAATGCAAAAAGTAGTAATTCCGCCTGTAGTAGCATTAAATGAAATGTTGACAGGGTGGTTAAATGGTTTAAACGGTACGAATGCTATATTACTAGGTCTTATTTTAGGTGGTATGATGGCAATTGATATGGGGGGTCCAATTAATAAAGCGGCATTTACGTTTGGTATTGCTGCAATAGAAGCGCAGAATTTTGGAGTGCACTCAGCAGTTATGGCTGGTGGTATGGTACCGCCACTTACGATTGCATTCGCAACTACATTCTTTAAATCAAAGTTTACAGAAGCGGAACGTAAGTCTGGTTTAACAAATTATATTATGGGAGCATCATTCATTACAGAAGGTGCGATTCCGTTTGCAGCTGCAGATCCGGTTCGAGTAATCGTAAGTTGTGTTGTTGGTTCAAGTATTGCAGGGGCGTTATCTATGTTATTCCAAATTACATTACCGGCACCGCATGGTGGATTATTTGTAATAGCGTTAGTAAATAAACCGTTACTATATATTTTCTCTATATTAATTGGAACAATTGTCTCGGCTATTATGCTAGGTGTTTGGAAAAAGAAAGTTCAATAACAAATGAAAATAGAGCAGTTTTTAGTAGCTGCTCTCTTTTTATTACAAAAAAATAGGTTAACAATTGAATATTGATGTTTTTTAGTAAAAGATGTAATGAATTGTGAATTTTTTGTAACAAAAAAGTAACACTGTAATTTTTTCTGGAAAAAGTTCTTGCGCTCGTATATGAAAAATATATGAACACCATTGGAAATTGTATTAGAAATACATTTTATTAATATGGGAATTTATGTTACAACTCGTTAATCGTATATTACGAATGCTTTGTAATTGTGTGATTTCCGAAAATTCTAAAAATCTGTTGCTATAATAAAAATACGAAAACAAAGCAAATGGAGGCTATTCATGAAAAAATTATTAGGTATAGCAACAGCAGCAGTTTTTGGTCTTGGGATTTTTGCGGGTTCTGCTAAAGCGGAAACAATTGTAACAACAGACGTATTAAATGTTAGAGAAAACCCAAATGTAGAGTCAAAGCTTGTAGGTAAAGTGTTAAGTGGGAATACACTAGATGTTATAAATACAGAAAATGGATGGACAAAAATTAAGTTGAACGGTAAGGAAGCGTTTGTAAGTGCTGAGTTTACAAAGAGCACATATTATGTAACGGCGGGTGTATTAAATGTTCGTGCTGGAGCGAATACTGATTCTGAAATTTTAGGTAAACTTAATAAAGATGATGTGATTGAAACGACGAATCATGTTCAAAATGAATGGTTACAATTCGACTACAATGGAAAAGTCGGATATGTTCACGTGCCATTTTTAACAGGAACGGCACCTGTAATTGAAAAGAAAGAGGTTGTAGCTCAAGAAGAAGCGCCAGCTAGAACAAATACGCCGGTTAAAAATAATACAGTAGTTAAGAATAAAGAGTCTATTAAGAAGGTAGAATCAAGTAAACCTGTGGTAAAAGAAAAACCGGCTGCAAAACCAGTTGCAAAATCTACTGAAACAAGTGCGCCTGCTGGTGGTCGTGAAATTACGGTAGAAGCAACGGCATATACAGCAGATCCGAGTGAGAATGGTTCGTATGGTGGTCGTGTATTAACTGCAATGGGGCATGATTTAACAGCAAATCCAAATATGAAAGTAATTGCTGTTGATCCGAAAGTAATTCCGCTTGGATCAAAAGTATGGGTAGAAGGGTATGGAGAAGCGATTGCTGGAGACACTGGTGGTGCGATTAAAGGAAATCGTATTGATGTATTGGTCGGTTCAGATGGTAGTACTAATAGCTGGGGGCGCAAATCTGTAAAAGTGAAAGTTATACAATAGGTTATCGATATTAATATAAAAAGCGGTTGCTTGAATTTATGTAAGCAACCGCTTTTTATGGGTTATTGAAAAGGATAAATAGTTTTACCTGTAATAATTTTATATGCACTGCAAAATTGCGTTTGTATATATTCTGTATTTTCATTTTCTGGATGTAATGTTGTTTCATGGAGAGTAGAATGAAAAGCCCGTAGTAAACAATTTAGGGCGAAGTATAACTCCTCTTGTGAACAATTTTGTTCTTTTGTAGAAGTAGCTAAAATGAGGTCTTTTGTCAAAGATGAAAAATTGATGGTGGATTGTTTCATAGTTAACTCATCCTCTCGAAACTATTTTTATCATGTATATGCAGAATTGGACAAACTATGTTCTTTTTATATATAATTTCATGTACCAAAATGAAAGAACTTGCAATCATGCCGTTAAAATTGGTAAGATTGGGTATAATCAATAGATGGAGTATATTACATAAAGAGAGTTGAATGATATGGGAGAAGTGCAACGTGAAAAAGTTGCTGTCATCATTGGACCAACTGCTGTTGGAAAGACAAAGTTAAGTATCGATCTTGCTAAAGCGTTGAACGGTGAAATTATTAGTGGTGATTCCATGCAGATCTATCGAACGATGGATATTGGAACTGCAAAGGTAACAAAAGCAGAGATGGACGGAATTCCACATTATATGGTCGATATAAAAAATCCGGAAGATTCATTTTCTGTCGCGGAATTTCAAGAACGTGTTCGCAAGCATATTCGAGAAATTACAGAACGTGGTAAATTACCAATTATAGTTGGTGGGACCGGTCTTTATATACAATCTGTTTTATTCGATTATCAGTTTACAGATGATGCTGGTGATGTGATATACCGAGAGCAAATGGAAAAGTTAGCTTTAGAACGCGGTGTGGAATATGTACATAAAAAATTGCAAGAAGTAGATCCAGAAAGTGCGGAGCGTATTCATGCAAATAATGCACGACGTGTCATTCGGGCGTTAGAAATTTTCCACACGACGGGTGAAAAAATGAGTGACCAAATTGAGAAACAAGAAAAAGAGTTACTCTATGATGTTTCATTAATTGGCTTGACAATGGATCGAGAAATGCTATACGATCGCATTAACTTACGAGTGGATTTGATGATGGAACAAGGCCTATTAGAGGAAGTAGAAGGGCTGTATAATAGAGGGATACGAGATTGTCAATCTATTCAAGCGATTGGATATAAAGAAATCTATGATTATTTTGAGAATCGAGCCTCTTTAGAAGATGCGGTATCACAATTAAAGACGAATTCGCGTCGTTATGCAAGACGTCAATTAACGTGGTTCCGTAATAAAATGGACGTCACGTGGTTTGATGTTACAGACGGTGAAAAAACGTCAGAAATTTTACGATACATAGAAGGAAAGTTACAAGTAAAGTCGAATAATAGTAAGTAGAGAAAAAGAGGAGGATTCGACATGAAGCAATCAATCAATATTCAAGATCAGTTTTTAAATCAACTCCGTAAAGAAAATACGTTTGTTACGCTGTACTTATTAAATGGTTTCCAGCTTCGTGGACTAATTAAAGGATTTGATAATTTTACAGTCCTGCTGGAAACAGAAGGTAAGCAACAGCTTATTTATAAACATGCAATTTCTACATTTGTACCACAAAAAAATGTTTCAATTGAATTAGAATAGTAATGAATTATTGTACATAACAAAAAAGAGCGAGTTTCCTCGCTCTTTTTTTATTTGTCATAAACAATATATAGTGAAATTTAAGCGATTCTAAATACAGTAAGGCGGATGTTAGTATTTCCTGTTGCAGGGATCGTAATCTCATTAAGAGTAGATTGGACAGAGATTCTTGCATCAGCTGCTAATGTTTCGATTGTAGTAAATGAAAGTGAGTCGCCTATTAAATTTGAAGAGAAATTATCAGTTGCGACTGCCCCATTAATTGAAATGCCTACTCCAAGAGGAGCGCATCCTGGCGCAGTTGTAGAAATAGATACGCTAATTACATAAATACCACCGTTGACAACTGTAACTGTATCTGTGCCATTAAAGATAATATTGTTTACGTTAATTGCAGTATTGAAAATAAAGTTATTAAATTGTAGTACTGTTTGTTGAATATTGTTTGTTACAACAATTGTTGCTACAGGGAAACTAGGTCCAGTAGGCCCAGTAGGTCCGGTAACTCCTATACCAGTCGCGCCCGTTGGCCCTTGAACACCTTGAGGTCCAGTGGCACCGGTAGCACCCGTGTTACCTTGAACACCTTGAGGTCCAGTGGCACCGATAGCACCCGTGTTACCTTGAACACCTTGAGGTCCAGTAGCGCCAGTAGCACCCGTGTTACCTTGAGGTCCCTGAGGTCCAGTAGGTCCCTGAGGCCCACCAGAAGGTCCGGTAGGTCCAGTAACTCCTATACCAGTAGCGCCCGTTGGCCCTTGAATACCCTGAGGTCCAGTGGCACCGGTAGCACCCGTGTTACCTTGAACACCTTGAGGTCCAGTAGCACCCGTGTTACCTTGAACACCTTGAGGTCCAGTAGCGCCAGTAGCGCCAGTGTTACCTTGAGCACCTTGAGGTCCAGTAGCACCGGTAGCCCCCGTGTTACCTTGAACACCTTGAGGTCCAGTAGCGCCAGTAGCACCCGTGTTACCTTGAACACCTTGAGGTCCAGTAGCGCCAGTGTTACCTTGAGCACCTTGAGGTCCAGTAGCGCCAGTAGCGCCAGTAGCACCAGCAGGTCCTTGAGTACCTTGAGGTCCAGTGGCACCGGTAGCCCCCGTGTTACCTTGAACACCTTGAGGTCCAGTGGCACCGGTAGCCCCCGTGTTACCTTGAACACCTTGAGGTCCAGTGGCACCGGTAGCACCGGCAGGTCCTTGAGCACCTTGAGGTCCAGTAGCGCCAGTAGCACCTGTGTTACCTTGAACACCTTGAGGTCCAGTGGCACCGGTAGCACCGGCAGGTCCTTGAGCACCTTGAGGTCCAGTAGCGCCAGTAGCACCTGTGTTACCTTGAACACCTTGAGGTCCAGTAGCGCCAGTAGCACCAGCAGGTCCTTGAGTACCTTGAGGTCCAGTGGCACCGGTAGCACCGGCAGGTCCTTGAGCACCTTGAGGTCCAGTAGCGCCAGTAGCACCTGTGTTACCTTGAACACCTTGAGGTCCAGTGGCACCGGTAGCCCCCGTCTTACCTTGACGACCTTGAGGTCCAGTGGCACCGGTAGCACCGGCAGGTCCTTGAGCACCTTGAGGTCCAGTAGCGCCAGTAGCACCTGTGTTACCTTGAACACCTTGAGGTCCAGTGGCACCGGTAGCCCCCGTGTTACCTTGAACACCTTGAGGTCCAGTGGCACCAGTAGCCCCCGTGTTACCTTGAACACCTTGAGGTCCAGTGGCACCAGTAGCCCCCGTGTTACCTTGAGCACCTTGAGGTCCAGTAGCGCCAGTAGCACCAGCAGGTCCTTGAGTACCTTGAGGTCCAGTGGCACCAGTAGCCCCCGTGTTACCTTGAACACCTTGAGGTCCAGTGGCACCGGTAGCACCCGTGTTACCTTGAACACCTTGAGGTCCAGTAGCGCCAGTAGCACCCGTGTTACCTTGAGCACCTTGAGGTCCAGTGGCACCGGTAGCACCCGTGTTACCTTGAACACCTTGAGGTCCAGTAGCGCCAGTAGCACCCGTGTTACCTTGAGCACCTTGAGGTCCAGTGGCACCGGTAGCCCCCGTGTTACCTTGAGCACCTTGAGGTCCAGTAGCGCCAGTAGCACCGGTAGCACCTTGAGGTCCAGTGGCACCGGTAGCACCCGTGTTACCTTGAACACCTTGAGGTCCAGTAGCGCCAGTAGCACCCGTGTTACCTTGAGCACCTTGAGGTCCAGTGGCACCGGTAGCCCCCGTGTTACCTTGAACACCTTGAGGTCCAGTGGCACCGGTAGCACCCGTGTTACCTTGAACACCTTGAGGTCCAGTAGCGCCAGTAGCACCCGTGTTACCTTGAGCACCTTGAGGTCCAGTGGCACCGGTAGCCCCCGTGTTACCTTGAACACCTTGAGGTCCAGTGGCACCGGTAGCACCCGTGTTACCTTGAACACCTTGAGGTCCAGTGGCACCGGTAGCACCGGCAGGTCCTTGAGCACCTTGAGGTCCAGTAGCGCCAGTAGCACCTGTGTTACCTTGAACACCTTGAGGTCCAGTAGCGCCAGTAGCACCAGTAGGTCCTTGAGTACCTTGAGGTCCAGTGGCACCAGTAGCACCGGCACGTCCTTGAGCACCTTGAGGTCCAGTGGCACCGGTAGCCCCCGTGTTTCCTTGAACACCTTGAGGTCCAGTGGCACCGGTAGCACCGGCAGGTCCTTGAGCACCTTGAGGTCCAGTAGCGCCAGTAGCACCTGTGTTACCTTGAACACCTTGAGGTCCAGTAGCGCCAGTAGCCCCCGTGTTACCTTGAACACCTTGAGGTCCAGTGGCACCAGTAGCACCTGTGTTACCTTGAGGCCCCTGAGGTCCAGTAGGTCCAGGAGGCCCGCCAGAAGGTCCGGTAGGTCCGGTAACTCCTATACCAGTAGCGCCAGTGGCACCGGTAGCCCCCGTGTTACCTTGAATACCTTGAGGTCCAGTGGCACCAGTAGCGCCCGTGTTACCTTGAGCACCTTGAGGTCCAGTGGCACCGGTAGCCCCCGTGTTACCTTGAATACCTTGAGACCCAGTGGCACCAGTAGCGCCCGTGTTACCTTGAGCACCTTGAGGTCCAGTGGCACCGGTAGCACCTGTGTTACCTTGAGGTCCCTGAGATCCAGTGGCGCCAGTAGCCCCCGCGGGTCCTTGAGCGCCCGTATTGCCGGTAGCGCCTGTGTTGCCTTGAGGTCCCTGAGGTCCAGTGGCACCAGTAGCCCCAGTAGCCCCCGCAGGTCCTTGAGCGCCCGTATTGCCGGTAGCGCCTGTGTTGCCTTGAGGTCCCTGAGGTCCAGTGGCACCAGTAGCCCCAGTAGCCCCCGCAGGTCCTTGAGCGCCCGTATTGCCGGTAGCGCCTGTGTTGCCTTGGGGTCCCTGAGGTCCCTGAGGTCCAGTGGCACCAGTAGCGCCTGCTGGTCCAGTAGGTCCGGTAGGTCCTTGGATGAACGAAGCAGAATTAACTAGAGCAGTTTGTAATGCTGCTATTAATTTAAGGAGCTCTTGAAGTGTGCAAGGGTCAATTCGGAATAATTTTGTAATGTATAGTAAATAGTTAATGAGATTTTGAAGCTCAATAAATACAGCGCTTGCTACAAAGGTTGGATTTCTTAATATAGTTATTAAGTTTTTAATAATAGCTAACCCTTGTGCTTTCAGGGAGGAAGTAGCGTCTAGTGAACAAATAAATTTACTTAGTAGGTTCAATGTATCGATTAGATCTTCAATATTTTGGGGAGATGGATTGGCGAAAAGTTTTGGGATTATTTTTGTTAAGTCAATAATAATCGCACGAAATGTTCTAAGTTGAGCTTTAGTAATTGGGATTGATGGAGTATTTGGGATTCGTCCGGCGCTACTTGGAAAGCATGGTTTGGAGAATTTGTTTTGATTGTCGTTATAACGAGACATTAAATCTCTCCTTTCTCACGAAAATGTGAACGAAACTCATCATAGTAGATGCAGAAATTAGTTAAATGGTCATAGTAAAATCGTTTGTTTAAAGAAAAAATAGAAAAAACACCTTACAATAAGGCGTTTTTTCTATTTTCTGCGTATTGATAATATCGCTTTAATGAAATTTTTGATTTGAATCCAGCGAGTTTTATAATTTCTGATTCAGGAGTTTCTTTTTTTATTAAGTTTAAAATATAGGTGTTACGAAAATGTTGTCCTGAAATTCCTTTACGTAAATTGGCTCTAGCCACTTCGAGGCGAATCATTTTTTGTATAGCAATTTCCGTTAATGCCTTTGGTGCATCATTTTCATATACCCACCTGTATGTTCCGCGGTTAAAATCGAATGCGACAAATAATGGATCATCACTATGGTATTTAGGGCGAACTGGTTCTGGGATGCTTTTGTAATAATTATATAGTTGTTTTTTGTCTTCTTTTGCTAATGTAATTGTTCTTTCTACACCTGCGGTTGCTGGGATTGACAATGTGTTAGTTTCAAAGTGAACGTGATGCATTGTTAATGCTGTAAGTTCCTGTAAGGATAAACCGTAGTCGATCAATAGATTTAAAATAGCGATATTGCGAGCCATTAATAAAGGGCGCACAGGAAGTTGTTTTTCTGAAAGTCCTTCTAATGAAGTGACTATATACTTTAATCTTTTTTCTTCATCAGGTGAAATGAAATCTTCGTTACGAAGTGTACGGTCTGGTTGAATGGATATTTCCATATTCTTCAATGGATTAGGGATGTTTAGAAAATGATGCATTCTATTTAGTACAATAAATACACGATGCATCGTTTTTTCTGAGTAATGTCGATTCGTTTTTAAATCGGAAAAGTAATCTTCGTAGTCTTTTGTACAAAGTGTAGCCCATATATTACTGGAAGGGAGCTTTTTGTTTTTTTCTAACCAATGTCCGAAGTCTTCAACGTCATAAACATAACGTTTAATAGTTGAGGGTTTTCGGCCTTTATTCAATAAAAAAATAGAAAAGGCTTGTATTGTATCATGGAATTCCGTTGTCTCCATAGTCCCACCACCTTAATTATTTCTTATATTATAGCAAACTTTTCTGAAAATAGGCATTTACAAGGGGGACAGGAATAATAATATTTGGTGAGTGGATAAAATGAGGTGATTGTATGGAACAATCGATGCGAAAGAAAAACAACAATCAAATTAATATTGTGTTAAACCATCGAAAGAAAATTTCTTTGCCAGCCGCAGAAAATAAAACGGTAATTTCAAATGAAACTGCAATTAAACATGAAATGCTGCAGAGAATTGAAGAAGAGATGGGGAAGCTTGTTGGGATGGATGATATAAAAAAGATAATAAAAGAAATATATGCTTGGATTTATGTGAATAAAAAAAGACAAGAGAAGGGATTGAAGTCTGAGAAGCAAGTACTTCATATGCTGTTTAAAGGGAATCCGGGTACAGGGAAGACAACTGTTGCTAGAATGATAGGAAAATTGCTGTTTGAGATGAATATTCTATCAAAAGGGCACTTGGTTGAAGCTGAACGTGCTGATCTTGTAGGAGAGTACATCGGCCATACAGCTCAAAAAACAAGAGATTTAATAAAAAAAGCAATGGGAGGTATTTTGTTTATTGATGAGGCGTATTCTTTAGCTCGAGGAGGAGAGAAGGATTTTGGAAAAGAAGCAATTGATACGCTTGTAAAACATATGGAAGATAAACAACATGGTTTTGTATTGATTTTAGCTGGATATTCAAGAGAAATGAATCACTTTCTTTCATTAAATCCAGGGCTGCAATCTCGTTTTCCATTTATTATTGAATTTGCGGATTACTCGGTAAATCAGCTATTGGAAATTGGGAAGAGAATGTATGAAGATCGTGAATATCAGTTATCAAAAGAAGCTGAATGGAAATTTAGGGATCATTTACATGCGGTGAAGTATTCGTCGCAAATTACATCGTTTAGTAATGGGCGGTATGTACGGAATATTGTTGAAAAATCAATTCGTACACAGGCGATGCGGTTGTTGCAAGAAGATGCATATGATAAAAATGATTTAATTGGAATATCGAGTATGGATTTGATGCTCGAAGAGGAGACGCACAGTACATAAACTGTGCGTCGATTTCTGTGTATAAGTTCGTTTACTCTTTTTTGGCTTTTTCTTGGTGTGTTTTATGGAAGTGTTCCATTTTAGCGCTCTTGTCGTGTGCTGAATTAGGATCGTGTCCAAATTGATTTACTGAGCTTTTTTGAGCTCCTTTATTAACGTGGTTTGTCATTTGTATTCACCTCACTTTAAAAATTAGTATAAACATTATATAAAGAAAAAATCGTTAGAAAAGAAAAACCTCTTTACGATATGTAAAGAGGTTAGAGTGCTATTTATGCATTGAACGTTCTTTCGTTTCGATACGTCTGTGCGGTAAATGCCATTTGTAATGAATAGAAACCATGCGGAAGCAAACAATTAAAATGAATAGAATGTAAAGAGCCCAATCGCTAACAATAATTTGAGCTCCAATTAAGAAACCTGCTAAAATTGTCCAAAAGGCATATACTTCAGCTCGAAGAACGAGAGGTTTTCTGCGGGCTAAAAGATCGCGAATGATACCGCCGCCGATACCAGTTAAAACAGCTGCTACAATTGTGGCGCTAATTGGTAAATTTAATTTTTGGGCATATAATGCTCCTTGTACAGCAAATGCCGATAAGCCAATAGCGTCAGTGATATTTTCCCACTTTTTCCAATGTCTAATTAACTTATTTGGAAAAAGAAAAATAATAGTCATTGATAAAAGTGCGATTTGGAATAACATGTCTTGTTGCCAAAACGCGACAATCGGATAACCGATTAATAAATTACGAAGGGCACCTCCCCCAAATGCGGTTGCCATTCCTAAAATATACACCCCGAAAATATCATAATCCTCTTCCATTGCAACAATGGCTCCGCTTAGTGCGAAAGCGATTGTGCCTATGATGCTAAAAATCTCCCATGCCATGAATTTTCTCCCCCGCTAACTAGATGAAATGTGCTTCCTCTGCTATTATATTAGAAGGTTTAAATTTCGAAAAGGATGAGTGAACATATTTGATGGAAGAAAAAGAAAAAGTCATATTAGTAGGCTGTCAATTGCCACAAGATGATGATGAAAAATTTATGCATTCCATGAAAGAGCTTGCATCACTAGCGAAGACTGCACGAGCAGAATTGTTAGTGTCAACAACGCAAAAACGACCAAAGTTTCATCCGGCAACTTACATAGGTAAAGGGAAATTAGAAGAGCTTACAATGTTAACTGAAGAGTTAGAGCCGGATGTTATTGTATTTAATAATGAATTAACGCCGAGTCAAATTCGGAATTTATCCTCAGTATTAGATGCGAGAGTAATTGATCGAACGCAACTAATACTGGATATTTTTGCGCAACGTGCGAAGTCGAGGGAAGGTAAGCTTCAAGTAGAATTAGCTCAGTTGCAATATACAATGCCGCGTCTTATGGGGCAAGGATTGTCCTTATCACGTCTTGGTGGTGGTATTGGAACAAGAGGACCGGGTGAGACGAAATTAGAGACGGATCGTCGTCATATTCGATTGCGTATTGATGAAATAAAGAAACAACTTGCAGTTGTTGTGGAACATCGAAAAAGATATCGTGAGAGAAGAAAAGATAATAAAGTATTTCAAGTGTCATTAATAGGGTATACAAATGCAGGGAAATCGACACTGTTTAATAGATTAACGGAAGCTGATACGTTTGAAGAAAACCTTCTGTTTGCAACATTAGACCCAACGACAAGGAAGATGCCGTTACCTTCTGGTTATACAGTATTACTAACTGATACTGTTGGTTTTATACAAGATTTACCCACTTCATTAATCGCTGCATTTCGTTCAACACTGGAAGAAGCGGGGGAAGCAGATGTCATTTTACATGTAGTTGATTCCGCGGATCCTAACTACATAGGGCATGAAAAAACAGTAAAAAGATTATTATCAGAACTTGAAATTAACCATATTCCTGTTATTACGTTATATAATAAAAAAGATGAATTACATCAAAACTTTATTCCGTTTCCGAAAAGTGATTTCTTAATGACTAGTGCTTTTGAAGAAAGTGATTTATTGCGTATAAAAGAAGCGATAGAAACGAAGATGAAGAAAGAAATGGATCGTTATCGAGTGGAAATCCCTCCGAGTGAAGGTAAGTTGTTAACGCTTTTAAAGACGGAAACTCTATTAGCAAAGATGGAGTTTCTAGAAGATAAATTTGTATATGATTGTGCAGGGTATATTTTTGCTCATTCATCACTTAATGTGCAATTAAAGAGATTTTTAGTGGAAGAAGGAGACAATAAAAATGTTTGATCGTTTGAAAAATGGAGAAAAAATTGCTCCAATCGTAAAAGAAGTAGAGAGTCAGATTACAGAAGTACATAAACGTGCGGATGAAGTAATTGAAAGCAATCAGTTTCGTGTATTAGAAAGTTTTCGTAAACATAAAATTAGTGACTCGCATTTTATCCCGACAACAGGTTATGGTTATGATGATATTGGCCGTGATACGTTAGAAAAAGTATATGCTGATGTATTTGGGGCGGAAGCTGGACTTGTTCGTCCGCAAATTATTTCAGGTACTCACGCTATCTCTACAGCGTTATTTGGTATTTTACGCCCCGGAGATGAGTTATTGTATATCACTGGGAAACCGTATGATACGTTAGAAGAAATTGTTGGTGTACGTGGGAAAGGTGTAGGTTCATTTAAAGAATATAATATCGGTTACAATGCAGTTCCGCTAACTGAAGCTGGGCTTGTTGATTTTGAGGCTGTTGCAGCAGCGATTCATAATAATACGAAAATGATCGGTATTCAGCGCTCGAAAGGTTATGCTACTCGTCCGTCGTTTACTATTTCTCAAATTAAAGAGATGATCGCGTTTGTTAAAGAAATTAAACCTGATGTTGTTGTGTTTGTAGATAACTGTTATGGCGAGTTTATTGAAGAGCAAGAGCCATGTCATGTTGGTGCAGATTTAATGGCGGGTTCGCTTATTAAAAACCCGGGCGGCGGAATTGTTAAAACTGGTGGTTATATTGTCGGGAAAGAACAGTATGTTGAAGCGTGTGCATATCGTTTAACATCTCCGGGAATTGGCGCTGAAGCTGGAGCGTCTTTATACAGTCTGCAAGAAATGTATCAAGGGTTCTTCTTAGCGCCACATGTTGCAGGACAAGCGCTGAAAGGTGCAATTTTTACAGCTGCGTTTTTAGAAAAGTTAGGAATGAACACGTCACCAGCGTGGAATGCACCAAGAACAGACTTAATTCAATCTGTTCAATTTGATGATAAAGACCGTATGATTGCCTTCTGCCAAGCGATTCAATATGCATCTCCAATTAATTCGCATTTTACTCCGTATGCAAACTATATGCCAGGTTATGAAGATGATGTAATTATGGCTGCGGGAACATTTATTCAAGGTGCAAGTATTGAATTGTCTGCTGATGGTCCAATTAGACCGCCATATGTTGCGTATGTGCAAGGTGGCTTAACGTATTCGCATGTTAAAATTGCGATTTGTTCTGCGATTGACGAATTGATTGAAAAGAATTTATTAACAATTTCTTAAAGGGAAGCTGTCGATTTCGGCAGCTTTTTTCGTATAAAAGTAATGATTTATGCGATTAGAAAAAAGAGTGAAAAAATTCATGAAAAAATTTATAAAAAATCATGTAAGAAAAGCTAACATCTATTGACACTAAACATAACATAGTATAAAATGAGAAGCAGTTAAGGCGAAGGAGGAACTGAAAAATGAAAGAAGATAGACGTTCTGCCCCGCTGTTTCCTATTGGTATTGTTATGGATTTAACACAATTGTCTGCACGTCAAATTCGCTACTATGAAGAGCATAATCTTGTTTCTCCAACCCGTACAAAGGGGAATCGTAGATTATTTTCATTTAACGATGTAGATAAGTTGTTAGAAATTAAAGATTTGTTAGATCAAGGCTTGAATATGGCTGGTATTAAACAAGTGTTACTAATGAAAGAAAATCAAACAGAAGCAGTGAAAGTAAAAGAAGAAACGAAAGAAATTTCAAAAACTGAGCTTCGCAAAATACTTCGAGACGAACTACAACATACAGGTAGATTCAATCGAACTTCATTGCGACAAGGTGACATTTCAAGATTTTTTCACTAAAGATAACTGATTCTGAAGGCGATTAGAGGGACTAAGGAGGAATTTATAATGTCTAGATACACAAAAGAAGATATTTTCCGTTTGGCGAAAGAAGAGAATGTAAAGTATATCCGTTTACAATTTACGGACCTTTTAGGGGTAATTAAAAACGTAGAGATTCCAGTGAGACAATTAACGAAAGCTCTTGATAACAAAATGATGTTTGATGGATCTTCGATTGAAGGTTTCGTACGTATTGAAGAATCTGATATGTATTTATATCCTGATTTAGACACTTGGGTAATTTTCCCTTGGACAGCTGAAAAAGGTAAAGTAGCTCGACTAATCTGTGATATTTACAATGCAGATGGCACTCCATTTGATGGAGACCCACGTAACAACTTAAAACGTGTGTTAAAAGAAATGGAAGCTTTAGGATTTTCAGACTTCAATCTTGGACCAGAGCCAGAATTCTTCCTATTTAAGGTTGATGAAAAAGGAAATCCAACATTAGAACTAAACGATAACGGTGGATACTTCGACCTTGCGCCGATGGATCTAGGGGAAAACTGTCGTCGTGATATCGTTCTTGAACTTGAAGAAATGGGATTTGAAATTGAAGCATCTCACCATGAGGTTGCTCCAGGGCAGCACGAAATTGACTTTAAATATGCAAATGCAATTCGCTCATGTGATGACATTCAAACATTCAAACTTGTTGTAAAAACAATTGCTCGTAAACATGGTCTACATGCAACGTTTATGCCAAAACCACTATACGGTGTGAACGGTTCAGGTATGCACTGTAACTTATCATTATTTAAAAATGGTGAGAACGTATTCTTTGATGCAAACGGTGACTTACAATTAAGTGATGATGCTCGTCACTTCATCGCAGGTATTTTAAAACATGCACCAGCATTTACGGCGATAGCAAACCCAACTGTAAACTCATACAAACGTCTAGTACCTGGATATGAAGCGCCTTGTTACGTAGCATGGTCTGCACAAAACCGTAGCCCGTTAGTGCGTATCCCTGCATCTCGTGGTATTAGTACACGCGTAGAAGTACGTAGTGTTGACCCAGCTGCAAACCCATATTTAGTAATGGCTACATTATTAGCTGCAGGTCTTGATGGAATTAAAAACAAATTAACTCCACCAGCAGCAGTAGATCGTAACATCTATGTAATGACAAAAGAAGAGCGCGAAGAAGCAGGTATTGTTGACTTACCAGCAACATTAGCGCAAGCATTAGTTACATTACAATCTAATGAAGTAGTATGCGGTGCACTAGGAGAACACTTACTTGAGCACTTCATCGAAGCGAAAGAGATTGAGTGGGATATCTTTAGAACGCAAGTTCACCAATGGGAACGCGATCAATATATGTCTCTATACTAAGAGGATTGAACCCTTGATACAACTCGTATCAAGGGTTTTTTAATTCCCAATTATTACACTTTTATGTGGTTATAAAATGAAAAACAGCCACATAAAAGCCACGAATTAATAACAAGTAGTGATATCATAGAAAAACATTATCAGATAAACGTAAGTTTTATATAATTTGTGAAATAAAAAAGCCTTGATACTACGGTATCAGGGCTTTTTTAGTGAAGTTATTGGATATATTAACTACTAGATAATGGATTGTTTTTGGTTATTTTAAATCATGTTACTAAGAAAATCTTTTCAAAAGAATTGATTTTATCTTTTTTTAAATCACTTGTGCTATAACTTAATAATTCTTTACTGCCTGTACAACGCGACCAATGATTTTTACATCTTCAGCTGAAAGGTCGTAAGTTTTTGGTTCGTGGATAGGGTCATTACTCAATGGTATTAAAGTAATGATGCTTCCAGATTTTGAAATCTTTTTCACGGTAGCATCATAACCATTGACTTTTACAACAGCAATTTGTCCGTTTTCAACATAAGGAGTTTCCTCTACTAAAACATAAGAACCATCAGGGAATTCGAGATTCATGCTAGTGCCTTTTACAGTAAGATAAAAATACTTTTTACGCTTGTTTAAAAATGTACTTAGCATGGGTAAATAGCCTTCGATATTTTCTTCAGCGAGTATTGGTGTACCGGCTGCTACAGAACCAATGATAGGAATGTAAATAATGTTTGATTGATCGTTTTGGATGGTTTCATAAATAGAAACTTCTTCTTTAACAGTATTGCCCTCTTGTGTTGCGAGTCTTTCTAAATCATCAGTAGTGATTCCTAATCCCTTACAAACTTTTATGACATTATCAACAGATGCTTTACCAATCCCTCTTGATAACATGGATTGCAGTGTTGTGGGGGGGAGACCTATTTTTTCGGCGAAGGCTCTTTTACTATAGCCAGCTTCTTTTATTAGGCGTGTTACAACCTCTGCTTTTTTCATTACTTTCACCATCTTTCGTATTAAAATGTATACGATATTGCGTATTCCTGTATATATCATAACCTAACTAAATTTGTTAGTAAATAGAACAATATACGAAATTGAGTATTTAAATGCGTTTTTTTGTTGACTAAATACGGAATTGAGTTTATATTTAAATGGAAATGAACGCAATATCGTACAAAAAACAGGTGGTGAGTCAATGTATCCGAATTTGCGTGCAGAGATGGCGAGAAAAAGAATTATGATTACACAAATTTCTTCGCATCTGAAACTTCGCCACGCAACAGTGAGCGACAAAATAAATGGTAAATTTCGTTTTTATTATGATGAAGCTTTTGAAATTAAGAAAACTTTTTTTCCAGAACATAGTTTGGAATATCTTTTTGAATTTGAAGAAAACGAAGCGAATTGAAATCGGAGGAGATTTACTTAAAATGTAATGCTATAAGCGAATTATTGAATGATACTTTAATAAGAGGGTTCATATCAAAGTATTTAATTTAAATTACGATAATTAGTTAATCTGTAAAAAGAAAGTAACGAATTATGTGTAGTGCTAAATTATCTCAATGCAATAAAGATAGTTCAAAATTAGTAGTGAGGAGGAGATGAGGATGGGGCAATTAACTGACTCATCAGTACATAGTTCATTAGTATTTGAAGTTAATGGAAAAGTAGTAACGGATAGTTTGGTAATTGCGAAGATATTCAAAAAAAATCACTTCGACGTTTTGAAGGAAGTTCGAAAACAAATTGTATATGTAGGTGAAGAGTTTGGGGGAGAAAATTTTCACGAGTCCACTTATGTTAATTCAAAGAACAGGCGAACCTCTAAATATGATTTAACAGAAGAAGCATTCACGTTACTTGTTATGGGATATAACAGTAGAGAAGCGGTTGGAATGAAAATTAAATTTATGAAAGAGTTCAAACGAATGAAGCAGTATATACAAAATCAACAAAATGTGCCAAAGGATCCAATGGGGGTTTTAAAGTTAACATTTGCTGCGTTAGAAGGACATACTCAGGAGATACAAGAAATAAAGTCTGAGGTGAAGGGGTTGCGAGAAAATACTCCGCTTTATGCTATCGAGTGTGAAGAGATAACAAGGGCTGTAAAAAGGTTAGGTATTATGTTATTGGGAGGTAAAAATTCAAATTCTTATCAGGATATCGGTCTTAGAAGGAAGTTATATAGAGATATTTATAGTCAGTTACATCGGGAATTTGGTGTGAATAGTTATAAAGCTATTAAACGTTATCATTTGGATAGAGCAATACAAATTATTAATGAAGAATATTCAATTCCAACTGTTTTAAATGAAGAAATTACAGTTAAAAACTCACAAATAAATATGGCAGACATTCAGTAGGAGGAAAGAACATGCAAAGAAAGATTTTAGTAATTACTAGTAGTTTAGCAGGGTTACCAACTGTCAGTGAATTTAAAACAAAAGAAGATGCAAAAGAGCAGGTTAGAAAGCTTATTCAAAAAGGAATGAGTCAAAATGTGATTCGTATAACACAAGAAATTCCTATGAATATCGAAATTCAAGTGGATGTTGAATTTGAGGAATAAGAGAGGTTTAGAAGAAAATAGATATGGATAGCATGATTGTTTTGAATGAATGCATAAGAAAAGAATCCGTTGCAGCGGATTCTATAAGAAAAAATATCTCTAGATAAGTATAACATTGAATACCGTTTTTGAGAATTTATGAGGTGGCTAGTATGGGGATTATTCGAGTGAAAAAAGATAGTAATTATTCCGTTATAAATAATACTGGTTTAAAAGATGAAAGGTTGTCATGGAAAGCGAAAGGGATCTTAGCCTATGCGCTTACATTACCAGACGATTGGACTTTTCATATTAGCGAATTAGCTCGACATGCTAAGGATGGAGAAGATTCGCTCCGTACAGGTTTTAAGGAATTAAAAGAATTAGGTTATGTAAAACGTTATCCTGTTCGTGACGGGAATACGAAAAAAATTACAAAGTGGGATACGGAAATTTACGAAACGCCACAAAGGAACATGCCACAAGTGGAAAACCAAGATGTGGTAAAGCCATATGTGGAAAATCAGAAACTACTAAATACTAATAGACTAACTACTAATAAACGAAATACAAATATACAAAATACTAATCATTATGATGATATGGATAAATTAGAATCTCGTGTATTCATCAATGAGAGGGTTAAAGTAAGTTGTAACTTTATTAAGGGGATGGGCATTCCGTTAAGTGAAATTGCAATTGCAGAGTTGGGGGATTTTTGTAATTTGTTTAGTGATGAGTTAATTCAGCATGCAATTAATAAAGCTGTTGATGAGAATGCACCAAGATGGAACTACATTAAGGCTATATTGAGGAATTGGAAGGAGAAAGAAGTTAAAACATTAGTTGATGTGGCCATACTAGATAGGTGTTTCGAAATGAGTAAGAAAAAGAAATATAAAGGGACAGGTAGGAAGTATTCAAATAGAAAAGAGATTGTACCCAATTGGTTATATAAAGATGATGAATCAACAAATCTAGAAGAGGAAAGAAAAACTGTACAGTCTATTGATGAAGAGCGTGAGAGATTACAAGAAGTGTTAAATAAATATAAGTCATAAGGAAAACCGTTAGATGATTTTGTTATTTTAAAATATATTATCTTAATAAAATAATAATGCATTTATATTCTTCAAAGATTCCAGATGCATAGTGAACAGTATTATAAAAATAGTAGTGAATGCTTGGATCAAGTATGAACGATTTGTAATTTCAGTTTATTTCTTAAATTTCTATGGAGACTGTTAGAAGTCTTTTCAATAGGATTCAGGAATTAATTAAAAATATCGAAATTCTAAAGATAATGAACTGATCAATAGAGGATAAAAAATGTTAGGGAAGGGTTGTGTTTATAAAATGAAAGATGATTTACAAGTAATAAAGATTGAAAAAGCTAATAAGCATATTCATTCTATTAAATTAGTATTAAGAGACTTTGTAAAAGGAATGGAAGTGGGTGAATCAGTAAGTGTTCGAGTGGCTCAAAGATTATAAGAAGTTAGAAGAAGAAATTGCTTATTTAGAATACAACTTAGACAAATCAAAAGCCGAATTGAAGCGTTGGATTAGCGGTGATTTGCAAAATGTACGATTAACCGCTGAATCGGAAGGGGCTAAGGTAGAAGGACGGATTGAGGCAATTGAATATGAATTAGCTTATAAGATGAATGAAGAGTATGATTTAAGGCTTTTGATTAATAAGTTTACAGGACTGGATCATCAAATACTTAAAATGAAATATGTTGATGGGATGACTTTAGAACAAATTGCGTTTGAATTACATTATAGTACAGGCTATATACGCCGAAAACACGCTGAAATAAGGAAGATTGTCAAGTTTTTAGATGGATTTTAGTGTTACCTTTTTGTAGGATACATGCAGTGTACAGAAAGTATTGAAAAAGTGATTTATAGTAGTAATATAAGATTTCGACGAAAGGGCAACTATTTTTATGGTTGCTCTTTTTGTTGTGAAAGAAGGTGAGTAACATGAAGTGATTTGATGGATTAATGGGTCTTTAGCTTCTAGTTATATTTAGTAAAGTAGTAGTTTTACAGGCGAAAATAATAGAAAAATAAGGAGATGTTTAATGATGAGTTTATTAGCTGCTTCAGTTAAAACAAAGAATCTGCCACAACAAGTGTTACGTTGGCAATCAATGGTAGAAAGTGAATGTTCAGCACAAGGTGTGTCTGAATTAGTTCCCTATGTACTTGGGATTATTATGGTGGAGAGTGGAGGAAACTCTGAAACAACACCTGATATTATGCAGTCCAGTGAATCACAAGGTTGGGTGATGAATACAATTAAAAATCCTAAAGATTCAATTTATTATGGAGTAAAGCATCTAAAAGGAGCTTTTGATGATGCAAAGAAAAATGGCATTACAGATTTAAGTGCCATTGTTCAATCATATAATTTTGGACGAGCTTACCTTCGCTGGTTAGCTTCTAACAATAAACAACATTCATTACCGGTGGCAGATCAGTATTCTAAAACGGTTGTTGCGCCATCACTTGGAAATACGACTGGTGCTATGGTGAAATATAGTAACCCTATCGCTGTTGCTTACAATGGTGGCTATCGATATAAAAATGGAGGGAATTTCTTCTACTCTGAAATTGTTAAGCAATATGTGGATTTTGATGGAGGAAATGGTGACGGTGATAATAAGCCATTACAACCAAAAGGACTAGGAATTGCAACGTCTAAATACCCAGAAGGATCGGGTATCAATTTATATAGTGGTCCTGGAAAAGATGCTTGGTTCACAGGTAATGTCATTAATACAAAAATGCCATATTTAATTATAGATGCTGCTTGGTATGGTGGAAATGAAAATATGCTTTGCTTAGGTTGGGAAGCCTGGGCAAAAGAAGAACACTTTGAAGTGCAGTGGTTCCACGCTTACTCAAAATATCCAGCAGGTTATGGTATTAACACATATGATGGTCCAAATGGAAATTATAAAGGAAATGTGGATGGATCTTATCCATATGGTGTTTTTGCGAGAAAAGATGGTTACATTGATATTGGACAAAACACATGGGTAAAAGAAGAACATTTTAATGTAAGGTAATAACAAAGGATCTCTTTTTCTTTGATTATAAATATTAAATTTGAACATTAAGAAAAAATCTTATAAAAGGTGCTTTTTTAAGTGCCTTTTTATATTACTTATAAATAGAAAGGAAGATTATTATGGCAAAATTTATTTATCCAACAGATACAACGAGAGTAACAAGTGGTTTTAGGGGGAGCAGACCAGATCATCATGGGATAGACCTTGCTGAATCGGGCTATCATCCAATTTATGCAGCGGCTAGCGGACGAGTTAGTCGTTCTTATGTTTCATCCAGTTATGGTGAATGTATTATGATTGTGCACACTATTGATGGGATTACATGGGAAACGGTATATGCCCATATGCGTAGTGGTTCTCGAACAGTAAAAGAAGGTGATTCTGTTACACAAGGACAAACTATTGGGATTATGGGGAACACAGGGGATTCTAGTGGTCAACACTTGCATTTTGAATTGCATAAAGGGTCTTGGAACGTTAATAAGAGTAATGCTGTGAATCCATTAGATTACTTAGGAAAAGGAGAAGGTGGTGGTACAACTGATCCTTCTAATAAACCACTACAACCAAAAGGATTAGGAATTGCAACGTCTAAATACCCAGAAGGATCGGGTATCAATTTATATAGTGGCCCTGGAAAAGATGCTTGGTTCACAGGTAATGTCATTAATACAAAAATGCCATATTTAATTATAGATGCTGCTTGGTATGGTGGAAATGAAAAAATGTTGTGCCTAGGTTGGGAAGCATGGGCGAAAGAAGAGCACTTTGAAGTAGAGTGGTTTCATGCTTATTCAAAATATCCAGCAGGTTATGGCATTAACACATATGACGGTCCAAATGGAAATTATAAAGGAAATGTAGATGGATCTTATCCATATGGAATTTTTGCAAGAAAAGATGGTTATATCGATATTGGACAAAATACATGGGTACAAGAAGAGCATTTTAATGTAAGATAATATCTTTAAATCTGCACGTATTAAGTAGAATGAAAAAAACTTGTTATCATACCTCTTGAGATGAGAGTAATATCTGTAAAATGCTGGGCGGAATATAGAGTGGAAGTTTTGAAAGAGCAACTGATGTAAAAGGTTGCTCTTTTTCCTTTTTGAATATGAGGATTATAACCCATTATATAAAATGCGGCATGTATGAGCATTTAATTTCTAGATGGACTTAATAATTCAATGGAATTTTACATGATAAAAAATAAAAGAAAAAGGAGATGTTCAGTAATGGAAATTAGAAGAAAATTAGTGGATCAAAGTAAATATAGTATAAAGTGTCCCAATACAATGACACCAGAATTCATTACAGTACATAATACGTACAATGATGCATCAGCAGAAAATGAGATATCGTATATGATTGGAAATAATAATTCAGTGTCGTTTCATGTTGCAGTAGATGACAAAGAAGCAGTACAAGGTATTCCGTTTGATCGTAATGCTTGGCATGCAGGTGATGGTAACGGAAATGGTAATCGTAAATCTATCGGAGTGGAAATTTGCTATTCTCTAAGCGGTGGGGATAGATATTACAAGGCGGAGGATAATGCAGCAATTGTTATCGCTCAGTTAATGAAACAATTCAATATACCGATTAGTAACGTACGTACACATAAATCGTGGAGTGGAAAGCATTGCCCACACCGAATGCTCGATGAAGGAAGATTGGATCAATTCATTGAGAAGATAAACAAAGCATTTAACAAAGATAATAATAAACCACTACAACCAAAAGGACTAGGAATTGCAACGTCTAAATACCCAGAAGGATGGGGCATCAATTTATATAGTGGCCCTGGAAAAGATGCTTGGTTCACAGGTAATGTCATTAATACAAAAATGCCATATTTAATTATAGATGCTGCTTGGTATGGTGGGAATGAAAAAATGTTGTGCCTAGGTTGGGAAGCGTGGGCGAAAGAAGAACATTTTGAAGTAGAGTGGTTCCATGCTTACTCAAAATATCCAGCAGGTTATGGTATTAACACATATGATGGTCCGAATGGAAAGTATAAAGGAAACGTAGATGGATCTTATCCATATGGAATTTTTGCAAGAAAAGATGGTTATATCGATATTGGGCAAAACACATGGGTAAAAGAAGAACATTTTAATGTGAGATAAGGATATGAGAGTAGGATCACTCGTATGATTCTCTTTAATTTTTGAAAAGGAGATGAGAACGATGGAAGAACAAATCTTCAATTCAATGATTCAACAAGGAGCATTCGCAGCTTTATTTGTATGGATGCTGTTTACTACGCAAAAAAAGAATGAACAGCGCGAAGAACAATATCAAAAAGTTATTGAAAAAAATCAACAGGTCATTGAAGAACAAGCAAAAGCATTTAGTTCGTTGTCGAAGGATTTATCAGATGTTAAGCGAAAAATCTTGGGGAACGATGATGAGAAATAAAATATGGTATTAAAGTATTTGTCACGTATGCAGGTTCTCAAATAGGAATTCGATTAATATATAATAATGAGAAAAAGCCCTAATACCGATAAGTATTAGGGCTTTTTCTCATTAGCTATAGTGAATAAGGTGTGGTGGATTCTTCAAGAGGAAAGAGTGAATGAAGTTTAATATTAATGTAAATGAAATGAAACCTTGAATGCTGCTCAGTTATAACGCAGTCTTATTCAGAATTTCGTTAGTTCATTTTCTAAATTTAGGGAATAAAT
Organism: Bacillus sp. M13(2017); assembly: GCF_002218325.1. Classification (NCBI taxonomy): domain Bacteria; kingdom Bacillati; phylum Bacillota; class Bacilli; order Caryophanales; family Bacillaceae; genus Bacillus; species Bacillus sp. M13(2017). Next base: position 26,460 of record NZ_KZ268515.1, on the reverse strand, counting down.
ATAGCTTAGTACCTTGCAATAAATAATACTAAGTGGTATATTATGGATAAAGTAGGTACCGTGTATTGAACAGTACTAAGATAGGGAAGGAGGATGGCGCTTGAACGTTCAGTTTAAAAAAGGTGTGCTTGAACTTTGTGTATTAGCACTTGTAAAACGTAAAGATAGTTACGGTTATGAACTTGTTCAGCAAATTTCTAATAAATTTTTAATATCGGAAGGGTCAGTATACCCTTTATTACGTCGTTTGACGAAAGAAGGGTATTTTCAAACGTATTTAAAGGAATCTACGGAAGGGCCACCTCGTAAATATTATCAATTAACAGAGCAAGGGGAGACGCAATTTCATTTGTTAGTAACAGAATGGCGTGATTTTGCGAAAGGGGTACAAGAAATTATTGAAGGGGTGGAATGGGATGAGTAAAGAAGGGTTTCTTAAAGAATTATCAAGTTATCTTAGAAAGTTACCAGAGGAAGAGAGGCAAGATATTTTATTGGATTATGAAGAGCACTTTCAGTTTGGACTAGAAGAAGGGAAAACTGAATCGGAAATAATACAGGGCCTTGGTTCTCCGAAAGTAATCGCGAAAGAATTACTTGCGATGTATCGCTTTGATGAAATGAAAAAAAATCCATCGACTTCAAATGTGACAAGAGCTGTTATGGCAGCGATTGGACTTAGTTTGTTTAATTTTATTATTGTGTTAGGCCCGTTAGTCGCAATTATTGCTTTTATATTTTCTTTTTGGATCGGTGGTATTGCTAGTGTAGTAACACCATTTTTCGTTATTGGAAAAGTATTTATGGGTACTTTTATATGGTTGGATCTTTTCGTTAGTATAACGTTTGTTGGAGTAGGTTTATTGTTATGTATTATCGCTTTTTATAGTACAACGTGGTTTAAGAGATTGTGTGTACGATATGTAATATGGAACTTCAAAATGATAAAAGGAGAGTAAATGATGAAAAAACTATTTTTAATCGCTATCGCTTGTATCATTATTGGAGTAATAGGAATTTCCCAAACATATGAAAAAGCAGTACAGACTGCTGAAAAAGGCGATAAAGAAAATGTAATTAAAAACGAAACATTAAAAAATATAGAAGTTAAGTTAGATGCCGGGGATATTATTGTCCAAAAATCTCCTGACTCTTCTTTTTATGTAAAGCAATCGGGAGATGTACGTAAACAAGAGATTCGTATCGCAGAAGATGGTGACACATTAAAAGTTATTGGGGAAAGAGAAAAAGGTGCTTCATTTGATTTTTCTTTTTACGATTTTAGGTTTCAAACGTCTAAATTGACTCTCCTTGTGCCCGAACGCTCTTACCAAGATGTAAAAGTAAATTCATCTGCTGGACAAATCGAAATGAGTGATGTGAAAAGTGATAGCGTAAGTGTTAGAACACTTGCTGGAGAAGTAGAGTTGAAACAAGTAACGGCTAAGAATGTGGAGGGATCGACAAAAGCTGGTGAGGTGAACTTTAAGAAGGTATTAGGGAAAGTGACCGCAAAAACAACAAGTGGGGAAATAAATATTCAAGATCATGATTCTAAGTATAATCTAGAAGCAAGTTCAACTGCGGGAGATATAGATATTACTTTATCGGAAAAACCACAAGATGCGGTAATTACTGGGCAAAGTGCTGCGGGAGATGTAACAATTTTTAATGAAGAAAATAAAAATGTAACAATTGGAAATGGTAGTAAAAAGATTAGCGGTAAAACGGCTGCTGGAGATGTGACGATTGAAACTCGTTAATAAGAAATAGAATGCATGGAAATCTATCAAAATACAAAAAGAAGATAATTACCGTATGTAAATAAGGTAATTATCTTCTTTTTATTATTTTTAATGTAAATCACGATATACGCCAATTACTTTCCCGATAACTGACACTTGTTTTAAAATGATAGGTTCTAACGAAGAATTTTCTGGTTGTAGACGGAAATGGTCTTTTTCTTTATAGAAACGTTTAACAGTTGCTTCGTTATCTTCTGTTAAAGCGACTACAATTTCACCATTATATGCAGACTGTTGTTGGCGAACAACAACTAAATCTCCATCGAAAATACCAGCTTCAATCATACTATCTCCAGAAATACGTAACATGAACACTTGGTCTGCTCCAGCAACAATACTAGCTGGAAGTGGGAAATGTTCCTCTACGCTTTCGACCGCCGTAATTGGTAAACCAGCAGTAACTTTTCCGACAATTGGAACTTGAATAACAGATTGTGTTTCCGTATCCATTCGGTCTTCGCCTAAAATTTCAATGGCACGTGGTTTTGTTGGATCGCGTCGAATGTATCCTTTTTCTTCTAATCGTGATAAATGTCCGTGCACTGTAGAACTAGAAGCGAGGCCGACTGCTTGACCAATTTCACGTACGGAAGGTGGATATCCTTTTTCTTGTACTTTTAGCTTAATAAAGTCGAGAATGTCTTGCTGGCGTTTCGTTAACTTTTCCATGTTTTCTAACACCTCGTTTTCTTTCATTTTTCTTATTAATAAGTATAACATGTGAAAAAACATTCTACAAACATAAGTTCGAACAAATGGCGGATTTATGTTACACTATAGGGAAATAATAGGGAGAAAGAGGGGTTCAAAATGAATGCAATTATTTATGCACGTGTGAGTACAACGAAAGAAGCGCAAGAAACATCATTGTTACGTCAAAAAGATGAATTATTGCATTTAGCTGAGCGCTATCAAATGAATGTTACTAAGGTGATTGAAGAGCAGGCTAGTGGATATACAATTGAACGTGACGGTATATTAGAGGTGTTGGATACAATTCGAGACGAACAAATTGATGTGTTACTTATACAAGATGAAACGCGCCTTGGTAGAGGAAATGCGAAGATCGCATTAATGCATTGCTTACATAAAGAAGGCATAAAAGTATATACGCATACACATAATGGTGAATTACAATTATCGGATTCTGATTCGATGGTATTAGATATTATTGGTATTGTTGAAGAATATCAAAGAAAGATTCATAACTTGAAAATTAAACGAGGCATGCAACGTGCAGTAGAAAAAGGTTATCGTCCAGAAAATAATTTAAAAAATCGTCATTTAAGTGTAGGAAGAGAGAAAAAAGAAGTGCCAATTGAGGAAATTGTACGTTTGCGAAAAAGTGAACTCACGTTTGAAGAAATCGCAGCAACATTACGTGGATTTGGTCATAATGTTTCAAAGGCGACTGTACATCGTAGATATGTAGAGTATACGAAGCAATTGCTTGATAAAGAAGAGTAACTATTGTATGATAATAATCAGTTTTGATTAGAAGGGGGATTCGAGATGATTAATCACGAACTCGTTGAACGCATTAACTTCTTAGCGAAAAAAGCAAAAGCTGAAGGTTTAACTGAAGAAGAGCAACGTGAGCGTCAATCGCTACGTGAACAATATTTAAAAGGATTTCGTCAAAATATGTTAAACGAACTTAAAGGTATTAAAGTTGTTAACGAAGAAGGTACAGATGTTACACCGACGAAATTAAAAGCTTTAAAAAAGCAAGATAATGCAAAATTAAATTAAAAGATGGGCGAAGCCCATCTTTTTTATTTGTAAAAATCGTTATTTAATAACTTTCCAGTTGTTATTAACAGTTGCTTCTATCGTTTTATGTTCCAATATATAATTAGCGATAAGTTCAGACATATCTATGGGTATATCTTTTACTACCGGTTTGTTTTGAAACATAAAAAAATTTCCCCCGCCACTTGCACGATAATTATTCATTACAACGTCATATTCTTCATTCATATTAAGAGGAGCACTGTTATGCTGTAAAGATTCTACTCTTTCACCAATTGGTTTTGAAATGTTTAATACGTATGAAATCCCTTCCCACATATCATAATTATAATGTTGTGGCTTTGGTTCTATGTAGATAGGACTTACGGTGATTGATCCATCTGTTTTTAATGTGAAATAAGAAGCAGAGAGTTCAAGAGCATCTTTTATATCTGCTCCAGTTATTCTAATTACTTTTAATGTGTTTGGATAAATATAATTAGAAACGATATCACGCATTGTTACATGTTCAGGGAAACCTGGAGATGTATTATGGAACAAACTTGTACAAGAAATTGATACATTAGCTATATTCATCTGTATTTTATTTATGAATTCGATAAAAGGATGATCATGCAAACGAGTTTGCATAGCATCTGAAATTTGCATGTCCCCCTGAATGATTCCAATAGGTTGATCAAGCCACTTTTGTGTTTTCTCTTCGTAATCGGCTACCAATGAAAGTACATCTTGGTCCGCCTCAACTCCTTGTACAGATAATAATTCAGAAGAACTCTCTTTTTTCACCCATTTATGTTTTGTTTTTTCGAATGTTATTTTTACTTTTCCAACTGAGTGTCCATTGCATCCAGTCTGTAAAATTGTTACACCGTTAGCCATCGTATGAGAAATTTCTCGGTGTTGATGACCTGTTAGTAAAAGATCTATACCTTCAATTTCATGGCACATTGCATATCCTTGGTTTTCTCCTGTTAACACTTCAGTCGGTACCCCGGTTTGTAAATCTCGTTCAACTCCCCCGTGATACGCTACGACTAGTAAATCTGGTTTCTCATGTTTGCGAATGTAAGAAACCCATTCTTTTGTAGTCTTTAATGCATCTTCAAATAGTAAATCTTTAATGTGATGGGGTTGTTCCCAATTGGGAATGTAATGCGTTGTCACTCCTAAAATAGCAATTTTTATATTTGATTCAATATGTTTTATTACATATGGTTTCCCGAAATAAGGTTTTTTACTGTTTTTATCTAAAATGTTTGCTGATAGGTACGGGAAGTTCGCAGTAGTCACAGCATTATTTAATATATCCATCCCGTAATTAAATTCATGATTGCCGATAATTGCAGCGTCATACTGTAAGTAATTCGCTAATAAGGACATTGGGTTTTTTTTGTTTTTTTCGTATGTAACATAATGATAAGTAAATGGTGTGCCTTGAATAAAGTCGCCATTATCAATTAAAAGAACGTTTGTATTTTGGGAACGTTCTTTTTTTATAAGAGTAGAAATTTTAGCTAAACCAAGTTCTGCTGGGGAGTTATCTTGGTAGTGAATAGGATAAACAGTGCCATGTATATCGCTTGTTAATAAGATGTTTAAAGTTACAGTTTGATTTTGTTCCAATATGACTCACCTTTTCTATTGTTATCTTCCAATTCATCATATCAAATATGTGAAGAGAATTTTAATGTGAGTGTATAGAATGTGTAAAGATTCTGTAAATAATCAATTATTTGTAAAAATATGTGATATATTTCTTCATGTTTATGAAAGGTTATTTTATAACAATGAAAAATGGAGGCATTAACATGTTGAAAAAAGTTTTTGCAATGAGCACAACAGTTGTACTAGCAGCGGGATTATTAAGTGGCTGCGGGACGAAAGAGTCAAGTGCAAGTAAAAATGAAGATACGAAAAAAGGGTATGTACCGAAGACTTTAAATGTTCAATTTGTTCCTTCTCAAAATGCGGATACGTTAGAGGCGAAGGCAAAACCGCTTGAGAAGCTATTAAGTGATAAGTTGAATATTCCAGTAAAAGTTAGTATTTCAACGAACTACAATACAATTGTAGAAGCGATGGCATCTAAACAAGTAGATGTAGGATTTTTACCGCCAACAGCGTACGTATTAGCACATGAAAAGAAGGCTGCAAATGTAATTTTACAAGCACAACGTTTTGGAGTAGATGATGAAACGGGAGCCCCTACAAAGGATTTAGTAGACTTTTATAAATCTGAGTTTGTTGTTAAAAAAGACTCTAATATGAATAGTGTAAAAGATTTAAAAGGTAAAAAGATTGGTTATCAAGATGTAACATCATCAGCAGGGTATGTATGGCCTGCAGCTGTTCTATTAAAAGAGGGAATTGATCCGTTAAAAGATGTGAAACCTGTTACATTAAAAGGTCACGATCAGTCGCTTATTGCTCTTTTAAATGGTGACGTAGATGCGGCTGTTGTATTCCAAGATGCTCGTAATATTGTAAAAAAAGATTATCCGAATATATTTGGTCAAACGAAAATAGTGAAATTTACTGAGAAAATTCCGAACGATACAATTTCTGTACGATCTGATTTAGATGCAGAGTGGAGCAAGAAATTACAAGATGCTTTCATTGAAATTGGAAAGAATGAGGAAGGTCACAAAATCATTAAAGAAGTATATTCACATGAAGGATATGTTAAATCTGATGATAGTAAATTTGATATCGTTCGTGAATATGGGAAGAAAGTAAAAACGCAATAATACATATGGAAATGGCAGCTAGCTGAAAGGGGATGTTTTCAGTTAGTTTGCCGTTTTGAATACATAGAAGGTAGGTAAGATGTGTGATAGAGTTTCGAAATGTCTCCAAAGTGTATCCAAATGGTACAAAAGGATTGAATAATATAAACTTGAAAATTCAAAAAGGTGAGTTTGTTGTAATGGTCGGATTATCTGGAGCTGGAAAATCTACACTTCTCAGATCCGTAAATCGTCTTCATGAGATTACCGAAGGAGAAATCATGATTGAAGGTGAGTCTATTACTGCTGCAAAAGGAACAGATTTACGACGTATGCGCCGGGATATCGGTATGATCTTCCAAAGTTTTAACCTTGTAAAGCGATCAACAGTATTAAAAAATGTATTAGCTGGTCGTGTTGGATATCATTCCACACTACGTACAACGTTAGGTTTGTTTCCGAAAGAAGATGTGGAGCTCGCATTTCAAGCATTAAAAAGAGTGAATATTTTAGAAAAAGCATATGCACGTGCTGATGAATTATCAGGAGGACAACAGCAACGTGTATCGATAGCTAGAGCATTGGCGCAAGAAGCAAAAATCATATTGGCAGATGAGCCTGTTGCATCGTTAGATCCACTTACGACAAAGCAAGTGCTAGATGATTTGAAAAAAATTAATGAGGATTTTGGAATCACGACAATTGTAAATTTACATTCTATTGATTTGGCTAGACAATATGCGACACGCATTATCGGATTACATGCAGGAGAAATTGTTTTTGACGGTTTAGTAGAAGAAGCAACGGATGAAAAATTTGCTGAAATTTATGGGGACGTTGCTCAGAAAAGCGAATTATTAGAGGTGGCAGTAAAATGAATGACGTGACGATATATTCAAATGAAATACCGAAGCCGCCGAGTAAATTGAAACATATGTTAACGTTTATTTTAGTTATTTTAATGCTGTGGAGTAGTAGTGTACAAGTAGATGCATCATTTTCAAAACTGGTAGACGGTTTTCCAAATATGGTAGATCTATTGAAAGAAATGGTGCCACCTGATTGGAGTTATTTTCAAGTTATTACAACAGCGATGTTAGATACAATACGTATGGCGATTATTGGGACGACCTTAGGAGCGATTTTAGCTATTCCACTTGCACTGTTTGCGGCAAGTAATGTGTTTACTAGTACATTTTTATACAGTCCAGCTCGATTGATTTTAAATTTTATTCGAACGATACCAGATTTATTATTAGCGGCAATTTTCGTAGCTATTTTTGGAATAGGACCACTTCCGGGTATTTTGGCTCTTACTTTTTTCTCAATTGGGCTTGTGGCAAAATTATTGTACGAGTCAATTGAATCAATTGATCCAGGTCCATTAGAAGCGATGACAGCAGTAGGAGCAAATAAAGTGCAATGGATTGTTTATGGGGTAATTCCGCAAGTGAAAGCACATTTTGTCTCCTATGTTCTGTATACATTTGAGGTGAATGTACGTGCAGCGGCTGTTTTAGGTTTAGTAGGGGCAGGTGGTATTGGATTATACTATGATCGTACACTTGGATTTTTACAATATCAGCAAACTGCATCTATTATTATCTATACCCTTGTTGTTGTATTATTAATTGATTATGCAAGTACATTGTTGCGGGAGAAATTATAATGAGTAAAACGACGATGATTGTGCCAAAACCGAAGAAACTGAGTGTATATCGCTGGGTTATTTTTATAGCAATTACATTTGTTTATGTTTGGGCCTTTTCAGGAGTACCATTAGAAGGGATAAAGGACACAGCAGGTGAAATCACGAAAGCAATTATGACAGGGGTATTGAATCCAGACTGGTCGTATGTATCTTTGCCAGATGGTGAAGATTTATTGCATGGATTAATTGATACGTTGGCAATTGCGATATTAGGTACATTTATTTCTGCATTTTTATCTGTTCCGTTTGCCTTTTGGGCGGCAACGAATATGAGTAGTGGAAAATTAACTTCAGGATCTGGAAAATTTGTACTTAGTTTTGTTCGTACGTTTCCTGAATTAGTTATGGCTCTTTTATTTATAAAAGCTGTTGGTCCAGGCTCTTTTGCAGGAGTATTAGCCTTAGGATTACATTCTATTGGAATGTTAGGAAAACTATATTCAGAAGGAATTGAAAACATAGATAAAGGACCCACGGAAGCGTTACTAGCAACAGGAGCAAACCGTTTTCAAATACTTTGGTATGCAGTGTTACCACAAGTGTTACCAGACTTTCTATCGTATACGTTATACAGGTTCGAAATTAATGTACGATCTGCTGCCATTTTAGGTGTTATTGGAGCAGGTGGTATTGGTACGCCTCTAATTTTTGCGCTGAGTTCACGCAATTGGTCTCGTGTTGGGATTATTTTATTAGGTATCATTTTAATGGTAATTATAATTGATTGGATTTCAAGTTCGATTCGGAAAAGGATTGTTTAACTTATTTGAAAAGCATCGAAGTTAGATGCTTTTTTATGTTTTTAAAAACGTAAGTATAGAAGAAATTTGTATAAATATACAGATAATTCCCTTTCTTTTTAAAATAAAAATAATGAAAAAGTATGTCATATTGAATACCCATACATTCCCGGAATCATTGATTTTTTTATAAAAAATCAAAAAAACATCAACATATTTGTCGATACATGTTGTATAATCTTGCGTGGGAAGCTATCATATAAATGTATAAAACGTTTACTAATATAAGCGAAGGGAAGAATAGCATGTCACATTCAATCGAACAACTTTCTATCAACACGATTCGCACATTATCCATCGATGCGATTGAAAAAGCAAACTCTGGTCACCCAGGAATGCCAATGGGTGCAGCACCAATGGCTTATACATTATGGACTCAATTTATGAAACACAATCCAAATAACCCAACGTGGTTTAACCGTGATCGTTTCGTATTATCTGCAGGTCATGGTTCAATGTTATTATACAGCCTACTTCACCTATCTGGTTATGATGTAACAATGGATGACTTAAAGAACTTCCGTCAATGGGGAAGCAAAACTCCAGGACATCCTGAGTATGGTCATACAGCTGGTGTAGATGCAACGACTGGTCCACTTGGACAAGGTATTGCAACTGCTGTAGGTATGGCAATGGCAGAAAGACATTTAGCTGCTAAATATAACCGTGATGCGTATAATGTAGTAGATCATTATACATACGCTATTTGTGGTGATGGAGATTTAATGGAAGGCGTTTCTGCTGAAGCATCTTCATTAGCTGCTCATTTACAATTAGGTCGTCTTGTTGTGCTTTACGATTCAAACGATATTTCATTAGATGGCGATTTAAATCGTTCATTCTCTGAAAGTGTAGAAGATCGTTACAAAGCATACGGATGGCAAGTAATCCGTGTTGAGGATGGAAACGATATTGAAGCAATCGCGAAAGCAATTGAAGAAGCGAAAGCTGACGAAAAACGCCCAACGCTAATTGAAGTAAGAACGACAATTGGTTTCGGTTCTCCAAACAAATCAGGAAAATCAGCTTCACATGGTTCTCCACTTGGTGTAGAAGAAACAAAATTAACGAAAGAAGCATATGCTTGGACTGCTGAGCAAGACTTCCATGTAGCAGAAGAAGTATATGACAACTTCCGTAAAACAGTACAAGATGTTGGTGAAACTGCGCAAGCTGAGTGGAACACGATGCTAGGTGAATATGCTCAAGCATACCCAGAATTAGCAAACGAATTCCAAGCAGCAATGAACGGTCAACTTCCAGAAGGTTGGGAGCAAAACTTACCAACTTATGAATTAGGATCAAAAGCAGCAACTCGTAATTCTTCTGGTGCTGTAATTAATGCAATTGCAGAGTCTGTACCATCATTCTTCGGTGGATCTGCTGACCTTGCTGGTTCTAACAAGACATACATGAATAACGAAAAAGACTTTACAAGAGATGATTACAGCGGTAAAAACATTTGGTACGGTGTACGTGAGTTCGCAATGGGTGCAGCAATGAACGGTATTGCACTACATGGCGGTTTAAAAACTTACGGTGGTACGTTCTTCGTATTCTCTGATTACTTACGCCCAGCAATTCGCCTTGCAGCATTAATGCAATTGCCAGTAACGTATGTATTCACACATGACAGTATCGCTGTTGGTGAAGATGGTCCAACGCATGAACCAATCGAGCAATTAGCAGCGCTTCGTGCAATGCCAAATGTTTCTGTTATCCGTCCTGCTGATGGTAACGAATCTGTTGCAGCTTGGAGACTAGCTTTAGAATCTACAAACAAACCAACTGCTTTAGTATTAACTCGTCAAGACCTTCCAACATTAGAAGGTGCAAAAGAAGATACGTATGAAAAAGTAGCAAAAGGTGCATATGTAGTTTCGGCAAGCAAGAAAGAAACGGCTGATGTAATCTTACTTGCAACTGGATCTGAAGTAAGCCTAGCTGTTGAAGCTCAAAAAGCATTAGCAGTAGACGGCGTTGACGCAGCTGTTGTCAGCATGCCATCTATGGATCGCTTCGAAGCTCAAACTGCAGAGTACAAAGAATCTGTATTACCAAAAGCAGTAACAAAACGTTTCGCAATTGAAATGGGTGCTACATTCGGATGGCACCGTTACGTAGGTCTTGAAGGAGATGTGTTAGGTATCGATACATTCGGTGCTTCTGCTCCTGGTGAGAAGATTATGGAAGAGTATGGATTTACTGTAGAGAACGTTGTTCGTAAAGTAAAAGAAATGCTTTAATGATTTCAGAAAAATCTCTCCGGCATGGAGAGGTTTTTCTATGTAAATGAGTTTTTTCGACAGAAAAAGTTTTTTATCTCTCCGCAGTCAGACAATCATTGCAAACTTTCTTATATATAATGAAGAGAAAAGGTTGTCCAGATTGGGAGTGGAAAAATGAAAACGTATGAATTGTATTTAATTCAAGAGGATATTGCGAAAGCTTATTTTGGTCGTGAATATTTGTTTTTTGATTTATTTGCTCGATTTTCAGAATCTGGGTCCCTTTCGGAGAAAAAAGTGTTATATAAGCAAATGATGTATATAACGATGCCATTGCAAGTAATGAAAATTCATCATAAATTAGAACAAGCTTTGCGCGTTCTTGGTAAATATGATAGAACACATCATACACATACACTTTATACGGGAGCGGAGTACGGCGAAATAATGGTGAAACCGCACTATATTCGTATGAATACCTCTGGAAATGTCTCTATGGAAACGACATTCTTTGAGGTGTTAAGAAAGTGTGAATTAACATTTTTAGCAATGGATTATGAAAATACAAAGTACGGATGGCTGAATCCTCTAAAACAAGTACGAACATATGTGTAAAAAATGTCGAATTGTATCTTGTCTTATTGAAAAGGTTTTAGTACACTGTAAGGTAGACAACATGAAGGAGGAAAATATATGCCAATTTGGTTAGGTATTCTAGTGGGCGTAGTAGCACTAGTAGCAGGCGTGGCGTTAGGATTTTTCATTGCCCGCAAATACATGATGAATTACTTACAAAAAAATCCACCAATTAACGAACAAATGTTAAAAATGATGATGATGCAAATGGGACAAAAACCTTCCCAAAAGAAAATCAATCAAATGATGAGCGCGATGAACAAGCAACAAATGAAATAAGCGCTAAAAGACACTCGCTAAGAGTGTCTTTCTTTTTGTTAGTTATAGTTTTTAAAACTTTTAAAAATTCTGTATTTTTGGTAAACTGAAAACATCGCTCATTTTAAGGGAGGAGGAAAAAAATGAAAGTATTTATGAATTTAGCGTGGTTTTTTAAACAAGAAAAACGAGCGTACATAACTGGAATTATTTTATTGTTTGGCGTTGCACTTCTAGAACTTGTAGCACCAAAAGTAATTGGAATCGTTGTAGATGAAATTAATGATGGAACATTGACGACCGATAAGTTACTAAAATGGGTTGTATTATTAGTAATTGTAGGTATTACGATGTACATATTACGTTACATATGGCGTATTATGATTTTCGGGTCTTCATTAAAATTAGCTCGCCAATTACGAAAAAATTTATATGAACATTTTACAAAGATGAGTCCATCTTTCTATCAGTCAAATCGAACAGGTGATTTAATGGCACATGCGACCAATGATATTCAAGCGATCCAGCAAACTGCTGGAGCGGGTGTTTTGACGCTTGTTGACTCATTAGCTGTCGGAGGATGTGTACTCGTAGCGATGGGTTTTACAATTAGTTGGAAGTTAACATTATTAAGTTTAATTCCAATGCCGATTGTAGCCATTTCGACAAATTATTATGGAACGTTATTACATAAAAGGTTTCATAAAGCACAGCAATCGTTTTCGGAAATCAATGATAAAGTGCAAGAGAGTATGAGTGGGATGAAGGTAATCCGGTCTCTTGGACAAGAGAAAGAAGATTTGCAGGCGTTTCGAAAAAAATCAGAAGATGTTGTACATAAAAATGTGTTAGTTGCACGTATTGATTCGTTATTTGATCCGACAATCTCTCTTATCGTTGGATTTTCTTTTTTAATCGCAGTATGTTATGGATCGGTATTAGTTGTAAGAGGTGAATTAACAGTAGGTGATCTCGTTACATTTACGACATATTTAGGTACCCTCGTTTGGCCAATGTTAGCGTTTGGGTGGTTGTTCAATATTATGGAGCGTGGGCGTGCATCATATGACCGTGTAGAAAAAATTCTTTCACAAAAATCAGATGTAGTAAATAGCGAAAATGCTGTACATACAATAGCGAGCGGTAATGTTTCGTTTGCCGTTGATTCATTTTCGTATAAGAAAAATGAATTGTTACATTTAACCGATATTCACTTTGATTTGAAGAAGGGTGAAACACTAGGAGTTGTAGGACGTACAGGCGCAGGGAAAACGACTTTATTAAAATGTTTAATCCGTGAGTATGATCATTTTAATGGTGAATTAAAAATTGGGAAGCGAGATATTCGAGATATAACACTTCATGGTGTCCGTTCTGCCATTTCATACGTGCCGCAAGATCATTTTTTATTTTCAGCAAGTATTGGTGAGAATATTGCCTTTGGAAAGGCGGATGCTACATATAATGAAATTACCGAAGCTGCAGAGATTGCTTGTATTCATAATGACATCCTCCAATTTTCAGAAGGATATGAAACAGTAGTAGGGGAAAGAGGTGTTTCGTTATCTGGTGGTCAAAAACAGCGAATCTCTATTGCTCGTGCTTTATTAACAAATGCTGAAATTTTAATTTTGGATGATTGTTTATCAGCAGTAGATGCAAAAACAGAAGAGACGATTTTAAGTGCCTTAAAGAGGGAAAGAGCAGGGAAAACGACGATTATTACTGCACACCGATTAAGTGCAATTCAGCATGCCAATCTTATTCTTGTTGTTGATGAAGGTAGAATTGTACAAAGAGGTACACATGAGGAATTAATGAAGGAAAACGGCTGGTATAAGGAAATGTATGAAAGCCAGCAATTAGAAGCTTTAGTCGAGAAAGGAGGCGTATGATGGTAGAGAAGAAGCGAAGTGATTTAAGTAGATTGCTTTCCTATATGAAGCCATATAAAGGGTTGCTATCTTTAGCATTTATCTTTTTAGTTGGTGCGACAGTAACGGAAATGATGGGTCCTTTTTTAATTAAACAATTCCTCGATGAACACCTAGTACCGCGGGATTTTGAACGATCAGCGCTCGTTACTTTATTTGTAATTTACATAGTTGCTCATTTATTAAAAGTATTATTTACGTATTTAAATCTATTGTACTTTCAGAACATTGCTTTTAAGATTGTTCAAGATATGCGAGTTGAAGTATATGAACATGTTCAAAAGCTGTCATTAAGTTTCTTTGATCGTACGCCAATTGGTACGCTCGTATCTCGTATAACGAATGATACGGAAGCGATTAAAGATTTTTATGTCAGTGTATTATCAACATTTGTGAAAAATGTAGTCTTTTTAGTAGGCATTTTAGTAGCGATGTTTTTATTAGATGTAAAATTAGCGCTATTTTCTCTCGTATTAATTCCGATAATGTTTGCGATTATGGTATTATATCGCCGGAAAAGTGCAGCTTTTTATTTAGAAGTACGTAATCAACTAAGCGTGTTAAATGCAAAGTTGAACGAGTCCATACAAGGAATGAATATTGTTCAAGTGTTCAGACAAGAAAAACGTATGAGAAAAGAGTTTGAAGAAGTGAATAATAAACATTATAGTGCAGGGCGACGTACTTTGAAGTTAGACGCATTACTTTTACGACCAGCTACGGATTTAGTGCATATTGTAGCTATTGCGTTAGTACTAGGTTTATTTGGGATTGATGCTTTAAAGAGCCCTGTTGAAGTAGGAGTTTTATATGCTTTTGTTAACTATATACATCGTTTCTTCCAACCTGTAAATGAGATGATGATGAAATTGTCCTTTTTCCAACAGGCACTTGTTTCGTCATCACGTGTATTTCATTTAATGGACGAGAAAGATTTAGCACCGGTTCAAAAAGGCAATGAGAATCCTCAAGTCGTGGATGGAGATATTGAATTTAAAAATGTTACTTTTTCATATGATGGAAAGCGTGACGTTTTAAAAAATGTATCATTTCACGTGAAACAAGGGCAAACGGTTGCTTTTGTTGGGCATACTGGTAGCGGAAAAAGTACGATTATGAATTTGTTAATGCGATTTTATAATATTAAGTCAGGAAATATTGTAATAGACGGTGTAGATTTAGAAAAATTTGAAGAACGAGAAATTAGAAAGAAAATAGGACTCGTATTGCAAGATGCATTTTTATTTGCTGGAAATGTAAAGCAAAATATTCGTATGTATAATGAAGAAATTACGGATGAAGAAGTAAAAGAAGCTGCTCGATTTGTGCAAGCGAATACGTTTATTGAAAAGTTACCAAAACAGTATGAAACAGAAGTAGTAGAAAGAGGTGCAGCATTTTCAAGCGGTCAACGACAATTAATTGCTTTTGCTAGAACGATAGCAACGAATCCGAAAGTATTAGTATTAGATGAAGCAACAGCTAATATCGATACAGAAACAGAAGAGGCTATTCAAACAGCGTTGCAACAAATGCGAAAAGGTAGAACGACGATAGCCATTGCGCATAGGTTATCTACAATTCAAGATGCAGATCAAATTTTTGTGATGCATGATGGGGAGATAGTAGAAAGAGGAACACATCAAGAATTACTAAGTGAGCAAGGTTTGTATTATAATATGTACTTGCTACAAAATAAAGTGAGTTTGCAAAAGGCCTTGTAACACAAGGTCTTTTTTATTTTGTATACAAAATATGTTTACTCTTTGTTTCTATAGCATAAATGTCGTGTCCTCTTATGAAACTTGTACATATTGTATGTATACGAAGTAAAAAAATTGATAGGAGATTTTATATGTAAAACAGATCAAGTTCAAATGTTACGTTTATTGATGTGTCTCATTGGGAAGGGAATATTGATTGGAATGCAGTGAAGGCATCTGGAATTCCAGCAGCGTATGCAAAAGCGACAGAAGGTGTAAACTACATTGATCCTACTTTTACTAAAAATGTACAAGCAGCCCGAAGTGCGAATGTATTAATTGGTGCATACCATTTTGCACGTCCAGAACAAAATGATGCAATTTCAGAGGCGAAATATTTTGTGAGTATATTACAAAGTAACCAGACAGACTTAATGCCAGTTCTGGGTTTAGAATCACCAACAGATCCGAGCAACAGTAATTTAACTGGTAACGCTATATCGAATTGGGCAAGAAGCTTCATAAATTATGTGAAACAGGCTACTGGAAAAGATGTAATGTTATATACAGGAGTTTGGTATATTAATGAGTTCAGAATTAGCGGATTAAGTGATATACCGCTTTGGATTGCTAAATACTCGAGTACAACGCCTGCTGATGCTGGTGGATGGACAGCGTGGCAGTACACAGATTCTGGACAAATTTCAGGCGTAGGAAATTGTGATGTATCAGCTGCAGTTTCATTAGAAGCTTTAAAAGGGAATGGAGCAAGTGGTGGAGGTAATGTTTCCCCGCTTAATAATGCAACTCCAGTGTACGGGGTTGCTATAATTAATGGAGATAATGTGAATTTGAGAAGTGGACCATCTTTACAGTCTAGTATAATTCGCCAATTGAATCGTGGCGAAACATATGAAGTTTGGGGAGAACAAGATGGATGGCTTTGTTTAGGGACAAATCAGTGGGTATATAATGATCCGAGTTATATTCAGTATAAACATTATGTGGCGACTATTACTGGTGATAATGTAAATTTGCGTGATGCTCCATCATTAAATGGAAATGTTATAAGATAGTTACATCAGGGTGAATCGTATCGAGTATGGAGTAAGCAAGATGGATGGCTTTGCTTAGGGACAAATCAATGGATATACTACGATTCGAGTTATATTCAGTATGGTGTACAATAGAGTGAAAATAAAAGGTGCCCCGTCAGAGGTGCCTTTTATTAAAAATATACAACTTTTACAAAGTCTATATCGAAACCATAGTATACTATAGTAGAAATATTTATAAAAAATAATCGAAAATGAAATAAAGGAGTAAAAATATGAATTATGTGCTAATAGGTGCGATTTTAATATTATTAGCTGTAGCATTTGTGCTGTTTTATAAAAATAAACAGTTAGAATCAGAGAGTCAGCAAGTAGAATTTGAAAAGAAACAAGCGATTGAAACGTATAAAAATGAAATTGCAGCTACAGTGATAGAGCATAAAGAACAACAAAATAATTTAAAAAATATGGAACAGAAAAAATACAATGATTTACAAGTAAGTGCAAATAGAGAAATTGAAAATATGCGTATGATGAAAAATCAATTAGCTATGCAGCATAGTAAAGAACGTAGTGAAATGCAAAATAAACATAATAACGAAATACATATGTTTCAAAAATTAATTGCAAATTTACGAGAATATACTAAAAACGGTGCTGAAATGAATACGTACGAAACATTACATTATATGAAGCGAGGATTCATAGAGCAAGGTATCATATTAGATGCTGAAATTCAAGTCATGCCGAATGTTTTTATTAAAAATAATAGTGAAATAAACGATAATAGAATCCATCATCTCATCTTGTGCAAAACTGGTATTTATCTATTGGAGACGAAAGAATGGAACGAGAAATTAATTCATGGTTTAACGAAAGAAAATGCTGGTATATATTCATTTATGATTGATGAAATGGGTAAGTATCAACAAGAAGTTGATAAAGAAGAGACATTTGAATATATAGTAGGTAAAGATTCGTCAACTATACAAGTGAAAAATGAAGGGAATCCAGTATATAAGGCGAAGAAACTATCTAAAATTTTATACAATTGTTTGAATGAAATGCAGGCTAATAGTATAAAAGAAAAGGTAAAACCAGTTGTATATTTTTATAATAAAAATGGAAAAGCAATAGTAGACCTTTCTAGTGAGGAAACACCTAGATTAAAAGATCGGGAGCAAATTGTAACGTTCTTCAGAAATGAAATCTTAACAGGGACAGTAGTATATACAGAGCAAGAATTAGAACAGATTCGAGAAATGATTAGCTGGATGAACTATATAGTGAGTTAAAAGGGGAGATCTTTCTGAACGATATGCTGCGTAGCATTTTGTATGGCTATTTTTGTTTGTATATAGTAATGTACATTGTATTTATATTCGTCATTGATATGGTCCATATACCCTTAAGTGTAAGGAGCATTTTTGTAGTATTCATACCATTTGTTTTATTAGTCATGATTCAAAGGGTTATTTTATATGTTTCTAAAAATCGTAATGAAGAAAAGAAGCAAATGTTGGGGGTTTTAATAGTAGCACTCATACCATTAATAGTGTGCACTGTACAATTAAGTGTAAATGAATATACATCAAAGTTTAATCAGAATAGATGGTTAAATCATGCAGATAAGCGGGTACATATGGTAGATGATCTATTACAAAAATATAAATTAATAGGGAAATCAAATGAAGAAATTACACAATTGTTAGGAGCCCCAACGGAAACGAGAAGTGGGGAAGAAGGAGTTATCACTTTGTATTATCTTGGGACTGAACGTGGCTTTATTCCAATAGATAGCGAACAGCTTGTTTTACAATTTGATAGAGATGGTAAAGTTATGGAATATACGGTGTATAAAGATTAAAGAAACGTGGAGGGAAGCTATATGTTATAGCTTCTTTTTTATTTTTCAATATGTCACGGAAGGGGGAGAAGGTTTTTGAGTGGAATAAGGAATGAAAGCGGAGGTGATGCATATATATAGATGCATTGGGTGATTATTCGCCCGATTGCTGAGGGTTAATAATCAATAAGTACGGACAAAAAACCCACTGATGAAAGTTTCACTTTATCATATTGTATAAATGAAAAGGAGGTAAGACGGTGAAAGCAATCCCGACTGATGTCCTGAGTAAAGAATTGATGGAAAGAGAAGGAGTTATATCTATTACAGTAAAGGAATTTGAAAAGATAGAAGTAGCTGGAGTAGTAGTCGCTGGTCCAGCGGTTATTTTGATTAATCAAGATTAAGTACATATCATTGAAATAAAAAGCATCCGTTTAGGATGCTTTTTATTTGTATGTAAGGATAAATATGATGGATAATTGTGTTACTGGAGGGAAAGTCTGTGGCAATTATTATAACAATGTTAGTAATGGGTATTTTATTAGGATTTGTTGGAGCTGGAGGAGCTGGGTTTATTATCGCGATACTCACTTTAGTATTCCATATTCCTATTCATGTTGCTCTTGCAACATCTTTAACCGCAATGGCGTTTACGACATTATCAGGTGTTGTCAGTCATTACCGTGAAGGCAATGTAGCACTTATTATAGGCGGGATTGTTGGGGGATTTGGCGCAATTGGCTCTTATATTGGTTCTAAATTTGGTTCACTTATACCAGCTCATCTTCTTCATTGGTTTACAGCTGGGATGTTATTTTTATCGGCAATTTTTATGTTTATTAAATTAATTATGTTCCAAAACAAAGAACAGTCGTCTTTATATAAACATAAAGAGTTTCCCGTTAACTACTTGTTGAAATGTATATGCCTTGGATTAGTTACTGGAATGATGGCTGGTTCATTTGGGATTGGTTCTGCACCGTTTATTCAACTTGGATTAATGGTTCTATTGGGACTAACGATTCAGCAATCTGTAGGGACAACGATGCTTGTTATATTACCGATTGCAATTGGAGGCGGGCTAGGATATAGTTCGGAAGGATATTTAGATTATATATTGTTATTGCAAGTATTAATTGGGACCATGTTAGGGGCATATATTGGCGCGAAGTTTACAAATTATGCACCGCGAATGCTTTTGAGGTTTTCGATGATTATGACACCGGTTTTAGCTGGATGTATGCTATTGATGGAATAAAGTGAAATTATAATAAGCAGGGGGGTACTGCTTACAAATAGCGGGATAAAATTAATATAGCAAACTATTAATATATTTTACGAATGAATTATGTAGGTAATTCATATTTCCCATATAAAAGGATTTGTTTTAATATTATGAGTGTAAAGTTCGAGTATTCGAAGTACTACTTGAATTATATCCCTATCCCTTTTCTAAAAATGCGAACAAGTTTTGCCCTATTCTATTCAATAGTTAATTGCATAGAAATATATTGTTCGATGACCATTATGGAACGTACATAATGGGAAAATCCCGATCCTTAAAGAGGATGCCCCTAATCTTCATGTGAAAATATGATCGGATAAGAAAGCTGACCAATTGATGGTCAGCTTTCTTTTTGTTCAAAAACTATTTCTTCTTTAATTTCTGTTTGTAATAATAAAGCTTTTCCGAAACGACGTTTACATTCTGCACGCACTTTTTCAATGGCTAGTAGCTGAGTAGTGGCGGGAACGGTGACAATAGCTTGGCGAGGCTTTCGATTTTTTTCACAAAAGACACATTCCACAACATAATTAGAAATCATATTTTCATCCTTCCAGTTTTAATTTCTAAAAAGGGATTGTCTATGAAGTTGATGTAATTTTTCGTCATTGTTTTATTATTTTCCTCTTTTTTTCAAGGGGAAAATAATAAAGAGGGCGAATTTTAGTAGGGGAGGGATGTTTATGGAGAGATGGATAGGTAGTGCAGCGGTATGTGTAAATGAAAGAAATGAAGTTTTAATGGTACTGCAGGGAAAAGAGGGAGAAGAAAAAAGGTGGTCTGTCCCAAGTGGAGGACTTGAAAAGGGAAAGACACTAGAAGAATGTTGTATTAGGGAAGTTTGGGAAGAAACAGGTTACAATGTGGAAGTTGTAAATAAAATATATGAAAAAGAGGGTATTACATACGGTGTTCCAGTGTATGTCCATTATTATTTTGTTAAACAAATAGGCGGTAATATGAAAATCCAAGATCCTGATGAGTTAATACATGAAATTGCTTGGAAAGGGATACATGAAGTTGAACAATTGTGTTTAGCTTTTCCAGAGGATTATGAATTGCTGTGCCAATATATAGATAAAGAAGCAAGTATGTAAATACTTGCTTCTTTAATGTATCCAAGACAAGAAAAGCGGAACGATAACTAAACTAGCGCCTGCTGTTAAAAGCATAGATAAACTTGCAATTGTTCCTTCCACAGGACCGATTTCGAATGCTTTTGATGTACCGGTTCCATTTGCGCTTGTTCCTAACATAATACCTTTTGCGATTGCTGTTTTAATACGGCAAATACGTATGAGAGAAGGACCGAGCAATGCTCCTGTTAAGGCAGTTAAAACGACAAATACAGCAGTTAATTGTGACATGCCACCAATCATTTCTGAAATAGCCATTGCGATTGGTGTTGTTACGATATGTGGAGCTAAACTATGTTCTAGTGATGAATCAATTTGAAAATAATTTGCTAGTAGTGCTGAAGTAATGACTGATAAAAACGAACCGACAATGACATTAAGTAAGATAGCCATTCCATGTTTCTTTAATAAATCAAAGTATTTATAGATTGGCCATGCAAAAGCAACTGTTGCGGGTTTTAATAATTCAGTTAACCAGTGACCACCAGATTCATATGTTTCATAAGGTGTATTTAATCCGAGCAATAAAGCAATTAAAATAATGGGACAGACGAGAAGAGGAGAAAGTAGACTCCAATTCCAACGTTGATACATTTTTTTTGATATCCAATATGTGAATAGTGTTAATAGTAAACAAAGAAATCCGATCATTGCGTTGATCCTTTCCGCTTTAGTAGCAATTCTGTTAAAAGTCCTGTAACTAAGGTAACGCAAAGAGTGCTAATCATAATAATTAAAATGAGATCGATTCCATATTGTGTTAGTGTATCTCTGTAACGTATGACAGCGACTGCAGAAGGGATGAAAAATAAAATAAGTTCTTTTAATAAAAAATCTGCTCCGTCCTGTATCCATTCTTTTTTAACTAGGTTTAATTTTAATGAAATTAATAATAAAAAAATACCGATTATACTTCCTGGAACTGGGAGGTGTGCCTGTTTTGCAATCCATTCACCTGTCCAAGCGAAAGAAAATAGTAATAAAATTTGTCCGCTTAACTTCCACCATTTCATACAGTAACCACCTCTTTCTTTTTTTACATAAAAATTGTAAAAAAGAATTAACAATTTCTACTATACGTTCATTCGAAATATTTGTCTAATATATAAATTATATGGTATTAATATATTAGACGTATTAATCGAAAGTGAAAAGGGTGTCCAAAAATGGAATTACGGCATTTGCAATATTTTGTTGTTGTGGCAGAAGAGTTACACTTTGGACGGGCAGCTGCTCGTTTACAAATGACACAACCACCACTTAGTCAACAAATACAGCAATTAGAAAAAGAAATGGGAGTTACATTATTTTCAAGAACGAAAAGAAAGGTTGAACTAACAGAAGCAGGAGAAATGTTTTTAAAAGAAGTAAAAAAAGCGTTTGAACAAATTGAAAAAGCAGTAGAAGTTGCACAAAGTGCACAAAGGGGAGAAGTAGGATCACTTTCAATTGGTTTTGTAGGTGCGGCGATATATGATATTTTACCATCAATTGTTAGGGAATATAGAAAGAAATTTCCGAGAGTGTCTGTTGCATTACATGAATTGTCAACACCAGATCAAGTTCATGCACTTCATGATAACCGTATCGATATTGGCTTTTTACGTCCACCAATTCCAACACAATTATTAGAATTAGAGCCAATTCAAAGGTTATCTTGCACCTTATGTTTACCAAAGGCACATCCACTTGCAGAGAAAGATGAAATACATATAGAAGATTTACGAGATGAGCCGTTTGTATTTATTACGAGACCAGTATGGCCAGCTTTGTATGATACAATTTTATCTCTTTGCAGAGAAGTTGGATTTAGTCCACGCATTGTACAAGAAGCAACAGAGTATCAAACAGTTATGGGGCTTGTAGCAGCAGGGATTGGAATTACAGTAATACCCGTATCGGCAAATAAGTTATATAAAACAGAAGTTGTATATAAAGAGTTATATGATTCTAATTTTGTGGCAGAAATGTCAGTGGCTTACAAAAAAATGAATAGTAATCCAGAGCTGCTAGAGTTTTTAAAAATTGCAAGAGAGAAGAAAAGAATAGAAGTAGAAGATGAATAATAGTAGTAACAGAAAATGGATTTAATTCAAATCCATAAAAGTACACCTTATTAAACAATAAAGCGGAAATGCAACTTAAGTTGCATTTCCGCTTTATTGTTCTTTTTTTAGCTCGATACTAAATAGATAAACGTGTTCATTTTCTTTTAAGAGTAGATCAATACCTGTTTCTTCATCAATGGTAGGAACGCTTACAGTTTCTTTACTGGTTTGAATTACAGCAGCTAAAGTTGTTTTTTGATTGTATTTTAAATTTTTTATAGATTGAATTGTAGTAGTTGCAGAGCTATTTACGCTTCGTGGTTCTTCTTCATGAACAAGCGTTGAACCACCTTCAATATTCATATACCACTGCCTTTTTTCTTGTATATCTTTATCGAATTGGAAATGTGGTGGTAAAAAAGAAAGCTTTACTTTCTTTTTTGAAAAATGTGAGGTAGCTATATTAGCAATTTCTTTTGTTTTTTTACCATTGTTATAATAATCAATTGTAGCATTTATTTCATCTTTATCATTTTTAAGCGTAACGTTATAAAACATGCTATTTCTTTCTTGAAAAGGAGTCATTTGTAAAATAGAAGCTTGCTCTTTTGTTAATTTGTATGGCTCAACAATGGCAATTTCATTGTTTTTTAGTTGGCTACAACTTGTGAGTAATAATAAAGACAAGATTGATAGTAATTTTATACGCATGCAATCTCCTCCTTTTTACAATTATATTCTAAATGTGATTTTTTTATCATTTCGTTTTCTAGGACTAAAGACTTAGAAGAAATTCCGATTGTAGTGCGATGTTTAAAATGTCATATTTTTATACACTAGTAGTATAGAATGTGTATGTAATAAGGTAGGGGAAGAATGTTATGTCTTTATGTCGGTTAGCGAGAAAAAATATTAGAACATTTGCTACCAAAAGGATGAAGCAATTTATGTGGATTGCTATGAGTACTATGATTTTGTTTTTTATGATATCGTTACAATTTAATGAAGGAGCTATTTTGAAAGTAGGGGATGCATTTGTATTTCAAATGTATTTTTACACACTTTTTATTGTATTAATTTTCATATGTATTTTTACTACATATAAAATGATGTACTCTCTTTTGCATGTGAGGAGGGAGGAGTTTACATCTTATGTAGCAGAAAATATGAAAAGAAAAGAGGTACTATGTGTATTATGTCAGGAGCAATTATTCATTTATGGAGCAGCATTTGTTTTCGGATTAATTAATGGGATGCTATTTTTGAAATTATTCACGGTTATCTTTATGAAAATCGCAGGGATACAAGGAATAAATAGTGCGCCAATTACAATATATGCAGTTGTAATTATTAGTATAATTATTATGACTGTCGTTTTAATATCGATGATGCAATGTTATCGATTTGTTCGAAGTTTAAAGGGTGAAAATTCGTTGCGGTTTAAAGAAAGGGCATGAGAAATCATGCTTTTTTCTATTTTACACATAAAAATAATCATGTTACAGTGAAAAGACCTGACAAAGAATGGGAAGGAAAGGTTGTATAGAATGACAAATGAACAATCAATTGTAAAAGTCGATCGGTTAACGAAGCGAATCGGATCAAAGACACTTGTACAAAATATTAGTTTTGAAGTGAAAAAAGGCGAGGTTGTCGGTTTACTCGGACCAAACGGTGCTGGAAAAACGACTTTAATGAGAATGATGGTTGGTATGATCCGTATGACAGAAGGTGAAGTATGGATTGATGGTCAATCTGTGAAACAGCAATTCGAAAAAACCGCTGCGAAAATTGGAGCGGTAATTGAGACACCTGAATTTTATCCTTTTTTGAGTGGCTATGAAAATTTAACATATTTCGGACGAATGAATGGTAATGTGACTGAAGAACGTATCGATGAAGTAGTGAAATTGTTAGGGATGGGACAAGTAATTGATCGCAAAGTAAAAGCGTATTCACTCGGCATGAGACAACGTTTAGGAATCGCTCAGGCGCTTATTCACAATCCAGACGTGTTGATACTAGATGAACCGACAAATGGATTAGACCCTAGTGGAATACATGAAATGAGAATGTACATAAAAAAAATTGCACATGAACAAGGAAAAGCTGTACTTGTATCAAGTCACTTACTTTCAGAAGTTGAATTAATGTGTGACAGAGTTATCATTATTCAGCACGGGGAATATGTGGCTACGCAAAATATTCAGCATAGCCAAAGCGAAGAGATGGAGACGATCCGTATACGTGTAGATGATGCGAATAAAGCAGCGGAAATATTAGGGCATGATGTTTTAGTAAAAGATAATGAATTACTTATTAATGTAAAAGATGAAGAAATCCCAAATGTTATTCGTACATTGCTTGAGAAAAATATTCAAGTGTATCGTGTATATGAAGAAAGAAAAACGTTAGAAGAGCAATTTTTAGAATTAACAGGGGGAAAAGATATTGTTTAATTTAGTATATAATGAACTGTATAAAATATTTAAGCGGAAGCGAACGATTATTCCATTTGCAGTTATTGCAGTATTAATAATCGGATTAGGATGGGTTACGGTAAAGTATTTTGAACCGGAAACAAAAGGATGGAAAGTAGATTATACAGAACGTACTGTAGAAATTGAGAAAAAGCTTGGCATGAAAAAAGAAGCTATTTTAGCAGAAAAATCAGGGGATGAGCTTGTAAAAGAATACCAGCTTAAGATGAAGCATTTAGATACGGATACAGCACCGGCAAGCAGTTCTCCACTTTCTTTCATGAGAGATACAGGTTTTATCGTATTTCCAATTTTGCTCCCATTTATCCTCGTGTATGCAAGTACAATTTTTGCGAATGAATATAGCTGGGGAACATATAAATTTTTAACAATCCGTCCGGCGAGTCGATTTAAAATTTTAACAGCAAAGTTTTTAGCAATCGTTATATTTGCAGCTTTATTGTTTATATTTAATATGATTTTCTCCGCTTTATGTGGACTTGTTATTTATAAATTCCAACAGCCTGCATGGAGTGAGTTTATTTTCCAAGATGGAAATATAATAAAACAAAATATTTTTGTGGAAGCAAGTAAATATTATGTTTTATCATGGTTACCAACGGTTGTGTATGCATCGTTTGCATTTATGATTTCTGTGTTAACGAGATCTAGTGGAGGTGCAATTGGTATTTCACTATTCCTTGCTTTATCAGGCAATATTGCGTTATTAGCAGCCACTAGATATAACTGGGCGAAATATTTATTGCCAGCAAACACAGATTTATATAGTATTTCAAAGAATGGAAGTTTTATTGATGGAGTAACATTCCCGTTTGCATCATGTATGTTACTACTTTATTTGTTCGTATTTTTATGTATTTCATATACTGTGTTTTTAAAACGTGATTTAACTTAATAAGAAAAGCCGTTCAGGGTGTGAAGTGACCCCCGAAAGTTAGACAGGTCGTTTCATTAGGC
This sequence comes from Bacillus sp. M13(2017), assembly GCF_002218325.1. Lineage (NCBI taxonomy): Bacteria > Bacillati > Bacillota > Bacilli > Caryophanales > Bacillaceae > Bacillus > Bacillus sp. M13(2017). The sequence continues at coordinate 76 of NZ_KZ268515.1, read as the reverse complement.
AGCCTCTAGGGTATGAGCCCGGTATTGTACTGGGCTCATACCCTTTAATTTTGCCTTAATTCTTTTATGATTATAG
>NZ_KZ268514.1:0-153148 GCF_002218325.1 Bacillus sp. M13(2017) | reverse complement strand
TTATAATCATTATAGATATCAATGGAATTTAAAAAAGATGACTCCTGTTGGATACAGAAATCATCTTCTTGATGTTGCCTAACTTTTTTCAAAATGTCCTTTACAAAGGGTACAGATTAGAATGCTTTACTCTTTTTTTCTATTCGATAATATACTTGGCAATTGTACATTAACTGCTAACTTATGAATAAATCCAAACACTAATCCAATCCCAATAAATATGTATAAGATTGTAAATATCTTTCCGAAATCAGTTTGCGGACTAAAATTCCCATCACCGACAGTCGTCAACGTGACCACACTAAAATATAAAGCGTCAATAGGACGTAATTCTTCAACTGTACTATAAAAAATCGTACCCGATATTAAAGTCAAAATTGTTAATACGAATAATACTTGAAATTCTTTATCTTTCCACGCTCGTAAACAGGCTCTTAACATTCGCTTTAAAGTTAACAAAAATGAAAGCATTAGATTCTCCCTTCCAAACAAAAATACATTTAGTCAAAGGAAAGTCTATCACCTTTCAGTATAGAAAAAAAGTAGCCCTCTTCTATTTCTAGAAAAGGGCTACTCTATTCGATTCTATCTTATTTAGGTGAAACAAGAATTTTCACTTGTGTTTTATCTTTTACAAGTGCTTCAAATCCTTCTTCAACAACTTGATCGACTGTAATTTTTTTCGTAATTAATTTCTCTGCTTGAATTTGACCAGAGCTAATTAATTTAATAACAGCTGGGAAGATGTGACGGTATCCTAAAATACCAATAACTTCTTTTTCTTTTAATACTAAGTTATTTGGAGTAATTGTTGCGTCTTTTTCCCATACACTAACAATTACAGTTTGTCCTTCGAAGCTTGTACTTTCAATCGCTTGACGTAGTACAACTTCAACACCTGTTACTTCAAAGCTAACATTTACACCTAAACCATTTGTTAAGTTACGAATTTCAGCTAACACATCTTGAGTTGCTGGATTTAATACATAATCCGCACCTGCTAATTTCGCTAACTCTTGACGTTCTTTAGAAAGTTCAACTGCAATAACAGGAGTCGCTCCTGCTGCTTTAGCTGCTTGGATAACAAGAAGTCCAATTGGACCGCAACCAAATACTGCTACAGCTTCCCCTTCTTTTAATTTACTTTGACGTACTGCATGAACTGCTACTGCTGCTGGTTCTACAAGCGCACCTTGTTCATACGTCATTTCATCTGGAATGTGATGAACCATATCTTCTGGTACTACTGTATATTCAGAGAAACCGCCGCCTTCTCCGCCAAGACCGTGGAAAACAAGTTGTTCACAAACATTGTAATGTCCATGTTTACAAGCTTCACATTTACCACAAGAATAAATTGGTTCTACAACAACGCGGTCTCCCACTTTATGAGATGTAACTCCTTCACCAATCTCTATTACCTCACCACTAAACTCATGACCTAAAATAACAGGTGCTTTCACATGTGTTAATGGATGTTCTTCTGTTGGAATAAAAATAGGCCCTGCTAAATATTCATGCAAGTCTGTCCCACAAATACCACACCATTTAACTTTGATTTTCACTGTTCCTGGTTTTACTGTTGGTTCTGGTACTTCTTCTACTCGTACATCACGTTGATTATGCCAAAGTAGTGCTTTCATTTTATACATCCCTCTCTATGTATATACTTAACCTGGTGAAGTTTACAATTCTATTATAATACTTCTATCCATATATTTCAAAAAAACAATCGCATCTCTACTAATTTTTTACAAATAACGTTCAATATTTTGTCACTTTGTACTTTTTTCCACATCTGTTAATTCAATTTCATTGCAGGTGAAATTAGCATTGTGCCATAATAGCATAGGAGAGGTGAATATCGCTTGAAATATTTTATTTACTTTATCGTTATCGTGGCTTTTTTAGATACATTTTCACAATTACCTATTATGAGTACTTTCGCTCAAAGCCTTGGAGGAACCCCTCTTATTATCGGGCTAGTTGTCGGTATGTACTCATTCGCTAATATGATCGGTAATATTATTGCTGGAGCAGCTGTCGATAAATTTGGTGCAAAAAAAATCCTTTATATAAGCATGGGAATTACGAGTTTCATAGTCTTGTTATACACCGTTGTTCAAAGTGGTGAACAACTATTAGTTGTTCGCTTTATGCATGGATTTAGTGATGGCTTTTTAATTCCTGCTGCCTTTACATTTTTATCAAAACAAACAAATGCAAAAAGACAAGGAAAAGCAATGGCTCTATCTGGTGCTGCTGTTGGAACAGCGGCAATCGTAGGACCTGCTTTCAGCGGTATTATGAAAGCAACAGCTGGCGTAGAATGGGTCTTCATTACTATTTCTATTTTAATGGCTCTTGGTACAATCGTATCTCTATTCTTCTTACCAAATAACGTATCAAGAAAAGATACATCAAGAACGCAAATGATGAACAAAGAAGATATGATTGAACTGTTAAAATCAGAACCGTTATTACAAGCATATATTGGTGCTTTCACATTAATGTTTTCACAAGGAATTGTCACTTATATGTTACCAGTAAAAGTTGAGGCATTAGCGCTTAAAGCATCTACAACAGGCATGATGTTAAGTGTATTTGGTATTACTGCTATCCTCTTTTTCTTGCTTCCAACAAATCGTATTTACGATCGATTTAATCGTTCGAAACTAATGCTAATCGGAATTGCAGTTATGGCATTCGCATTATCTTTACTCGGATTATTTGCTACAAAAGGTATGCTCTTTATTGTAATGATGATTTATGGAATTGGATTCGCAATCCTCTTTCCGTCTATTAACGCTTTACTCGTTGAAAATACTACAGACGATAATCGCGGAAAGGCATTCGGATTATTTTATGCCTTCTTCTCATTAGGAGTTGTTGCTGGCTCCTTTACAGTCGGCGCAATCGGAGCATCACCTAGCATCAGCTTCATTATCGGGACAGCATTTTTATTAACATTTGCTGGTATGATTTATGTAAGAAGCAAAGTAAAAAAGACAATGATGGGATAATCCATCGTTGTCTTTTTTAAAATGCATATTGATATAATCCGTAATATAATGGAAGCGTTGGAATAATGCCAATTAATTTAAATATAAAAGGTAATGGCTCATCTCGCTCTTCATATAAACGAAAAACAAAAACTGCAGTTAAAGTCCAAATGACGCTAAACAAGAAGATACATTTCCAAACAATCGAGGTTAATATTTGTATATCAAATACAAAACCAAAGAGCCCTATCGAATAGAACTCTTTTTGCTCAATATATTACTTTTGTGTATAACCAAATAACAATGTAAATAAATTGAGCCGTAAAGGCAATAATACATCTCTTCTTTTAAACAGAAAGTTTATAAATACTGACGATACTTCGACAATTTCCTCGGAAATATTTCCTTTCCTCACATAATTTGATACACTACACATGAATAAACACTTGTATTACATAAAGTGAAACTTTAATCAGTGGGGGGTTGTTCATCCCCACTGATTATTAGTTGAACCAATCGGGCTTTTACGGGCAGTTGATCTCCCACCTAATTTCTTTACTTCCGCTGAATTTTGAGGTGGGGATCTTACTGACCGTTAATGCGGGATAAACTAAAATAATAACTTACTGTACAAATTAAAAAGCACACTCTTCATATGAAGAATGTGCTTTTATGTTATTAACGTTTAATCCAAACAGCGCCTGCCGATTTATCTTCTGCCTGTCCAACAACTTGGAATTTAAGTCCAAGGTTTGGAACTTTTCTTCCTGCGTCTGCAATTTGCTTGTTACTATATACTTTTGAATCATCAAAAGTTGTAACACCTTGTAATCCAGAATAGTTAAACTGACCACGTGTTAATGAATTTACACTCCATGCTGGTGTTTTATCAAATGAAAATGCAGCATCTGCAATTTGCATGCCCGTATTACCGTATGCTGGTTTGCCGTTTAAATTACCAACTAGCGCTTCTGGATGAGAGTCAACAACACCAAGGAATCCTTCACCTGGATGCATCCCAACCCAGTTATCTTTGAAACTATCATCTGCATACCAAACGACAAGACCTGTATTATACACTGGACCTTTTCCTGCTTTTAAACCATTATCTGATCCCGCATAGTTTCTCCACTCTAAGTAGTAATAATGAGCTTTCTTCTCTGTCCCATCAGAAACAACAAAACCATTTAAATTCATTTTAGACTGTCCTTCTGCATCATCAGAAAATACAACTTGTCCATCAACAGTTACATTTACATTGTCCATCGCAAAACCTTTATATGTTACAGCCGGATCTGTAATATAGTCGAATTGTAGTTTCACTTTTTTGCCTTTAAATTGACTTAAATCATATGATTTATCAATCCATTTCCCATCTGTTGTATCTTTATCTCCTTGGACTACTTTTTCTCCAAGTCTATCAATTAATGTTTTCGTTCCATCTTCTGTTACTGCATGTACTTCGACGAAATCGCACTCTGCTTCTAACTCATAATTTGCTTTATAATCGAATTTTGCATTTGTTCCTTTCGTTAAATCAAAGAATGGTGTCTCTAACGTTGTATGCATATCATCGCCTCTTGTACTATAATATGCATGCTTTCCAAACTCCGGTTTAATCGTTTCAACACTTTTACCTGGTAAGTTAACACGTACAACGCCGGGACGATTTGATTTCGTAACACTTTGATCAATATATGTAGGAACTCCCACACCACTCTTAATTTTATCGTAATCTACTTCTAATATTTTTGCCCAGTTGCCACCCATATTCTTTTGTAAGAAGTCTTTATTTTGTGGTGAAAAACTAGTCGGCTCTGTTCCTGCGATTTTCCCTGTCCAACTACCTCCACTCATTAATGACCAAGCTTCGACTGGTGAACCATTTCCAGTATATTTCGTGTCATATTCATCTGGTAATCCAAGATCATGTCCAAATTCATGCGCAAACACACCTACAGCTCCATCTTCTGGTTCAATTGTGTAATCATGTGCTGCTACTTTTCCACCAAAGTAATCTACCTTTGATTTCGTACCTTCAATCGCTACTGGATCTACTGCTAATTTTGAACGATGTGACCAGATCGCATCATCACCTAATTTACCGCCACCAGCTTCTTGACCAACACCAGCATGGATTACCATTAAATGATCAATTACACCGTCAGGTTCGTTTTGATTCCCATCCCCGTTTGTATCATATCTATCAAACTGATCAAACTGAGATAAATCTAGTCCTTTCTCAGCAGCTGCATGCAAAGCTTCTTTCACTAAATCACGTGCACCTTTCGGACCTTTATTATCGTGACCACTGCTACCATCAGCTCCATAATCAGATGCTTTTCCGGGAACTGTTAGCCACTCCGTTACATATCCGTCTGTCGTATAACTACCACCAGACTGCTCTTCATAGTATTGTTTAAACGTTTTTACTTTTGAACCATCAAATAATGTATAAGGCTCCTTACCAAACAACATCTTTTGATAATGTTCTCTACTGAAGTCTTTCGAATACATATAACCTGGTGTTTGATCAATATTATTATGTTTATAATCACTAAATTCAACGAGTAGCACTAATACTTTATCCGATCGAACAGATCCTTTATATGGAGCTTGCTTTGCTTTTGAAGTTGGAACTTGCCCATTCAATTGCTTTTTATTTGGTTCTGGCTTTTGCTCAAGATTAATATTTTTTTCAGTCTTTTTTACATTTTCCTTTTCTTCCATCTTTTTCTCTTTTACTTTTTTTGTGAAATCAGACGTTTCTTGTGAGTGAGCATCTGGAAGAATTTCTTTGTTCGCCTGATCTCCTTGTTTCTTTTCAATATATTGCTCGACAGCCTTTTTCGTCTCTTCTTTAGAAGATGCTGGATTAATTGTTCCTCTTTCTTTCAAAGCTTCCGCTAAACGATCTTCTTGAATTAAATTGTAATCAATTGGCGTTGTAGACACATTCTCTTTCTCTTTTGCTGGCGTTTCTGCATATGCTAACGGCGCACTCATTACAGATGTGCATCCGATAATTGCTGCAATTGCTAATGATGACAACACTTTAAATGGGGCTTTTCTTCTCATTCCATTTCTCTCCTTTTATAAAACTTAAAATTCAGATAAATCGGTGCATTTTTGTCGAAATCTCTGTTTACTACCCTCCCTATATAAAAAGACATAATTCTATAAACATTAAACTTTCTGTTATAGAATCATGCCCTCCAGTTTTCTGGTCAGACCCTCTATCTGTTTATCCCTTGGTTTAACTAATAATCAGTGTGGTGATGAACAAAGCCCCCACTGATTAAAGTTCCACTTTATATCGAAATATGAAAAATAAAGAGTTATGTGATATATATTAAATATCTTATATAACAAATTTAAAAGACAATATGCAAAATTGCATGAAAATTCTTTTAAATAAAAAAGAATCCTAGTCAATTAAACTAGGATTCTTGATTTTCTATTATTTCTCTTGTGTTTTTTCCCAATCAGCTAAGAATTTCTCAATTCCTTGATCTGTTAATGGGTGCTTCACTAATGAAGCAATTACGTTTGCTGGGATTGTTGCAATATGTGCACCGTTTAATGCTGCGTCAGTTACGTGAACACTGTGACGTACAGATGCTGCAATGATTTCTGTTTCGATGCCATGAATCGCAAAGATTTCTGCGATTTGACGAATTAAGTCCATACCGTTATGACCGATATCGTCTAAGCGACCTAAGAATGGTGAAACGTATGTTGCACCAGCACGAGCTGCAAGTAACGCTTGAACTGCTGAGAATACTAATGTAACGTTTGTACGAATTCCTAAGTCAGAGAATGCTTTTACTGCTTTTAAACCTTCTGTTGTCATTGGAACTTTTACAACAACGTTTGGAGCAATTTTCGCTAATTCTTTTCCTTCTTCAATCATTTTATCAGCTTCTAAGCTAATTACTTCTGCACTTACAGGACCTTCTACAACGTTGCAAATTTCACGAATGCGCTCGTGAAAATCTACGCCTTCTTTTGCTACAAGTGATGGATTTGTCGTTACTCCAGCTAATACGCCTAATGCATTTGCCTCTTTAATTTCGTTAATGTTTGCTGTATCAATAAAGAATTTCATTTGTTGTTCTTCCTTCCTAATTTTCATTTTATATTTATTTATTTTTCTTAATAAGCTCTAATTCAATCGGAATAGATTTGTCCACTTTTTTACCTTGTGTTATCTCTTTTGCTGTTTGCATCGCCTTCTCTCCGATTAATTCTGGTTTTTGAGCGACTGTTGCAGCCATACGCCCATCATTAACCGCTTTCACAGCATCTTCTGTTGCATCAAATCCAACAACGACTACATCCGTTTTTCCAGCAGACTTCAATGCTTCAAGTGCACCTAATGCCATCTCGTCGTTATGAGCAAACACGGCTTTAATATCGCTATTTGCTTGCAAAATGTTTTCCATAACAGATAATCCTTTCGCCCTATCAAAATCAGCCGCTTGTTTTGCAACTACTTTTAAAGACTTATCGGCTACGTTATGGAATCCTTTCCCACGTTCACGAGCAGCGGAAGATCCAGGGATTCCTTCTAACTCAGCAACGTTTGCTCCTTCGCCAACTAATTCCCGAATGTAATCACTAGCCATTTGACCACCTTCGATATTGTTAGAAGCAATGTGAGAAACAACCTTACCTGAATTCGCAACGCGGTCTACTGTAATAACAGGAACATTTGCTGCATTTGCCGCACTTACTGCTGAAGCAACAGCATCTGAATCGGTCGGATTAATAACAACTACATCAACACCCTTTTGAATTAAATCTTCAACATCGTTCGTTTGCTTTGCTGCATCATTTTGTGCATCAACAGCAATTAATTCGATGCCACTATCTTTCGCTTTCTTTTCTGCACCCTTTTTCAAAGTTACAAAAAAGGGATTATTTAAAGTTGAAACAGAGAATCCAACTTTAATAGTTTTATTTCGACCTTTATCGCTAGAATCCTTTGCCCATTCTGGCGGTTCCATTGAACAACCAGCAGTAATGACCATAATACATGCAACGAGTATAAGTAACCATTTCTTCATGAACTGTCCCTCCATTACGCTTCTTTTCTGCGATCAATTAATACAGCTAGTAAGATTACAAGTCCTTTTACAACTTGTTGGAAGAAAGAAGATACACCTAATAAATTTAAACCGTTATTTAGTACACCGATAATAAGTACACCGATGAATGTACCAACAATCCATCCTCTTCCCCCAGAAAGACTTGTTCCACCTAATACAACTGCTGCAATTGCATCTAATTCATAAGAAGTACCTGCAGTCGGCTGTGCAGAATCTAATCGTGATGTTAAGACAATACCTGCAAGCGCTGCCAAAATTCCGGAAAGACCGTAAATCATTACTTTAATTCTCGTAACATTAATACCTGATAGTGCTGCTGCTTCTTCATTTCCACCAATTGCAAATGTACGGCGACCAAATGTCGTTTTCTTCAAAATGAAGTACAGTACTGCGAAAGCGATCATCATTGTAACAGCTGGTACCGGAATACCAAGAAAATAACCGCGGCCAAACATTTGGAACATTAAATGATCACCAAGACCAGTGATCGGACGTCCGTCCATATAAACAAGCGTCAACCCACGAAAAATAGTCATTGTTGCCAAAGTTGCAATAAATGGAGCTACTTTTCCTTTCGCAATGATGATACCGTTTACAATTCCCATTGCAAGACCTGCTAATAATCCAACTGCCATTGCAAAGAACGGTTCCATGCCACTTGCCATCATTCCAGCAACAAGTGCACTTGCTAATGCTAAAATAGAACCTACCGATAAGTCAATACCCCCTGTTAAAATTACGAAGGTCATTCCGAATGCAATAAGCGCATTAATCGATACTTGACGCAGTATATTAAATAAATTTGGAATTTCAATAAACGCTGGATTTAAAGCTGTAATTACGACGATAATTAATACTAAACCGATTAAAGAACCGAGTTGTTGTAATACATTCCCCTTCTTAACCATCCTTACTCTCCCCCTGTAGCTAGTGCCATAATAGACTCTTGTGATGCCTCATCTTTCCCTAAAATGCCGCGGACTTTTCCTTCATGAATAACAAGAACTCGATCACTCATCCCTAAAACTTCCGGAAGCTCAGATGATACCATAATAACGGCATCGCCTTGCTCTGTAAGCTTATTCATAATAGAGTAAATTTCTTTTTTCGCTCCAACATCAACACCTCTTGTTGGCTCATCTAAAATGAGTAATTGAGGATGAATGCCTAGCCATTTTGCGATTACAATCTTTTGCTGATTTCCACCAGAAAGAGATTTCACTGCCTGCTCTCCGCTAGATGCTTTCACATTAAGAAGCTTCATCATATCCTCTGTAAACTGTTGTTCTAGCTCATTGCTTAGAACACTTCCCTTTGAAAGACTTTCTAAATTCGGTAAAGCTAAATTTTCTCGAATTGAAAAATCTAACACTAATCCTTCAGACTTTCTATCTTCTGTAATAAAAGCAATTCTTTGTCTAATTGCATCTATTGGACTATCAATCTTTACCTCTTGTCCATTTATAAAAATTTGTCCAGAGTCTAAAGGTTCGTATCCAAATATCGCTTTCATAATATCAGTGCGACCAGCCCCCATCAAACCAGCTACACCAAGGATTTCACCTTTCCTCACTTGAAACGAAACATTTTCAAATTTCCCTTTCTTCGTTCCGTTACGCATTTCAAAAATGATATCACCAATTTGACTATTTCGCTCTGGGTAACGTTCACCAATGCTGCGCCCCACCATCATACTCACTACTTCATCAAATGATGTTTCTGGAATTAATCTCTTTCCCACGTATTCTCCATCACGCAAAATCGTAATAGCATCACATATTGAGAAAATCTCTTCCATACGATGCGAAATGTACACGAATGAAACACCTTCTTTACGTAACTTATTAATTACTGTAAAGAGCGTTTCGATTTCACGATCCGTCAGTGCCGCAGTAGGTTCATCCATAATAATAACGCTCGCGTTTGTCATTAATGCTTTCGCAATTTCGATAATTTGCTGTTGTCCAACCGATAATTCCTCTGCTAACATAGCGCCTCTTACATGCAATCCTAGCTCTGCTAGTTGTTGCTGCGCAATCGCGTTCATTTGTCGAGTGCGTAAAATACCTGTTTTCCCATACATTAACTCTTTACCGAGAAACATATTTTCAGCTACTGTTAAATTCGGCAATATGTTTAGTTCTTGATGTATAAATGCGATGCCGTACTCTTCAGCTTCTTTCGCATTTTTAAAGGTGCGCTCTTGCCCATCAATCGTGATCGTCCCACCATCTTTTTTATATACACCTGTTAAAATCTTCATGAGCGTTGATTTACCCGCTCCATTTTCCCCCATCAATGCATGAACTTCTCCTGTTTCAATCATAAACTGTGCATTCTTCAAAACAGGATTGCCATTGAACGCTTTTGAAATATTTTTCATTTCAATATGCATTCTCATCACTTCCCTTTATTAAAAAATCACGCCTGCATGTAAAATTATATTTGCATAAGGCGTAGCCTCACCTGTACGAATAATCGCCTTCGCTTTCTTTGTATGCTCTTTAAATTGTTCATGAGATACATACTCAAATGCTGGCTCTATTAATTTCTGCTCGATTTCTTTATTTACTTCCGCATTCTTTATAATGACTTCTTCTGCTAACGTCACTTTTTCAATTGCCATATCATCAGCTACAACTTGTAACACCTCTAAAAAACTCGGTTTTCCAATCTCAACAGCTAAATCAATTCGTTTTACTCCATCCGGAATCGGTAACCCGCAATCAGCAATTACAACCATATCTGTATGCCCAAGTGAAGCAAGGACTGCCGCGATTTCACTGTTTAATACACCATGCTTTTTCATCCAACAATCACCTGCACTTCACGTACTCGATCTCTCGTTGGCATACCGCCCTGTGCTCCAAGTTTTGTTACAGAAAGACCACCAGCAATATTCGCGAAACGAATTGCTTTTTGAAGTGTCTCTCCTTCAGAAAGTGCAACTGCTAGCGCACCATTAAATGTATCACCAGCTCCAGTTGTATCCACTACATCAACAGCAATGCTAGGAACATGTACAATCTCTGTTCCATTATGGAAACGGACACCTTTAGAACCTTCTGTCATCAATAATTTATTTGGATACTTCGCCAATAAATCTTCAATTGGTGATGTAAAATCATCTAATACGATGCGGCACTCATGTTCATTTGGCGTAATATAAGTTGCTTTTTCTAAAATATCTTCTGATAAAACTTGTGCTGGCGCTGGATTCAACATAACAGGAATGTTATGTTCCTCACAAATAGCTAATACATATTTTACTGTTTCAAGTGGAATTTCCAGTTGAAGAACAACCATATCCGCTTTTACAAGAAGGTCTTTGGAGCGATCTACCACTGACTTGTTTACAAAAGCATTTGCCCCTTGTACGACAACGATACTGTTATCTTCTTCTGCTAAAACGATATGAGCAATTCCTGTCGTTCTATCTGTAACCGGTACCACATAATCGATAAAAACGCGTTCGTCCTCTAAATTTTTTCTAACTACTGTTCCATAATCATCATTTCCTACGGCTCCAACCATTGCTACATTTGCTCCTAACCTAGCTGCAGCAACTGCTTGGTTTGCCCCTTTCCCTCCTGGGATTGTATGAAACTCTTCACCAATTACTGTTTCTCCTGCTTTCGGCCGTTTCTTTGAAACAGCCACTAAGTCCATTGAAATGCTTCCTACTACTGCAATATTTGGCATCTGTTTCATCTCCTTACTTCGTTGTATTTCGTTCTATAATTTCAATCGGTAAACGATAGTGTTTCTCTTCTAATGTATTTCCTTCCATTTGCTCTAGCAACAACTCTGTTGCAATTTTCCCCATTTCATATATCGGTTGTGCAACTGTTGTAATAGATGGATACATCATTTCCGTTAAAGAAATTCCATCAAATCCGATAATTTGTAAATCATCTGGAATGGCAATCCCCTTTTGAAGTGCAGCCTTTACAATACCAATCGCAATTAAATCATTCCCAGCAACAATACCATCAATATGCGGGTATTCTTCTAATAATTCCATCGCTACACGCTCACTATTTGCTGGATCAAACGTACTCTCTGCAATCATATACGAAAGATTATTTTGCGTAATAACGTCTACAAAACCTTCAAAGCGTTCATTTGCAGTACTCACATCACGTGGACCGCGAATATGTGCAATATGTTTACATCCTTTATCTAGTAACAACTTTGTCGCAGCCTGACTTCCTGCATAGTTATCTGCATATACAGTAGGAATACGCTCATTAAACATACGGTCAATCGCAACAACTGGAACAGATACATTCATGTAATTAACACTATTTTGTGGATTCGTTGCTACAATAAATCCATCTACATTATTTTGTCTAAGCACATCAATATATTGTTTCTCTTTTTCTAAACTTTCATCAGAGTTACAAAGGACAACTGTGTAACCTTGTTTATGTGCTACATCTTCTACGGCACGTGCAACTTCCGGAAAGAATGGATTCACGATATTTGGAACAACTAAGCCAATTAAACGAGACTTTTTATTATACAGTGAACGCGCTACTGTACTAGGCTTATAATCTAACATCTCAATTGCACGCTCTACCTTCTTTAATGTATCTTCGTGAACATATCCATTTTTATTTAAAACTCTGGAAACGGTCGCAACAGATACTCCCGCTAATTTCGCAACGTCTTTGATCGTACTCATTCTCTTTTCTCCTCACTTCATGTAACCGTTTACAGAAAATAATATAACGTATTTCTAAAAATACGTCAATCATTTCTCACTAAAAAGCTTTTAAGGTTATACTCAAAGAAGCACCGCCATAAGGCGATGCTTCTTCATTATGAGTATGATACAGTTTTTTCTTTTTCTTCTACAGCAGGCTCTTCAGCATCTTTTTTACGATCTGATAGTTTAATTTTTTGTAAGAAAATCGTAAAGATGGCACCTACTACGATAAATACTAATCCTGTTAAGAATACAGTATGAAGCGAGTCTACTAAAGAGTTTTTCAAAATAGGTACAATGCTGTTAGCGAACGCTTCTGGCATTTGTTTTAATGCCTCTGGGCTAAATAGCATCGAATATAAACCTTGTGGATCTGTGTGAATCATATCTTTAAATTTCGTTACCATTTGACCCGCTTCTTTCGGGAATGTATCTAATACAGGTACTAAATTCTTTGTTAATGTCGTACCTGAAGTGTTATTCATAATCGACCCTAAAATTGTAATACCAAATGTACCACCGATTTGTCGGAAGAATTGACTTGATGACGTTACGACACCAAGGTCTTTTTTCGGGAAGCTTTCTTGTAACGCTAATGTTAATGTCGGCATTACAAGACCCATTCCTAAACCGATAACCATCATATAAGAAGTAGCTGTAAGCTTCGTTGTGTACATATCCATCGTTGTTAATAACCAGAAACCACCGGCCATAATAAGCATACCTGCGATAATTTGTGGCTTTACACCAACTTTTAATACAAGTTGCCCACCGATAATACTCATCACAATCATTGTAATCATCATTGGAGTCATAATTGTTCCTGATTCAGCAGCGCTTACTCCTACAATACCTTGCATGAAGAATGGTACAAACATAATCGCGCCGAACATTCCAATACTCATAAAGAATCCAATCGCATTCAGTATTGTAAATGTGCGATTTTTAAAGAAGTGCATTGGTAAAATTGGCTCTTCAGCTTTCGTTTCAACGATAACAAAGCTAACGATACCAATTACAGCTAGTGCAAATAAACCGATAATTTGCCAAGAATCCCATGCATAATCTTTTCCGCCAAACGTTAGCGCAAGTAATAAACTTACAACACCGAGAATCATCGTAAAGATTCCAGCGATATCAATTTTAATTGGTCCTGTTTGTTTATGCGATTTTAATCCCATTGCAATAAAGATTGTTGCTAAAATACCAACCGGTAAGTTAATGTAGAATACCCATCTCCAGTTCACTGCATCTACAATCCAACCACCAACTTGTGGTCCAATTACAGAAGCAAGGCCGTATAACGCACCAAAAATACCTTGCCATTTTGCACGTTCTTTCCCCGTGAACATATCTCCAATAATAATCATAGCCATTGGCATCATAATACCGCCACCAAGACCTTGAATACCACGGAAAATAATTAATTCTGTCATACCATTTGCCATACCACATAACGCCGAACCAATCATGAAAATAACTAGCCCTGTTATATATACGTTACGACGACCAAGTAAATCCGCTAATTTACCTGCAATTGGTACAACTGTCGTTGATGTTAACATATAAGCTGTTGTTAACCATGTCATTAAACTTAATCCACCTAGGTCACCGACGATACGTGGCATTGCTGTACCAACAATTGTTCCATCTAATGCAGCAAATAGCATCGCGATAATTAAACCGATTAACAACAACTTTCTATTTTGATTTTCTTGTTGCTCCATGTAATCTCCTCAATTCCTCTTAGTTATTCTCTTTTTTCTCTTGTGTCCCACAAATAATGGTTTCTAACTTCTCAAAGAGACGTAATAAATCTTCTCTTTCTTGCAACTCTAAATGTGAAAAGTATTTTGCAATATGCTCGTTACGAGCTGTCATTGCCTCTTCTACTCTAGATTTCCCCTTTTTCGTTAACTCGATGATGACAACGCGACGGTCATCTTTGTCGTGATAGCGTTCTACAAGTTCTTGATCGATTAGACGATCAATCATCACTGTAATCGCGCTAGGCTTCACATACATCTTTTTCGCTAATGTTGTCGCTCTTGAAGCCCCATAATGATCTAAAATCTTTAAAATATAAAACTGCGGTGGTGTAAGTCCTGTCGCTTGCATTTGTTCTAATAACTCCGTCTGCATTTTCTTTCCAATCGAAAAGGCAAGAGCTTGAATTTTATCGATATGCGTCATATCATTTGGCATGTTATCCACCTCTTATTTAAACAATAAAATATTTAATGTATTTAAATATTAATCCCACGAACAAAATCCGTCAATACTTTTATTCATAAAAACGTTTACATTTTTGTCACAAAGTTGTATAATTTTCGACGAAGTTAATATTGACAGTCACGGAGAAACGGAGTACACGGCTATGAATCATAAAAAAGGAAACTTTTTTATATTTCATGGCCTTTTTATGTTCTCTGTCTTAAAACGCTTCGAATTAATTAGGGGAGGATTTTCATTTTATGTTTTTCACACAATTATTTAAACCTGCGCCCCACGCGGAACGCTTACCAGCTGATCGCGTTGATAGCGAATACCGTAAATTACGTTTACAAGTATTCTTAGGTATCTTCATCGGTTATGCAGGTTACTACTTTGTTCGAAAAAACTTTTCACTAGCAATGCCATACTTAATCGAGCAAGGCTTTAGTAAAGGGGAACTTGGGGTTATCCTTTCAGCAGTTTCTATCGCTTACGGATTAAGTAAATTTCTTATGGGTATCGTATCCGATCGTTGTAATCCTCGCTACTTTTTAGCAGCTGGGCTATTTTTATCAGGTATCATTAATATTATTTTCGGCTCATTTTCTTTCATTACAACGAGCATTATACTTATGTTTGTACTTCAGTTTTTAAATGGATGGGTACAAGGTATGGGATGGCCTCCTTGTGGTCGTACGATGGTTCACTGGTTCTCTATTAGCGAACGTGGTACAAAAATGTCTATTTGGAACGTCGCTCATAATGTTGGCGGAGCGCTTATGCCTTCCCTTGTAACATTAGGCTTATACTTCTTCGCAGATGACTGGAAAAGTATTTTTTACTTCCCAGGTATTCTTTCAATTTTAGTTGGTATTTATGTATTAATTACGATGAAAGATACGCCTCAATCTTGTGGACTACCTTCTATTGAAGAACATACTGGGGAATATCCACCAGATGAAAAAGTAAAAGATCGCGAACGCGAGCTTTCAGTAAAGGAAATTTTGTTTAAATATGTATTAAACAATAAGTTTTTATGGTACATCGCTATTGCGAACGTTTTCGTATATTTCGTACGTTACGGCGTTGTAGACTGGGCTCCTACTTATTTAGTAGAAGAAAAAAGCTTTACTCATAGTAGCTCACGTACTGCTTACGCTCTATATGAATGGGCTGGTATTCCAGGTACACTTCTTTGCGGATGGATGAGTGATAAACTATTTAAAGGACGTCGTGCACCTGCTGGTATTTTATTTATGGTTGGTGTATTTATCGCAGTTCTTGTTTACTGGTTAAACCCTCCTGGTAATCCAATGGTTGATAGTATCGCACTTGTCGCAATTGGATTTTTAATTTACGGACCGGTTATGTTAATTGGTCTACACGCTCTAGATTTAGCACCAAAGAAAGCTGCTGGAACTGCAGCAGGCTTAACTGGATTCTTCGGTTACTTAGGCGGAGCTGCTTTCGCTAGTGCAGCTATGGGCTTTATCGTAGATGCATTCGGATGGGATGGCGGATTCATCTTATTACTCGCATCTTGCGTACTTGCAATGTTCTTCCTTGCTCTTACTTTAAAGACAGGGTCAGTAAAATCAAAACAAGCTTAAATAACATATAACAAGCATAAAAATAGCTCTTAGCATCTACATACATGCTAAGAGCTATTTTTTATTTTCATTGCTGTTCCTACTAATAATAACAACCAATTCCTTCCCTACTCTAATATTAAAAGATTTGATGAAACACCTTTATTAAAACAGCTAACGTAACAGATGCAGCAAATCCCCCTAGACAAATTAAACTTACCCCTTGACTATATGACAAATTTTGAAATGATTTCATTGCTTCCATCCTCCCTATCTCCCCTTTGATACTTTTATTTTACCAATGGGAAAAATTTCATAACATCGATTTCTCTAACAACTAACTTACAAATTTGTAAGTTAACATCTTTTCAACTTATATATCTAGTATTTCCACAAATAAGAGTCATTTATACATAAAAAAGACCTCAGTTATACTAAGGTCTTCGTTACATTCTATTTCATTTTATAATCATCACCGGACATTTCACTCGTTTTGCTATTTTATGACTTACACTTCCAAGCACCATTTCTTGCAATGTATTTAATCCTCTACTTCCAGCGATAACAAGATCTATATCTCCTGTATTTACATATTGAACAATCGTATCTCCAGGATCACCATGTAATATCGTAATTGTATAAGAAATGTTCTCTTTCTTTAATAAACCTTCAATCTCTTTTAATTT
Organism: Bacillus sp. M13(2017); assembly: GCF_002218325.1. Taxonomy (NCBI): domain Bacteria; kingdom Bacillati; phylum Bacillota; class Bacilli; order Caryophanales; family Bacillaceae; genus Bacillus; species Bacillus sp. M13(2017). Next base: position 135,835 of record NZ_KZ268514.1, on the reverse strand, counting down.
ATCTTTTCGACTAGCTGATATTGTTTCTAAATCTGTTTGACCTTGTATAATATCTGATTTTGCCGTTCTATTATCTACTACGTACACAACTTCAACATTTGTTTCTTCGCTACATTTCGCAATATATGTTGCATGCTCCGCTGCTCGAAGTGCATGTTCAGAACCGTCACATGCTAATATAATTTGTTTGTACATATGCTGAATCCCCTTTTCGTTATCCTACTCGTATTATATAATAAAGCCCCCTAAAAAGGAGGCTTTTAACTAGCAATTCTTTTATTATAAGTAGCTAAATTTGCAACAAGTTTTGAGCTACGTTCATTTAATCCCTTTATACTCACTTTCACACCACTTTGTTCATACTTCATGATAACTTTATCAATTGATGCCACTGCTGAATCATCCCATACATGCGCATGAGTAAAGTTCATCTCAATTTCTTTCACATCTTCATTAAATGAAAAAGCATTTATAAAATCTGCCGTAGACGCAAAGAAAAGTTGACCGTGAATTTCGTATATTTTCTTATTTTCAATATATAAATGTTTCACGTGAATCTTTGCCATATTGAATGCAAATAATACGGCACTAATTACTGTCCCAATGACTACGCCTAACCCTAAATTGTGGGTAATAAGAACGACTACTACTGTTACGATCATAACGAATGCATTCCCTTTTGGTACTTTATGAATCGTTGTTACAGAGTTCCAATCAAATGTTCCGATCGAAACCATAATCATAACTGCAACTAATGCTGCCATCGGAATATGAACAACATAATCACCTAAAACGAATAGTAATACAATTAAAAACCCGCCCGCTATAAACGTCGATAATCGTCCGCGTCCACCTGATTTAATATTAATAACAGATTGACCAATCATTGCACAACCTGCCATTCCTCCGAAGAAACCAGCAACAACGTTTGCGATCCCTTGTCCGCGTGCCTCTTTATGCTTATTACTTTCCGTATGCGTCATATCATCTAAAACTGAAGCTGTTAATAAAGACTCTAGTAAACCAATGATTGCAAGCATAACTGCATAAGGTAAAATAATCCCTACTGTTTCTAATGTAAATGGCACATCAGGAATACTAAAGAACGGTAATTCTTTCGGTAGGCTTCCCATATCCCCTACTGTTTTCAACTGTAATCCGCTCATAAGTGCAATACTCGTCACAATAATAATTGAAATAAGCGTAGAAGGTACAGCCGTTGTAATACGTGGAAATAAATATATAATTGCAAGTCCTAATACAACGAGTGCATACATTTGCCAAGTTGCATTTTTAAAATGCGGTAATTGCGCTGTAAAAACTAAAATTCCAAGTGAATTTAAAAAACCACTCATAACAGATTTCGGAACAAACTTCATAAATGAGCTCAGTTTGAACACGCCAAAAATAATTTGGACGATACCTGTTAATATTGTTGTAGCAAATAAATATTGCAAACCATGATCTTTAACAAGCGTTACCATTAATAATGCCATTGCACCTGTTGCAGCTGAAATCATTCCAGTTCTTCCGCCAACAAATGAAATGGTAACCGCAATACAAAAGGCTGCGTATAGTCCAACTGTCGGATCCACGCCTGCAATAACAGAGAAGGCTATCGCTTCAGGGATTAATGCTAAAGCAACGACAATTCCTGATAACACGTCCCCTCTCACATTAGAAAACCAGTCATTTTTTATCGTTTGAAACAAAATACCACTCCTCTACTCCTTTATAATTTGATTTTCTCCATAAGAAAATCTAGCCGACTGCACGAAAGCTATTATATAACGAGTAGAAGATTTTTTGCTATGTAAAAGTTTCCTAAAGAAAAAGACGCTACCTCAGTAGCGCCTTTACTCCTTTTATTAATGCCCATCATGCCCTTGACCACTTTCTTGCACAATCTCTAATCTCTCATCTAATATTCCTTGTGTTTCGAATGAAATATCACTCGTACTTCCTAATAAGAAGCCGTGATTATACGGTCCAAGTGTTGGGTCATCTTTAAACTTCGGCTGAATACTTGCAAGGAAGTCATACACTGGTTGTGAAGCTTTTCCTTCCTCTAAAAAGATAACAGGGGCATGTTTACCCATATGTGAAAATGGTGCCCCAGCAACTGCTAAATCTGGTGTTTTGCTTGAAACAAATGATAAACCGTGACCAGGTTTTATGAATCCCCAGCCAAATTTTGTTTTTTCATCTTTAAACTTCGCAAATGCGATAGAATTTTCTGTTGGATTCTCACCGCTAATACGCGTTACTTTCCCATATTTGCTTAACTCTTTTTCTACTTCTTTTGAAACAATTTTTTCTGGTCCTAGTAAATATAGATTTGCTTTATCTTTTCTCATCTTTAATGCCTCTATTGTCGCTTCTGGCACTTTATCCTTTTCTGTATACAGTAGTGGTTCCGGCATATGAGAAATCCAGTTTACAGCGGGTGTTGTATATAAACGTCCTTCTTCTGCAGATGAACCGATAATAACACTATTTGGGTATTTTCCTGTTATATCGGCATACTCCTTATCAACATCTTTCGCAAATATAGCTGGGTCCGTTTCTTTTATTTGTTTTACTTTATAACCTTTTAATTGTTCAAGCGCGCTAGTACCTACATCCCCCATCACCATAATTTGTGTTCCATCTTTCGTTCCAATTGGATTTAATCGTTTTATTTCTTTTAACGTCATTTCCGGTATCTTTTCTTTTTCTATAAATAAAATCGGTCCGTTATTCGGATGATGAATAAGGTCTGCACTCGCAATACCTAATTGCCACTCGCTTGCTGGTACTAAAATAACAGCACCCGGCTGGTTCTCTTTATGGGTTGCTGGCCATATCGTTTGCGAAGTTAACACTGCCATTTGCAGGGGATCATTTGTATTTAACCTCGTCACATTTTTTAAACTTGTCGTTAATAAATCATTCGATGCCCCTTCGTTCATTTCTTTTGGCGCCGTTACCTCCTGATTCATTTTCATTTCCTTTTGCTCTGTTTTCTTCTCTTTTGTAGATTCATGATTTTTATGGTCTGTATTCGTTTGCCCACATGCAGCAAGACCAACTGCTGTAATTATTGTTATCCCAAAAATTCGGGTCATTTTTTTCACTATACCGCCTCCGTATTAATCATTTTTGAGCCAATATGATTACCTAAAATGTAATTTCAACTCCACAATAACAAGCAATTCTGAAGAAATTATGCAGACGCATCATAATCTGCACCATTTCTTCATGATTTTGCATTACACTTTAAGTAACGATTATAAATATGGAGGGCTCTCTATGATTGATATACTGCTCGTAGACGATGAACCGAGAATGCTTGAATTATTAACGCTTTATCTTACCCCAATTGGATATAACTGCGTATGTGCGACTTCAGGAGAAGAAGCTATTTTACATATAGAAAATCGAAACTTTAAATTTGTTTTACTCGATATTATGATGCCAAAGATGGACGGATGGGAAACGTGCAAAAAAATCCGATCTTTTAGTAACATTCCTATTATTATGGTTACAGCTCGTGATCAAACAGTAGATGTCGTTCAAGGATTAAAACTTGGAGCCGATGATTACGTAACGAAACCTTTCCATGAAGAAGAACTTTTCGCAAGAATTGAAGCCGTTTTAAGACGTACAAATGAACATAAACAAATCCAATATCACGGTATTGTATGGGATGAAACAAAACACTTCGTTTCTGTCCATAGTGAAGAACTCCTTCTCACACCAATTGAATTTTCTTTACTCGGATTATTTTTACGCCATGTGAACTACGTATTAAACCGTGATCAGCTCATCGAACGAATTTGGGGATTAAACACAAATACAGAAGATCGCACAGTCGATTCGCATATTCGTAATTTACGTGATAAATTGCGAAAAGCAAATTTCCCTATTGATTATCATTTAAAAACCGTGTATGGAGTAGGTTATCGATGGGTTGATACTGAACAGTAAGGGGCAAAACGATGAAACGAATTTCAATTCAATTCGGATTTTATTTTTTAATTGTTACACTTTTAATTGAAAGTGTTCTCTTTATTTTGCTCTATTATAGTCTCGTAAACACTAGAGTAAATGAAGAAATGACAGCTTTATTAAAGCGAGGAAATAGTCATCGAGATGTACTTGAAAAATATTACGATGAGCAAACCATCTCTCACGTAGCATTAATGGAATCTGAAGCTGAAACAACTGTCGTTATTACAAATACAAATAAAGAAGTGCTAGCTAAATCTAACGAAATAAACACGACTATAAAAAATCACATTAGTAGCATGCAGACTCGAACAGACCATAACGGAGCGATTATAGAAAATCATTGGAAAACATCTAATTATATATGTACAGTTAGTCCTATCATAGTAGCTGGAAAACATGAAGGGTATGTCTATATGTTTCTTGGAACAAAATCCATTGAAAAGTTGGTAAATGGATTAACGAAACAATTCATTATTGCTGGCGCCATCACGTTTCTACTCACAGTCATCACAATTTTCCTATTATCACGTTTATTAACAAAACCATTGTTACACATGAAACATGCAACTGAAAAAATGAGTAAAGGCGATTTGTCCGTTTCATTAACGACTACTCGAAATGATGAAATTGGTGAACTAGCATCATCTATTCAAACGCTCGCAAATGATTTACATTATATGAAAACAGAGCGAAGTGAATTTCTAGCAAGTGTTGCTCACGAATTACGAACACCGTTAACATACGTAAGAGGTTATGCTGACATTGCTTCAAAAGAAAGCACACCCCCAGAGCAACGTTTGCGATATTTATCAATTATAAAAGATGAGTCTGATTACATTACAAACTTAGTTCAAGATTTATTTTCACTTGCACAAATGGAACAACATAACTTTTCTATTCAAGTAAAGGAAGTACATTTACACACCTTCCTAACTCGCATAGCCGAAAAAGTAAATGCCATATATAAAGAAAGATACATTAAAGTTTCTTTCTCTTGTCCTCCTACACTGCTAGTAAACTTAGATGAACAACGATTTGAACAAGTTGTGGTGAACATTTTAAATAACGCTTATAGACATTCAAAAGAACATTCTCATATAAACATTTCTGTTACAGAAGAACATAAAAGTATTTCTATTACAATTGAAGATGAAGGCGAAGGTATTCCTCCTGAAGATCTCCCTCACATTTTCGACCGCTTTTATCGAGTTGATAAAGCGAGATCACGATCTACAGGCGGAACTGGTTTAGGACTATCTATCGTAAAAGAAATTGTAGAACTACACGGCGGAAATATTACTGTAACGAGCGAAATCGATTACGGGTCTTGCTTTATAGTTTCATTACCATCCATAAAGAAACACGACTATCATCAATAGTCGTGTTTTTTTATCACTTTACTTTATAATATAAATTTACAAATTGCCCAAAACGTTTCGTATCCGTTAAAGTTAAATTAATTTCCGGGTTCTTGTCTTGAAATAACGGAACTCCAGAACCTAATATGTGAGGTGTAATCGTAACAACATATTCATCAATTAGATTATTCTTAAAGAACTCTCTTAAGAGACTCCCTCCACCGACCATCCATATTTTAGATCCTTCTTGCTCTTTCAACCTTTTTGTAAACTCCACTACATCTTCATTTACAAACTCCACGTGTTCGTTTGAACCTTTTTCTGAGTTAGAAAAAACATAACATTTTTTATCTAAATACGGGAATGGTTCTATATGCTCTACTACATAATCGTACGTTCTTTTTCCCATAATTATTGTATCAATCGTTTCGTACATTTCTGTATAACCGTTATCTCCCTCCCCTTCGGTTTCCATTAACCACTGTAAATCATCATCTTCTTTCGCAATATATCCATCTAAGCTCGCCGCAATAAATAAAACTATTTCACGTGACATATTTTTTCCTCCTTACATCTCATCTTGATAACATTATGCTGTAAACAATATACTAACAATAAAACACGACAATTTATGTCATGTTTAAAAAGAAAAAAGGTGATACATTTGTCAAAAGCTAAACGCTTATTAGATATTCTTATATTTGCTTCTGCGAAAAAAGCATTTACAGCGCAAGAAATAGCTGATGAATTTAATATTTCTGTTCGTACTGTCCATAGATACATTTTAGATTTAAGTGATATGGGATTACCCATTTACGCTGAACAAGGTCGCAACGGAGGATATAAAGTATTAACGAATAGAGTAATTCCACCTATTTTATTTACCGAAGAAGAAGCAGTCTCCATCTTTTTTGCCTTTCAATCTTTAAGCTACTACAGAGACTTGCCTTTTAACACAGAAATAAATTCCGTTACACATAAACTATATAGCTCCCTACAACATGATGCGAAAGCTAAAGTTGACAAAATACGTTCTTATATCGCCTTTTGGAATCCGAAAAGAACAATTGAGACACCACTTTTAAACGAAGTGTTAACAGCGGCTATTGAAAATAAAAATTTACACTTTCAATACGAATCTAAATCAAGGATCAAAACAAAACACGTTCATCCTATCGGTGTATATGCGCATGATGGTTTATGGTATTTACCTGCTTATGATTTTAATGTAGAAAAAACATTACTGTATCGCGTCGATCGTATTCTTTCTATATTATCAACGGAAGAAAATGAAGATACATTCATGAATTTAGAAGAGTGGTTTGCCTCTAACTCTCACGTAGTACATAATCCTACTCAGTTACATGTTTTACTGTCAACAGAAGGCGTACGCCAATGTAAAAGCGTGCCTTACCTTGAAGAATTCGTTGTAAGAAACGAAAACGGGACAGGATATATACATTCAACAATTGATAAAGGAGAAATCAATTTTATTACCCCTTTATTTTATAGACTCGGAAAAGATGCAAAAGTTTTAGAACCGATAGAATTGATAGATGGTTTACGTATGCGTGCGAAAGAAGTTTTACATATGTATGGAGACGAAAAAAGCTGCTAAATATAAGCAGCTTTTTAATCTAGTTGTTTTTATTATGTTTACGATTGACGAATATCAAACCACCAACGATTTTTCGAATTCATATTTTCAGTGTCACCAATCCCTCTGTAATTGAAAGCATCCAAAAAGATTGAATCTAATTTATCTTCATCTACAAAATAACCTAAATTAACTTTTACCGTTTCTCCTGGTGTGATACTGCCAATATTGTAAAAGCTTTTTCCATCTCCATGAGGCTCTAAATAATCAACTTCGCCTGTCATAATATTTTTTTCTGCGATTCCATCTTTCCCAGCATACTGCCATGCATTTCCTTTATCTTCAAGAACTTTTATAGATGGAGTCATATAGATTTCTTCTGTCGCCTGTTTACCTATATTTTTCACTGTTGTTGTCAGGTAGACAAATTTAGGATGAATTAATTTTGATTCTACTAATTGATCAATTGAATCTTTACCATTTCCAGTTTTATATTTATCCCTTCTATATGGTATCAATTGTCCAGCTTGATCCAAAGCTTGATTCCTGCTTAGTATTCCTAAGCCCATTTCATTAAAGTTCTCTTGTTTAAAATCTTTGATTGAATCAAAGGCTTCAACTTTTTCTATCACATATTCAATTTGACTGTTATCCATAGATATCGTTACTGGAACCTTTTGCCCTATATGAAATAGTCGTTTGCTATCCTTCTTCAAAGGAATTACCTTAGTTGTTTTACTTTCTTGGCTAAAATACTTTTTATCATAATCGCTTATATATGATGACTTTTCTTTTGACGTGGGCTCAAGTGAAATGCTCCCTAGCACATCTATCATTTGTTCTTCGTTTATATCATTTCCAATATAACTTTGTAACATAATTCCTTCTTCCTCAAAATAGAGAAAAATTACTCTATTAAACATTAAATCTTTATTACCATTTTCTCTATGGACAATTACTGCCTTCTTACCATTTATCTCTTTTTCTTCATAATTTTTCGAGTACAGGGTTGGAAAATCTGAATTCCCTCCTACTCTCCAAAGAACGAATGAAAATCCACCCATTGCGTAGTTATCTTTAAAGAAATATTTCATAGCAGAGTCATCAATTGCTTCCATATTTTCTGGTAATTTATCGATTTTCAGCTTATACCACTTATCAGCCTTTTTCGAGTCCTTATTTGTTACTGAAATATTTACTTCATAATTTTGTTTTTGAACGATCATATTATAGACTTTTACTGCTCCAAAAACGGTTGTCGGCATGCCGATCAATAAGCAAGCAGCAGCGATTAACATACGATGTCTTTTACGCTTTTTCTGCGGTTGTCCATCTTTCAGCTTCATTTCCTCCATAAACAATTTCTTTTTGCGCGTATATGTATGTGAAAATTCATGTTGTTCTTCAAGTTTATCAAAATCATCTAAAGCAATTTTTTCAGCAAGTTCATATATTTCTTTGGAGTTCTTTGAATTCGTCATGTTGTATACCTCCTATCATATTTTGGACTCGTTTTCGAGCGCGTTCAAACTGCTTGCGGACATTTGCCTCCGTTATCCCCATAACACTTGAAATTTCTTGATACGTTAAGTTATAGAAGACTTTGTACTTAAACACCTGTCTGTTAGATTCATTTAACTCTTTTAGCAATGCATCAATTTGAAGCTCAGACATTTTACGTTTTTCCCACTCTTCAATATTTTCATCTACTGCCTCTACTGATTCTCTTTCATATTCTTCTAAAAATGTTTCATGTCGTTTATTTTTCCGGTAACTATCAATTGCCTTGTTTTTCGCGACCCTCAAAATGTAACGTTTAAGCTCTTGAGTAGCCAAGTTATGGAGCTTTTCCAAGTTCTTATAAAGAGTAATAAACGTCTCTTGAACTGCATCTTCTGCCTGCTGAATATTATTTAAAATAGAATAAGCTACGTAATAAATTTTTTGTTCGTACAACTCGTATAGCTCTTCCATCTTTTCATAATCGTTGTTTGTAACTTTCATATAATTCCTCCTCTCACTCTATATAACGAATGAGCCATATACTTTGTGACACTACAAAATCTATTTATAAATAAAATTTAATAATAAAATAAACAAAAGCCCAATTTCTCTATTTTAACTGAGAAATTGGGCTTTTTAATATTAGAATTTTCTTGACTGTTTCCCTAGGAATATCCCTCTTACGCCTTTTCAGTAAACAGCATTTGCTCTATCGCTTCGTTTAACAAGTTCTGTGTCTCTTCCAAGTTATGATTCTGCTTTTCTGCTGGTTGTACCATATAAAACTCAGCAAATGAGCGCTCTTTATATCTTGGTACGACATGCATGTGATAATGTGTTAACTCGTTAAATACTCCACCATTTTGACAAACTGTAACTCCGTCAGGTTTATATACTATCTTAATCGCTTTTGCAATAAGCTTAGAAGCATCCATAATGGATTTTGCTACAACGTCATCTAATTCGTCTACTTCTACAACATGCTGCTTTGGCACAATTAAAGTATGTCCTGGGTAGAAAGGCGCATGATCTAAAAAGCAAGTTACATAATCATCTTCATATACTTTATATATTTTTTCCTCTTCGTTTGCTAATTTACAACCTAAACAGTCCACTACACTTTCCCCTCTTTCTAAAAACATAAAAACGTGAGAATACGGCTCTCACGTTTTTATGTTTCACTTTATTAGCTCAATTGTTTCCGTAACCTTTATACTATCTTTTACAGATTGAACAATCGTACAATTTTTCACTGCAAGCTGCAGCGCCTTGTCCAGCTGCTCTTCTGTAATGTTTTCTGCTTTAATTTTATAGTGCAAATGAACACTTTCAACTGGCTTCGATAAAGCTTCACTTCTACCAATTTCAGTTTCGATTGTAAACGTATCATATGTAATACGTTTCTTTTCTAAAATCGTTCGAAAGACAATTGCACTACACCCTGCGATAGAAGAAACGAGTAATTGTAACGGTGAATACCCGTTTTCTTTTCCAATCGCTAATTGATCATACGATAAATCTGCTTCTATATCATCGTGTTTGATTGTTAGTTTCATTTGTTTTTTCCATCTCCACTTTCATCGGTTTCTGCCGTTTCTTACTAATATAATAATATATATAGCAGAAAATGATAAATGGAATACCACAGTATAACGCCATTCTTTGTTCAGGAATAAATGCTAAACTAATAACAACGATACTATTTGTAATTAAAGCTAAAATTGGAACAATTGGGTATAGTGGTGTTCTATACTTTAAGTCCTCTAACTTTCCTCCGCCTTTTATATACTGACTTCTAAAGCGAAGTTGCGATAGAGCAATAATGATCCAACTTGAAACAGCTGATAAACCAGCTATAGATAATAAGTACATGTATACTGTATCTTCTGCAAGGAAACTTGTGAATAAAGAAAGACCTGCTACCGCAATCGTTACGACTAGCGCTGTAATTGGAATACCACGCTTATTTACTTTCTGGAAGGAAGTTGGTGCCATTCCCTCATTTGCAAGTGACCATAGTATACGTGTCGCTGCATATAATCCAGAGTTCGCTACAGATAATAACGCAGTAATAATAACGAAGTTCATAATATCAGCTGCGTATGGAATACCAATTTTATCAAATACGACTACGAATGGACTTTCAATTACGCCTGCTTCTTTCCAAGAAATTAATCCTACTAAAATTGTCATCGTTAAAATGAAGAATAACATAATGCGCCATACTGTATTACGGATCGCACGTGGAATTGTTTTTTCTGGATTTTCACTTTCTCCCGCTGCAATTCCGATTAACTCTGTTCCTTGGAATGAGAAGTTAACTGTAATCATTGTAAGTAGTACGGCAGCTAGTCCATTCGGGAAAAGTCCACCATCGCTTACAAAGTTAGAGAAAAGAGGTGCTGCTTCTTTTCCGTCATATGATATAAATCCTAATAATGCACTACCACCAAGAACGACAAATGCAAGGATTGTAATTACTTTAATACTAGAAAACCAAAATTCTAATTCAGCATAACTTTTTGCCGAAATTGCGTTTGAAGCATATAAAATAACACCGAATACAAGGCACCATACCCAAACATCAACATTTGGAAACCATCTTTTCATCATTAAACCTATTGACGTTAATTCTAGACCCACTGTTACTGCCCAGCCAAGCCAGTATAACCAGCCAATCATAAAGCCCGTTCCTGGTCCAATAAACTTCGTTGCATACTTTTGGAAAGATCCTGAAACCGGCATCGCTACCGTTAACTCTCCAAGACAAAGCATTGTTAAATACATAATAAATCCGCCTACTAAATATGAAAGGATGGCTCCCCCTGGTCCAGCCTGATTAATAGTGTAACCTGAACCTAAGAAAAAACCAGTTCCGATTACACCACCAAGTGCGATCATAAATAAATGTCTACTCTTCATCGTGCGATGTAATTTCTCATTCGTTGGTTGCTGCATCTAAATCCTCCCCCTACCAATACCCCTATATCTTGTTAAAATTTTCTGATAATAAAAATATACACGAAAGCGATTACATTTTCTATATAAAATTAAAACTTTTCTGATAAAATAATATAAAAAATCTAATTATTGCAAGATTTAGATTCTATTTAGAGGAAAATAAGGAGAAACAAGGAAAAAACCCTTACATATATTGTAAGAGTCAACGAAGTTCTAATCTTCTCGATAAAATTGATAAACTATAATTTACGATAAAGTACATACAAGCTACTAATATAAATGTTGGAATCATGTAATTCACATTTTGCCCGCTAATAATTTGAGCATTATGCATAAGCTCAGGGAGTGATATAACAACCGCTAGCGACGTATCCTTCAGCAATGAAATAAATTGACTGACAAGCGGCGGAACCATTCTCCTTAATGCTTGTGGCAAAATAATATGCCAAAGCGCTTGCACATAAGTTAATCCCGAAGATCTTGCGGCTTCAACCTGCCCTTTTTCAATAGACAATAAACCACTTCTAACAATTTCAGATATCATTGCTGCCTCAAATATTGTTAAAGCAACAATTGCAGCTGTTATAATTTCTAATTTCAAGCCTGCTTCTGGAAGTGCAAAATACGTGAAAAATATAATTAACAGTAGTGGTAAGTTTCGAATCACTTCAACTATAACTCCTAATACTTGTGAGACGACAGGTATTTTCGTGTAGCGCAATATACCGATTACACTTCCAATAATAAAACTAAGTACAATTGCTATGAGCGCTACCTCTAATGTTATGAGTAACCCTTTTAATAAAAATAGAATATGATCTCCTGTAATTGCTCCCTTGAAATCCATTTACACCGCCTCCTTTGCCAAGCGTTTTTCTAAATAACGCACTAGCATACTGAGCGGAATTGTTAATATTAAATAAAACATCCCGACAAATATATAAACATCAAACGTAACAAACGTCTTCGTTGAAATTAAATCTCCTTGATACATTAAATCAGCACCAGCAATGATTCCAAGTATTGAAGAGTTTTTAACTAAATTGAGAAACTGGTTTCCTAAAGGGGGAATTACAATTTTCACAGCTTGGGGTAAGACAACATAATACATCGCCTGCACATACGTTAGCCCTGAAGAGCGGGCAGCTTCCATTTGCCCTTTCGCAACTGATAAAATACCAGCGCGAATTACTTCCGCAATAAAAGCTGCCGTATATACCGTAAGCGTAACTGTTCCTGCTACAAAACCATTTAAAGTAATTCCTATTACAGGTAAAGCAAAATAGAATATAAATGCAATTAATACGAGTGGAATATTTCTTACAAACTCCACAAAAGCTGATCCTATCCAATTTAAAATACGAATAGGTGCAATACGCATTACTGCCAAAATTACTCCTAAAATAAAACTGCCTATCAATGCAATTACACTAGACATAACTGTATATTTAAATCCTTCTAAATACATATCAATGTTATTCGTTAATATAGAAAAATCAGGCACATATTCTCCCCTCTTTCTTTACAAGAAGAGGATGAGTACTCTCATCCTCTCACTTTTACTATCTACTTTTCTGGTTTTTGTCCAATCCACTTCTCATATAATTTGTCATACTCCCCGCTTGCTTTCATGTCTTTAATTAAAGTATTAATCTCTTTCGTTAAATCATCTGCCCCTTTTTGCACTGCAATTCCGTATGGTTCATCTGTAAAAATTTTTCCTACTACTTCATAATTAGAATCTTGTTTTGCCATTCCGTAAAGGATCGCATTATCTGTCGTCAACACATCACCTTTACCTGCCTTTAACGCTGTAAATGCCTCACTATAATTTTCAAACTCTAATACAGTCGCTTCTGGTGACTTTTGACGAATGTTATTTGTAGATGTTGATCCTTTTACAGCTAATACTTTAACGCCTTGTTTTATATCATCAACGCTCTTAATATTGCTTCCTTTTTTCACAAGTAACGATTGTCCTGCTTTAAAATATACATCTGAAAAATCCACTTCTTTTTTGCGTTCTTCCGTAATTGTCATTGTTGCAATAATTGCATCAATATCACCATTTTTCAGCATTGGAATACGTGTTTTAGACGTTACTTCTTTCATCTCTAGCTTCTTTTCATCTCCAAGAATCTTTTTCGCAAGTGCCTTCGCGACATCAACATCGAATCCTTCTACCTGCCCTGTTGAAGGATTTTTTAATCCAAATAAATTCGTATCATTCTTTACCCCGACTACTAATTTCCCTCGTTTCTTAATTTGTTCAACAGCCCTGCCTTGCTTCGTATTTGTTTCCTTCGCCTCATCTTTTTTACTTCCACACCCAGCAACGACAAGTACGAATAAACACGAGAATACGATTAACATAAACAACTTTTTCATTTTAAGCATAAAACTCCTCCTTTAATGGTTTAACACTCGGCTTAAAAATAGACGCGCTCTTTCTTGTTCAGGACTCGCAAAGAATTGCGCCGGTGTTGTATCCTCAATGATTTTGCCATCATCCATAAATAAAATCCGATCCGCTACTTCTCGCGCAAATCCCATCTCATGCGTGACAACAACCATTGTCATCCCTTCTTTAGCCAGTGCTTTCATAACATCAAGTACCTCTCCAATCATCTCTGGATCAAGAGCAGACGTAGGCTCATCGAATAGCATAATTTCCGGCTGCATTGCAAGTCCTCTAGCAATTGCCACCCGTTGCTGTTGTCCTCCGGATAATTGATGTGGATATACGTTAGCCTTCTCTGGAATTCCTACTTTCTCTAAATAAAACATTGCTGTTTTCTCTGCTTCTTCTTTGGAAACTTTATTTACTTTAATCGGTGCTAATGTAATATTTTGAAGAACCGTTTTATGTGGATATAAATAAAAATGTTGAAAGACCATCCCAATATTTCGCCGCAATTCATTCATGTCCGTTTTTTTATTGTGTACCTCTGTATTTTGTACAATTAATTCTCCATCTGTAATTGGCTCTAATTGATTTATACACCGAAGCAACGTACTTTTTCCTGATCCTGAAGGCCCGACAACTACTACCACTTCGCCTTTTTTCACTTGCACATTAATATTTTTCAAAACTTGAAAGTTACCATAATATTTATTTACATTACGAAATTCTATCAACATACTCCCCCTTCCCCTAACAATGCATGTACATTCTTTTTATATTCAAAAATAGTCCCAAAAATAACTTTTAGCTTCAATTTGTCCATAAAAAAAAGCAAAGAGTTTCCCCTTTGCTTCTTCATTTCTATTCTGTTAAGATACTTCTTCTTTCTTATCTTTCCCGTATTCATGCTCCCAAAAATCAGCATTTTTAATTCCTAATGGCTGCGGATCGAATACTGGATCTTTTCCTTCTTTTTTCTGTTTTTCATAATCCTTTAATGCGACTAATGCAGGTTTTTGTAATAGTAAAATCGCAATGATATTTACCCATGCCATAATTCCTACACCGATATCACCTAAAGCCCACGCCGTTGCTGCTGTTTTAATACAGCCGTAGAATACAGCTCCTAAAAAAACAAATTTTAGTACCATAGACAACCAAGGACGATCTTTATCTCGATTTAAGTACGCAATATTCGTTTCTGCAATGTAGTAATACGCCATAATTGTTGTAAACGCGAAGAATAATAACGAGATTGCAACGAAACCATTTCCAAATCCAGGGAAAACAGATTCTACCGCCGCCTGTGTATATCCTGGTCCTGGCTGAGCACCATTTAATTTATTAACGATAAAGTTTTTTCCGCTTGCATCAAATACGTTATACATGCCTGTAATAATCATCATAAATGCTGTTGCTGAACAAACAAATAATGTATCAATGTAAACGGAAAATGCTTGCACTAAACCTTGCTTAGCTGGATGTGATACTTCAGCTGCTGCTGCTGCATGTGGTCCAGTTCCTTGCCCTGCTTCATTGGAATAAATACCACGTTTTACTCCCCAAGAAATTGCTAAACCGATAATACCACCGAAAGCAGCTTCTAATGCAAATGCACTTCTTATAATTAACATAAATGCTTCTGGCAATTTTTCAATATTCATAGCAACAATGACGCAAGCTACTAAAATATAGCCTATTGCCATAAACGGTACGACAACTTGCGCTACGTTAACAATTCGCTTCACTCCACCGAAAATAATAAGAGCTAATACGACAACTAATATAGCCCCTGATACGGTAGTATTAATACCAAAAGCCGTTTCTAAACTTACAGCAATACTATTTGCTTGTACACCCGGTAATAAAAGTCCTGTTGCAAGAATTGTCGCTGCAACGAACACTAAAGCATACCATTTAACTCCTAAACCTTTTTCGATGTAATAAGCAGGACCACCTCGGAACTGTCCTTGATGTTTCGTCTTATATATTTGCGCTAATGTCGATTCTACATAAGCAGAACCTGCTCCTAAGAAGGCTACTGCCCACATCCAAAATACAGCCCCTGGTCCACCAAATGCAACCGCTGTTGCTACCCCAGCGATATTCCCTGTCCCAACGCGCCCTGATAAAGAAAGTGCTAACGCCTGAAATGAAGAAACACCAGCCTCTGATTTTTCTCCTTGAAATGTCAGCTTCACCATTTCTCCTACGTGTCTTACTTGTAAAAACTTTGTTCGAATGGAAAAATATAAACCTACTCCTAAACATAAATAAACAAGTGCTGGACTCCAAACAATATTATTTAACCAATTTACGAAAGTTTCCAACATTCCCCCTCCTTCTTTATAAAGAATATTCAGAATATATATAAAATTATAAGTGCATACCGAATCTAGGACAATATTATTTTAATAAAACAAACATATTTTTGTATAAAAAAACAAAGTATACATTTATTTTGTATACTTTGTTTTGAACAAAATGTATTATATATTCACAATTGCTTCTTCGCTTATAATTCTTTCATATAACTCTTCAGATAATTTTTGGAAGTTATCTGGCATATCTTTCCCCTTAAACTTCTTTTGGAGTGTGCCGTATAGACCTATGTCACGTAAACGTAAAAATAGTGGTAACGATTCATACCAACTATCCGCCAGCCTGTGCTCATACTCATATCCTTTTCGTAACACTTGTAACTGTTTACGAGCAAAATCTGTTTTCTCTTCTGCTGTCCACGGTGTAAATAGAACAGAGTAGTATAGAACCATCGCTAAATCATGTATAAAGTAATTATAAGCCGCATCATCAAAATCAAAGATTGTTAGCTCTTTACCATCATAATGAAAATTACCTGGATGAATATCACCGTGCATAAGACCGAACGTTTCTCTTTCAACTGGAAGAGCCTTAATTTCATCCATTAATACCGCTGCAATCTTTTTCACTTGATCATCTTCTAATTCATTAATAATCCCACTTTCGTCTTCTTCCCACGTATCACGATGATTCGTTTTAGGATAGTTCATTGTTAGGCGATGCAGTTGTCCAATCGCTTTTCCCCATGCTTCAAAATAAGCATCTCCCCAATAAGGTGATCCTTCCCCTTTTACTTGCTCGCCTTTTGCATATGTAAATAAAGACGCGAAAAAGAACGTTCCATCCTCTGCTACGATTTCTTCTACGAGATTTCGAGACGTTGAATCAAGAGGTCCTGCTACCTTTGCCCCATTCTCTGCAACATATCGTAAAAAATCTAGTTCAGCCTCTACCTCTTGTTTAGAGCGATGAGAAGAATGTGTTAAACGTAATACGTAATCTTCATCATTATCACCCTTTGCCTTAAAAATATAATTTTCAAAATCTCCAAGTGGCTTTTCTTCTACTGTTACATGAAATTCCCTTGCCGCTCTTGCTAAAATTTCCTTTGTAAAAACACGTTCTACAGCTATTTCCATATATATCCCTCCTATATATCTTCTTAATTCGACACAAACGTGAGAAGTACTGCTATGAAATTGAATAATGCACAAAAGACAATGTAACGTAACTTTCAATTCTCTTCTTAAAAAAATAATCTAAGCATAAATTTCTCACAAAAAGCAAAAATTAACAGAAGTAATTTTATTCTAAAAGAGGTGGAAAGTATGACAGAGAAAAAAGAACAACAAGAGAGTAAAAAACAAAAGCATATGTTTCCATCACTTCCGGAGAACATTAATTACATTGAAAATAAACTTTCTCATTCTGATGATATAAAAAAATTAGATCTCCCTTTTCAAAACGGAAAAGGAACAATCTTATATATTGAATCTTTAGCAGATCCAAATTTAATTCATCAATTAGCTCTTGAACCATTATTAACTCGATCGGATCTGTCCTTAGATAAAGCCTTTTCCACATTAAATATGAAAAAAGAAACGAATTTAAATTATGGAGTACAGGTTTTATTACAAGGTAAATCCTTATATTTTCATGAACATGTCAATAGTTTTTGTATTTTCGAAACAGCTTTATCTTTAAAGAGAGATATAGCAGAGCCTGATAATGAAGGAATTGTGCGCGGTCCACATACTGGTTTTGTAGAGGATCTAGCAACGAATTTAACCTCTATTCGCAAACTCATTAAGAGTCCAAATTTAGTTGTTAAGTACTTTACAATCGGTGAAGAGATGCACACGAAAGTGGCAATTGCTTATATGCAAAATATAGCCAATGACGATCTAGTTGCCGAAGTGAAAAGAAGGTTAGAAAAAATTAAGACAGATGCACTTATGCCTCCAGGATACATACAAGAATTCATAGAGGATACGTCCTTCTCGCCATTTCCGCAGCAATTAAATACAGAGCGTCCAGATAGGACCGCTGCTAATTTAATGGAAGGACGGGTTGCAATTTTATCTGATGGGGACCCAACAGCGCTCATCGTACCTGTTACGTTATTCGCTTTTTATCAATCACCAGATGATTATAATAACCGCTGGATTGTAGGTTCTTTCGTCCGAATGATTCGCTTAGTAAGTTTTTTAATTGCCTTTCTCTTGCCAGCTTTATATATTGCAACTGTCGCTTTTCATCCTGATGTGTTACCGCTCGAACTTGTGTATACAATTAAAGCTTCATTAGAGAAAGTACCGCTTCCTCCTATTTTTGAAGCTCTCTTAATGGAATTAATCTTTGAATTGTTACGCGAAGCTGGTATTCGCTTGCCGAGCCGAGTGGGACAAACAATCGGTATTGTAGGTGGTTTAGTAATTGGTGATGCAATTGTAAAGGCTGGGCTTGTTTCTTACACAATGATTATCGTTGTAGCTTTAACTGCAATTTCATCTTTTCTCGTTCCATCAAATGATATGAGCTCAGCAGTTCGCATTCTTCGTTTTCCATTAATGCTTCTTGCTGCTATATTCGGATATTTAGGAATATCATTCGGTCTCATTATAACTTTTGTTCATTTATGTCAGCTACATTCATTTCATACACCATATCTTTCTCCTGTTGCCCCGATGCGGATAAAAGATATGAAAGATTCTTTCGTAAGACTACCAATTTGGTCATTTTGGGAAAGACCACATGATCCAAAGCCGAAAAAAATGCAACGCCAACATGTAACGAGAGAGGATGAGGACGGTGACAAACACGCAAAGTAAAATTTCACTAGTTCAATTTACCTTTTTCGTTATTCAATGCCAAATCGGAGTGGGCATACTTTCTCTACCGAACCGTCTTCACCTAATAGCAAAAGGTGGTGGATGGATTTCTGCTCTTATCGCTGGTCTGGCAATTCAACTTATTATTTTACTTATGTGGCTTTTCTTAAAACGATTTCCTGATGCAAATATGTATGAAAGTGTTTGTATGCTATTTGGTAATAAGTTTGGAAAACTATTAGGTTTTGCTTATGTTTTTTATTTTACACTTATCGGTATGACGGTTATGTTAAATGCTTGTAATGTCATTAAAGTATGGGTTTTACAAGCAACTCCGTGGTCTGCAATTCTCATATTATGTACAGTAGCTTGTTGTTATGTCGCTTATAATACATTTAAAGTCATCGTACGATTTTATGTCATGGCCTCTATTCTCATTATTCCAATGGCCCTTTTAATTGCCCTAGGGTTTTCCCGAGCTGATTTTTCTTATATTTTCCCACTTACAGAGGCTGGGTGGTGGAATATTATTCAAGCATCGAAAGAAACAATTACAGCCATGTATGGTTTTGAAATTATTCTTATTGCCTTTCCAAAAGTAAACGGGAGTTCTGTGGCAAAACTGAAGGCCATTTCTATCGCTAATGGATTTGTAACACTTTTTTATACTTTTACCGTTTGGATTTGCTTTATCGTATTTAGTCCAAAACAAGTTGAGCTTATTCCAGAGCCAGTTGCTTACTTATTACGCTCCTTGCATATTGGAATTATAGACCGAACGGACCTAATCTTCATACCAATTTGGATGATAACTGTCGCTGCCTCTATTGCTAGTTATTATTGTGCTGCTTCTATCGGCATTGGACACATATTCAACCTTGCTAATCATAAAAAAGCTGTTCCAATCGTTGGTATAATTGCTTTTAGTGTAGCCTTATTTATAGATACACCTGAAGAATTAAAAGTAATTGCAACTTTCACTGATAAGTTCACCTATATTTTCATCGTTGTCCTCCCTCTTTTATTTCTACTTTATTCAGTAATAAGAAAGAAGAAAGGAGAACAATATGTTCCAAAAAAGAGTTAAATTACTTTTTATATTATGTACTAGTTCCCTCCTTTCTGGCTGTTGGGATCAAGAACCATTAAGAGAAGCGAGATTAGCTTATAGTATTGGAGCTGATATTACGGAAGAGAATAAACTCCAGCAAACAATCGAGCTCGTAAAAAGTTCAAGCGGAGAACAATCTTCATTCGAGAATGAAATACATTCAGCAACCGGGCATAACATAAGAGATACAAGCGATTCCCTAAAAAAAAATGTGACTGGAAATATTCGCTATTTTAAATATGGTGTTCAATTACTAGGAACCAAAATTCTAAAAAAAGGGATACTACCCTATTTAGATGTCAGTTTTCGGGATCCAACAAATCCAACTGCTTTAGTAAAGCTTATTGCAGTAGATGGTGAAACGTCCGAGGTACTCGAAAAAAAGAAAGTAGGAAATTTATTAATTGGAGATTTTTTAAAGAAAAAAGTGAAAAGCTTAGAAGATATGAGTGTATTTCCAAAAGAAACTTTAGAAACAGCTGCTACAAAAATGTTAGACCCCGGTAAAGACTTTATACTCCCTTCCATAAAAATAAAAGGAAAAGAAGTAATTACAAACGGGTTAGCTTTATTTAACAATGATAAATTAACTGGGCATTTACCTTTGAAACAATCGGTTTTATTCGTATTATTAACCGGAAAAATGGGAACAAGTGCGCGTATAACCCAAAAGCTTACTAGCGAGAAATCAGAGAAGACATCTGATTATTTAACAATGGAAATTAGCAATCGAAAGTTAAAACGAGACTTAAAAATAACGACAGATAAAAAAGGAAATGTTTATGCTCACATTAAACTACAACTAAAAGTGATAGCGCTTGAAGCTCCAAGAGATAACCTTTATAAAATGGATGAAAGAAAAAAACTAAATAAAGAATTGTCTAAACAGCTTACGAAAGAAGCTAAAAAGATAACTAACAAGCTACAAAAAGCTAACTGTGATGCTTTCGGTATCGGAAGACACCTTATCGCCTATCACCCTGACTTATGGAAGAAAAAAAATTGGAATAAAGATTATGCAAAAGTAAAATTCAAACCTGAGGTAGATGTAAATATTTTGTATAGTGGTGTCTTAAAATAAAAAGGTTGTATGCCGCTCGGGCATACAACCTTTTTATTTCGTATATCGATACACAATTGATTCATATGGTCTTAAGTTAAGTTTTGTAATATCCTTGCTGCAATCTTTATAATTCGACAGTAGTACCTCTTGTTTCATTCCATCTAATTGAACATGAGCTGGTACAGAATACTTTATTTCTTCTCCATAGAAGTTATTGATAACAAGTAATATCTCATCATTTACAGTACGTGTATATGCCCAAATCTTAGGATGATTCTTATCTAAAATAGCATATTCTCCTTCTGTCATAACATCATATGTTTTTCTTAGTTCAATTAGTTTTTTATAATGATAAAATACAGACTCTTTATCGGCTAGTGCCTTCTCTACGTTTATTTCTTTAAAATTTTTAGCCGCTGAAATCCAAGGTGTACTTGTTGTAAACCCGCTATTTATTTCTTCATTCCACTGCATCGGAGTGCGAGAGTTGTCACGAGATTTTTGCTTTAAAATCCCTATAATCTCTTCTTGTGATAGCCCTTCTTTTAGCTTTATATCGTATATATTTAACGATTCCACATCACGATATTGCTCGATGGACTCAAATTTAGGATTCGTCATACCGATTTCTTCCCCCTGATAAATATAAGGCGTTCCTTGCAGCATGTGCATAGCTGTCGCTAACATTTTTGCAGATTCGTTTCGGTACTTTCCATCATCACCAAAGCGTGACACAATGCGAGGCTGGTCATGATTACACCAAAATAACGCATTCCATCCTCCGCCCTTTTGCATTTCAATTTGCCAGTTAGACATAATCTCTTTTAATTTAATGAAATCAAACTCTGCTTTCTTCCACTTATCACCATTCGGATAATCTACTTTTAAATGATGGAAACTAAACGTCATGCTCAGTTCATTGCGCTCAGGATTAGAATATTTAATACAATTATCAATTGTCGTAGAAGACATTTCTCCAACTGTAATTACATCTTTTCCTGCAAAAACATTGCGGTTCATCTCTTGTAAATATTCATGAACACGCGGGCCATCTGTATAATACTTGCGTCCATCACTTGTCGCAATATTACCTTCATCGTTTAAGAAGCATTGGTCTTTTGAAATTAAATTAATGACATCTAATCGGAATCCCGTTACCCCTTTATCCAGCCAAAAGCGCATCATATCATATACTTCTTCACGAAGTTTTTCATTTTCCCAATTCAAATCAGCTTGTGTTTCATCAAATAAATGTAAATAATATTGCTCCGTCTTCTCATCATATTTCCAAGCAGATCCACCAAACTTAGACTGCCAATTATTTTTTTCATCACGCCAAATATAGTAATTACGATATGGACTATTTTTATCTTCCTTCGCTTCTTTAAACCACTTATGTTCAGTCGAACTATGATTTACAACAATATCAAGCATAATCTCAATGTTACGTACTTTCGCTTCTGCTAAAAGTTCTTCAAACTCTTCCATCATTCCGTAAGATGGATCAATGCTGTAGTAATCACTTACATCATATCCATTATCATTTTGTGGTGATTGGTATATCGGTGTTAACCATATATAATCCACTCCGAGTTCTTTTAAATAATCTAGTTTCTCTGTAACCCCTTTTATATCCCCGGTTTCCCTATTGTAATAACTATTAAAGCTCTTCGGATAAATTTGATAGACTACACTTTTATGCCAATCCTTCATGTTTAACTTCCTCCTACTTCTGTTTGACTCTTTTTGCAAATAACCATGTTAAAGTAAATGGGATTACAACTGCGATAATCATTCCGACAATAAACATTGGAATCGATTTCGGAATGATAGAAATAAATGCTGGCAATCCGCCAATTCCGATAGCAGGTGCTAATACACCATTTAATGTAATGAATATCGCTGCCACAGCAGACCCTATAATCGCTGCATAAAACGGGAACTTATTTCGTAAATTCACACCAAACATCGCTGGTTCTGTAATACCGAAGTATGCTGAAATGGCTGATGTTGATGCCATACTTTTATCATTTTGATTTTTAGAAATCCAGAACATCGCAAGTGCCGCACTACCTTGGGCAATGTTAGAAAGAGCAATCATCGGCCAAATAAATGTACCGCCATGTTGTGCAATCAATTGTAAATCAATTGCAATAAACATATGATGCATACCTGTAATTACAAGCGGTGCATATAATGCTCCAAATAATACTGCTCCAACTACTGGTACTGTTTCATATACACCTACTAATCCTACTGTTAATAAATCTCCAATATGACGTGTAACCGGACCGATAATTCCTAATGCTAACACACCTGTCACAACGATTGTTGTAATTGGTACAACTAATAATTGAATTGCATTTGGTACATGTTTCTTTAAGAAAATTTCTACTTTACTTAATACAAATGCTGCTACTAAAACAGGTAAAATTTGTCCTTGATATCCTACCTTCTCAATTTGGAACAGTCCTAGAATATTGAAGTACTCAATCTTTTGCCCCTCTAAACCAGTCGCTGCTTTTCCATAATCCCAAGCGTTTAATAAGGCCGGGTGCACAAGCATTAATCCCATAACAATCCCTAGTATTGGACTACCACCAAAACGCTTCGTTGCTGACCACCCGACAAGTGCTGGTAAGAATACGAATGCTGTATTGGCCATCATATTAATTAAATCCCAAAGCCCGCCTAAGTTTGGATAAACATCTAATAAATTTTTCCCATCAAAAAATAAGTCCTTTGCGCCTAATAGGTTGTTAATACCCATTAGTAAACCAGCTGTTACGATCGCTGGTAATATTGGCATAAATACATCCGAAAATATTTTTACAAACTTTTGAGCTGGATTTAACTTTTGGTTACCTGAATCTTTTACGTCAGCTACAGTCGATTCTTTCATACCCGCAAGCGTTATCAATTCCGCATATACTCGATCTACATCCCCTGGACCAATTACAATTTGAAATATCCCAGCGTTATGAAAAGCTCCTTTCACTAATGAAACAGACTGTAATTTATCATTATCTATTTTACTTTCATCTTTTAAAGCGATACGGAGCCTCGTCACACAGTGCGCAGCTTGTTCAATATTGTCTTTCCCACCAATATACTGCAACACTTCCTCTGCTGTTTTACGATAGTCTTTCCCCATATTCCCGTCCCTCTTTTCTTTTTTTGATACCGTTTACAATTACATATTAACTCGTATATATAAGTTAGTCAACACTCGTATGTACGAGTTTGTGTTTTTTTATAAAAAAAAGAGATGAAACAATATTTTGTTCCACCTCTTTACTTCCTACGTGCCACATCCGAAAAGTGAAAAATATCTAAGCGGTGGCGTGATTCTGTATATTCAAACTGACTTCCATCATACAAATGTGTAAAGTTTTTCACAACGACAACATAGTCTGTTCCATTTAAATCTAAATACTTTCTGTCATCCTCTGTACATGGCTGTACTTCAATTACCCTCTGTGAATAACTAATATGTAGCCCAAGCTCTTTCTCAATGTATTTATAAATTGATGTAGCTGCAATTTCTCTCGTTAAGCCTGGAATATATTCCGATACAAAATGGTTTATATCTAAAATTACTTTTTCTCCATCAATATTTCGTACACGTTTAATATGGTCAATCACTGTTTTTTCTTTCACGTTTAATAACTTTGCTACGTCTTTCGTCGCTTCAATTTTCTCCATTTCTACGACGTCTGTAATACAATGACGCCCTAAACGTTCATTTTCTTCTTGGAAACTTACAATACCACCAAAATTAAATTCAATATTTTTTCGCTTTAAAACAAACACACCTTTTCCGTGAATTTTTTGTACATATCCACGCTCTTGCAGTAAATCTACCGCTTTTCTTACCGTGCCTCGGCTTGCCTCATACTGCTTCATTAATTCTGTTTCTGATGGGATTTTGCATCCCTCTTTTAATTGTTTATTATCAATAGATTTACTGATTTCTGTATAAATTTGTTCATACTTACTCATCATCTACAATAGCCCCTTGTCACCTTATAATTCTATATGTATTATAACATGCTTCACTCTTCTGCCAATCTCTCACTTATTTTCCATTACAAGAAAAATATAGGTAAATATTTAATCTTTAAAACGTATTTTTATAAAATTTTTTATATTTTTCTTTTCATTCAAAAAAACATGTAGTATACTAACTTCAAAATCAGAGGAGAAAGGGAGCAAAGAACTATGCTTACTTATACAACAACTGTAGTTACATTTGCACAAAAACATCATCATCATACGTAACCCTTGAAACCTAGCGGAAAAATTACGCGTAGGTACAAGGGTTATTCCCGTTGTACCTACGCTTTGGCGAAAGAGCCATGTAGGTATTTTTTTATCTACATGGCTCTTTTTTTATTGTCAAAAAGCTAGTGAAAAATGATGTTTAAGCAAAACTTACTACAAAGGAGTTAACAAAAATGGAAACGAAAAAATGGGGATTATGGGTTTTAACAGCATTTGTTATCGGGAATATGGTTGGCGGTGGCGTATTTATGCTTCCAGCAAATTTAGCACAAGTATCAGGTCCAATGGGTTCTACACTCGCATGGAGTATTACAGGCCTTGGCGTATTTATGATTGCACTTGTATTTGGAAATTTAGCGATTCGTAAACCAGAATTAAAAGCTGGACCACAAAGCTATGCTCAAGCAATGTTTCCTTCAAAAAAAGCTGGTAAAGTTGCAGGATATAGTATGGCATGGGGATATTGGGCTGCTAACTGGGCTGCAACAGCATCTGTTATTATTTCCTTCGCTGGATATTTATCAACATTCTTTCCAGTTTTACAAAGTAAGCAAATTCTTTTTTCAATAAACGGATTTTCACTAGAACTCGGAAAAGGGTTAACTTTCCTCGTATGTAGCCTTATGCTGTGGGGAATTCAATATATTCTTTCTCAAAATATTGATCGAGCTGGAAATATGAATCTACTTGCTACCATTGCAAAAATTATCGGATTTACAATGTTTATTGTAATTACATTATTCATTTTCAATGCTTCTAATTTCGGAGACGGTCAAACCTTTATGAATGAAGCAGGACAATCAATCTCATTAGGTGGACAAATCAATTCAGCTGCTATTGCAACACTCTGGGCATTTATCGGTATTGAATCAGCAGTTATGCTTTCTAATCGTGCAAAATCACAGTGCGATGTAAAAAAAGCTACGATTTTCGGATTAATTATCGCTCTTCTTATTTACATGTCAATTACTTTACTTACAATGGGAGCTCTTCCGCAAGATGCTTTAAAAGAGTCTCAAAAACCATTAGTAGACGCATTAAATTTAGCAATTGGAAATAAAGGCGCATATATAATGGCTTTACTCGCTCTTATATCTTTATTTGGATCTACAGTTGGCTGGATCGTTGTTAGTTCAGAAGTACCTTACCAGGCAGCAAAAAATGGACTTTTCCCTAAGTTTTTCGGGAAAACAAATAAAAAAGGTAGTCCTTCAAAATCATTATTGATTACAAATGTAATGACGCAAATTTTCTTATTTTCAACGATTTCTGGTACTGTTTCAGAAGCGTATAGTTTCGCTATCGTCGTAGCAACATTAGCCTATTTAATTCCATACCTTGTTTCTACCTTGTACCAATTAAAATTAGTTATTACAGGAGAAACGTATGATATACTGCCAGGATCTCGAGTAAAAGATGGAATCATTACTACATTGGCGTTGGTATACTCTATTTGGGTTATCAAAACGGGAACTGCTGATTTAAAAACATTCTTCTTAGGAATTGGATTATTCGTATTAGGCCTTATTCTCTATCCAGTACTAATGAAAGACTCACAAAAAACGGATTAAATAAAGAGAAGCTGCTGGCTTCTCTTTTTTATTAAAAATCTGTAATTAACTTTTCTTTTAGCTCTCCTACAGATAAAGGTTTCGCATAATAAAATCCCTGTACATAATCACAGCTCATTGATTGTAACAAACTCTCTTGCTCTACTGTTTCTACTCCTTCAGCAACTACTGCTAAATTTAAACTATGAGCAATTTCGATAACGGATTTTACAATCGTTCGTTCTGGTTGTGCGTGATCATAATGAAATTCACGAATAAAATTACGATCAATTTTTACAATATCCAGTGGTAGTTGTTTTAAATAATATAAGGAAGAATAGCCAGTTCCGAAATCATCCAAAGCAATTAAAACACCCATATTTCTTAATTCTTGTAATGTAGCAATAATATAATCAAAATGGCGGACTGCAATGCTTTCCGTTATTTCTAATATTAAACGGTTCGGAGGAAAACCAGTTCTCTTTAAAATGCTACGTACGGACAAAATAAAACGTTTCTGCATTAATTGTTGTATAGATAAATTCACAGATAACTTTAGTCCTTCTTGATAATTTGGCAATGTTTTAAACAAGCGACATGATTTTTCTAATACCCAGTCTCCTAGCTTTATAATAAGTCCAGACTCTTCAGCTACAGGGATAAATTCGCTTGGTGAAATAGGTCCGTCTTCTGTCATACAACGTACTAGAGCTTCTATACCAGAATATCTCTTCGTTTTCAAATCAATAATAGGCTGCAATGCTACATCTAACTCTTCGTCACGAATTGCCTTTTGCAAAGCAAACTCAACTTTCATTCTACGATTTATTTTCGCACGTAGCTCATCTGTAAAGAAACATGCAGCGTTTCTCCCCTGTTCTTTTGCACTATACATAGCTAAGTCAGAGTTTTTCAATAAAGTTTCCACATCTTGTCCGTCTTGTGGATAAGAACAAAGTCCTAGACTAGCTGAAATGTATACTTCATGGCCTTCCAGCATAAATGGTGCCTGAAAACATGACAACACAGATGTCGCTAACTGACTCATATCATCTTGTCTATGATTTTTTGTTAACAGCACAAATTCGTCGCCACCTAGCCTAGCCAGAACATCTTTCTCTCCTAGTACATAATGCAACCTTGAAGCAACTTCGCTTAAAAGTAAATCCCCTATCATATGACCTAATGTATCATTTACTAATTTAAAACGATCCAAATCAAAGTAAATCATACCAAATTCTTTTTTATCTGCAATCAATTTATTAACGGTCGTTATTAATTGTAAACGGTTAGGCAAACTCGTTAAGGCATCATGATAGGCAAGTTCCCTATAACGACTTTCACTTAGCCGCAATCTATGTTCCGCTTCTTTTCTACTACTAATATCATTTCGAATTGCGATAAACTGGTATGGCTCTCCTTTTTCATTTAAAAATGGAACAATTGTTGTTTTGACCCAATAATATGTACCATCTTTTGCTCGATTCCGAATCTCACCTGTCCATACTTTCCCATTCAAAATACGTTTCCATAATTCTTGAAAAAAGTTTTTTGGATGATGTCCTGAATTTAAAATACGGTGATCTTTTCCAATTAATTCTTCTCTTTTGTATTTAGAGATTTCACAAAATTTATCATTTACATATGTAATAAGACCTTTTCGATCTGTAATTGCAACAATTGAAGACTCATCTAATGCTAACTTTAAATCTCGCAATGAAGAGTCATATAATGCATGACCTCTCTGTTCTAGCATGCGCATCTCTCCTTGCTTCTATCTGACTAAAACACAACCTGTTTCTCTTCATAGAAATAGAGATATTTCATTTTCTAATACTAGCCCATTACATAAATTATCTTTTTAAATAGACCGATTAAAATAACATAATATTATTTGTAATAAAAAGCAATATTATACCGTTCCAATTATAACTAGTAGCTTCTCATCTCCCTAATGATTTCGCGCCTTATTATACTGCAATCTCTTTAAGTGGCTCTATGCAAGCCTTGTTTCCAACTAATACCACTCACATCTGATCTCTTTGTTTTTAATAACGAAATAGAAATTAGACCATACTACATAACTATTCACGAATAATAATATAAAACTCTATATCAATGTATATGTTTTTGAATTACAATAACAAAATATTAACATATTTTCACCTTAATTTTGGAAGTATTTTATAAATAAATACCGTATTAAACTAAAAAAGAGGATAGCCTCTTTTTTAGTTTAATACGAATATGGTATTTGCTGATAACCTGGGTATGGCATTGGATACGTTACAGGGTATGGTGATGGATAAGCTACTGGATATGGAGCTGGATAATATCCTCCACTTGTTGCACCTGTTAATGCACCAGCTGTCAGTCCGCCTAACACTCCTCCTGCAAAGCTTCCAGGGAAAAATCCGCCTCCCCATGAACTACCACCACCCCAGCCCCATCCGCCTCCGTGATGATGATGGTGATCATAGTGATGATGTCCGCCGTTATGATTGTGCCCACCATGATTGTG
Organism: Bacillus sp. M13(2017); assembly: GCF_002218325.1. Taxonomy (NCBI): domain Bacteria; kingdom Bacillati; phylum Bacillota; class Bacilli; order Caryophanales; family Bacillaceae; genus Bacillus; species Bacillus sp. M13(2017). The sequence continues at coordinate 106,337 of NZ_KZ268514.1, read as the reverse complement.
TCCTCCATGATGATGATTTCGATAATAAAATCCATTATTTTCTATATAATTCATGCTTCTCCGCTCCTTTTCGATTTTTTCATTTTCATATGCGTTAAGAGTGGGATAAAAAATGGGATAGTACACTGTATGTAGGACAAATGCGGAAAGTATAGGTGAAATGTCTATATTTTGTAAAAAAAGCAAAACACCTTATAATAAAGATGTCATATTACATCTTCTATTTAAGAAGTCTATATTGAAAAAAGATTAGGGGAATTATATAGAAATGAAGAAGCCTATCGTTCAATTACTATTAATATTTATAATTGTATCTATCGTTCTGTTCCTATTAAATACATCGTATATTTCGTTATATACATTTGTCGGTGCCCTATGGTCCATCACAATCGTAGGAATTTCATTCGTTATTTTTATAGAAAATAGATCTCCACAAAGTACATTAGCGTGGTTTTTAGTATTAGCACTTCTTCCTATTATAGGTGTGCTTTTATACGCTATTTTCGGGCGCAGCCGCTGGAGAAGAAAAAAACATCTCCATCGTTCAGAAGAACAAAGAAAATTATTCCGTGAAATATTAGAAGGAAGAAGACTAGAGTTATTACTCACAGTCCCACTAAATGAACGTTCCATACATTTAACAGAAGTCATACAAAAATTTGGAGGCGGTCCTGTCGCAGATAGAACAACTACAAAACTTTTAACAAACGGAGATCAAACATTTTCAGAAATTTTGCGAGCTATAGATCAGGCAAAACATCATATACATATTCAATACTACATTTATAAATCTGATGAAATTGGTACAAAAGTTCGAGATGCTTTAATACAAAAAGCAAAAGATGGTGTTATTGTACGTTTCCTTTATGATGGTCTTGGAAGTAATACGTTAAGAAGACGATTTTTGCAACCTATGAAAGAAGCTGGGATTGAAATAGTAGAATTTGACCCTATTTTTTCAGCTTGGTTACTTGAAACGGTCAATTATCGTAACCATCGAAAAATCGTTATTGTAGATGGAAAAATTGGTTTTACCGGAGGACTCAACGTCGGTGATGAATATCTTGGCCGTTCCAAGAAATTTCCTGTTTGGCGTGATAGTCATTTAAAGATAGAAGGAAAAGCATTATATAAATTACAAGCAATCTTTCTAGAAGACTGGCTCTATGCCTCTAGTGGTTTAAATACTTATTCCTGGGATCAATTCATGAATAGACAATACTTCCCAGGTAAAGAGATTTCAAATGCAGAAGGTGCTGTTCAAATCGTAGCAAGTGGACCAAGCTCCGATGATAAAAGTATTCGTAATACATTATTAGCTGTTATGGGCTCTGCAAAAAAATCCATTTGGATCGCTACCCCCTACTTTATTCCAGATCAAGAAACTTTAACATTATTACGCTTAAGTGCAATTGCCGGAATAGATGTACGGATTTTATATCCAGGTAAAAGTGATAGCATCATTAGTGATCAAGCATCTCAATCCTATTTCACTCCGCTTTTAAAAGCTGGTGCTTCTATTTACAGTTATAAAGATGGTTTTATGCATGCAAAAATTGTACTCGTTGATGATACAATTGCAACTATTGGAACAGCGAACATGGATGTACGTAGCTTTGAATTGAATTACGAAATTATTAGCGTACTTTATGAATCAAAAACAGTTCACGATATTAAACGTGATTTTGAAGAAGATTTTAAACATTCAACTGAAATTAAATGGAACTCTTTCCAAAAAAGAAGTATAAAAAAACGCATATTGGAGTCTTTCATGAGGCTCATTTCTCCTTTACTGTAGGCAATCAACTTCATCTTGATTGCTTTTTCTTTTCCCTTTATCCTCCTTCCTTTTCTTTGCATACCATATTAAAACAAGTTATCATAAGATGTATTACTTTATGAAAATAATGTTAGGTGGGAAATACATGTTAGAACAATTTCATATACATGCTGATTTAAAACAACAGCTTTCTACGATTCATGAAAAGAATAAACAAGAAGCTGGTGAAAATGCACATTTAATCGGAACGAAAATATATAAAGCGTCTGATAATAGCATTATTGAAGATGCAATTACAGCACTTCTTCTTGGCAAGAACATTCTATTAAAAGGACCGACTGGTAGTGGTAAAACAGTACTAGCGGAAACTCTTTCTTCTTTATTCCAAAAACCAATGCATAGCATTAACTGCTCTGTCGACTTAGATGTAGAGGGTATTTTAGGATACAACACACTACAAACGAAAGATGGTGCATCTGAAGTTTCATTCGTTAACGGTCCTCTTATGAAAGCAATGAAGAACGGTCACTTCCTATATATTGACGAAATCAATATGGCAAAACCTGAAACTTTACCGCTACTTCACGGCGCATTAGATTACCGTAAAATGATTACAAACCCATTTACACAAGAGGTTGTATTCGGTGATGACGAATACCGTGTAATTGCTGCGATTAACGAAGGTTACGTTGGAACAAGTGAGCTAAATGAAGCATTAAAAAACCGTTTCGTTATTATTGAAGTTCCTTACATTCAAGGTGACACATTAAAAGAACTATTATTAGCAGAATCAAAATTAAATGATGTTGCAACAATTGAAAAGTTTGTTGCATTTGCAAGCGACCTTATGCCTTTAGCTCGCGATGGACGTGTAAGTGAAGAAGCAGCAAGTATTCGTGGTATTATCGACGCATGTGATTTAGGTGTATATATTCCTGTTATGCGAGCGATTGAACGAAGCATAATTGCAAAACTTAATGATGAAACAGAACAAATGACTGTCCGTGAATTAGCAGAAAGTTATTTCTTTGAGGGATAATTTATGAGACAAATTTTTAGTGACAAAAAAATTGATGCGTCGCTGTTTCTACAAATGGAAAATTTAATGTATGCCCTTCTAAAAGAAGACGATGCCTATCTTGAATATGGCTATAAAGCATACTACGACGAAATTGAAAAGAAAGTTGTCATTAGTCACTTTTGGGATGATCGAAAAGAAGAAGATACAGTAATCGGATTAAAAAGCGAAGTGTTCTTAAAAGCACTTGGTAATAAACATTACTCGGACATGACTTTAATTCGTTCTTATGCGATTGAATTGCAAGAATCGCCCCTAAAAAAGTTTTTAACACAATTATTTGTTCTATTAGAAGATTTACGCGTTGAGGAAATCGTAAAGAACTTACGTCCTGGCACGAAGCATGTTTTTAAACGTCGAAAAGAAATGTACCGCAACTATTTCGGCTCTCAAAATGAAATAAACCGCGTTCGTAATTATCACGGTGATCGTCTATTTTGCCTATGCTATCTTTCATTAACGAGCGATAAATATGAAATGTTTAATAATGAATATTTTGAGCAAATTGAAGCGATTTTACATGAAACATTCCAAGCACGTAACACAGAAGATATTATGTATATCGTTGAGAAAATTCGCTATCGCTTAGAGGCGCTTCTTGAAAGTGATATGCTTAACAACTATTTCGGACATGCTCCACTTTACTTATCTGTCCTTGCAGACGAAAAGAACTGTCGCGTCGAAGATTTAGCAAATGATGATACGCAGCTTATAGATGACGATGAAAATAAAAACAAAATGGATGAAAGTTTCTCCACATGGCATCGTGAAAATAAAAATAACGAAAACGAGAACTTTTTACGCTTTGAATTAGAAAGCGGAACAAAAACTAATATGATGGGTGATACTGCCCGTGAATCAGAAGATGGCGACCAAGCACTTGGTTCTGTACAAGGTACTTCACAAAAAAGTACACAATCCAACTTTGATGGCGCTGATACAGAAGAAGCAAGGGCTTCACACGCTTCTAGCCAGCACGACGGTGCATACGGTAAGTATAATGTAGGTGCTTCTCATACATTTAAAGAAGCTCGCAAACCAAACTCAGATGAGAAAAAAGATTACCAAGCTATCAAATCAGTCGTTAATAAAGATGTAAAAGAATTAAAGAAAATTATCGAAAAAACAATTGAAAATAAAACGAATGCGAATAGCGATAAATATTACGGAAGACTTCGTAAGAAATTCCTTCGTATTTATACCGAAAAACAACCGCGTATGTTTTATAAAAAAGGACAAGAGTCACAAGAACTCGATGTTGCATTCCAACTGTTAGTTGACTGTTCTGGTTCTATGTATAACAAAATGGAAGAAACGAAGAAGAGTGTTGTACTATTCCATGAAGCTTTAAAATCTTTAAAAATCCCACACGCTATTAGCGGATTTTGGGAAGATGCCTCTAGCGCTAAACCTGAAGATAAACCAAACGTTATCCATGAAGTTGTAAATTATAAAAACTCAACGTTACCAAACGTTGGTCCAGAAATTATGCAACTTCGTGAAGAAGAAGATAACCGCGACGGATATATTATTCGTATCGTTTCTGAAAAACTTGCCAAAAGACCTGAGAAACATAAATTCTTACTAGTCTTCACAGACGGTGAGCCTTCTGCGCTAGACTATCAACAAGACGGAATTTTAGATACGCATGAAGCTGTTAAACTCGCGCGTAAAAGTGGTATGGAAGTAATCGGTATCTTCATCGAAGAAGGCGAAGCGAAAGAAGCAACTTATCAATTGATGAAAAACATTTATAACCATCACTTCTTAGTTGCAAATCATGCTGAAGATTTACGATTGAAGATTAAACCATTGCTGAAAAAACTATTACTGAAGACGATTGAATAGAAAATAGGAGCCTTGTGGCTCCTATTTTTTCGTTCAATTACTTTGTTTCTGGTTGAAACTTGTACGGAATGGCTACTTCTAATAAAGATTCAAATCCTGCGTCATAGTATGGGAAACGCTCATTCACAATTTTTCGATCCACCCACTCTATTGCAGAAATTTCACCTTCATCTTCCGCAATAAGTTCACCTTTTACTACATTCGCTCGGAATGTAAAAAATAGTGCATGATTCCCTGATTCTTCAAAGAATTTTTCATTGATCGCAACAAGTCCACCTAACGTAGCAGTTAAACCTGTCTCTTCTTTCACTTCTCTTATTAGTGCTTCCTCTAATATTTCACCTTTTTCCACAGCCCCGCCTGGCAATGACCAAACATTTTGTTCTACATTATGTACCATTAATATTTTATCTGTTTCTTCGTCATGTATTAGTGCATATACAACGTCAACTCTTTGCACAAGACTTCTCTCCCTCCCAAAATGATGAAGAGCCGATTCCTAAGAATCGACCCTTCCTATTAATTCATCACTAACCCAGCTGTGAGCTTTTTTTTTAACTTATCCAGCATGTCAGTTGTCATTTTGTCTAAATCGTATTCTGCTTTAAAGCCCCACTCTTTCATTGCTGCAGTTGCGTCAATAGAGTTTGGCCAGCTATCAGCGATTGTTTGACGAGCTGGATCTACTGCATAATCCATTGTAAACGTCGGAATGTGTTTACGAATTGACGCTGCAATTTGCTCTGGCTCGAAGCTCATTGCTGTAATGTTAAATGCATTTCTATGCACTAGCTTACTTGGATCAGCTTCCATTAATGAAATGATTGCTTGTAAAGCATCAGGCATATACATCATGTCCATATATGTTCCTTCAGCAATGTATGAGGTGTATGCACCTTTTTTAATCGCCTCATAATAAATTTCAACTGCATAATCAGTCGTTCCGCCTCCTGGAGGAGCTACGTAAGAAATTAAACCTGGGAAACGGACACCGCGCGTATCTACGCCAAACTTTTGATGATAATAATCACATAGTAATTCTCCTGCTACTTTGTTCACCCCATACATCGTAGTAGGACGCTGAATTGTATCTTGCGGTGTATTATCTTTTGGCGTCGATGGACCGAATGCACCGATAGAACTTGGCGTGAAGAACTTACAGTTTAATTCACGAGCTGCTTCTAATGCATTTACAAGTCCACCCATATTTAAATTCCATGCAAATAACGGATTTTTTTCTGCTGTTGCTGAAAGTAAAGCTGCTAAATGAATAATTGTATCTACTTCATTACGCTTTGCGATATCATGTAGTTTTTGTCCATCTGTTACATCTAACGTTTCAAATGGACCAGATGTTACTACTTCACTATCTGTTTCACGAATATCTGTTGCAATAACATTTGATGCGCCGTATACATCACGAAGTTTCATTACTAATTCAGAACCAATTTGCCCTAAAGAACCGGTTACTAGAATTTTTTTCATTTTCCCCACTCCTCATTTGCAAGCTATTCAAAAGATGTCGTTACTTAAATGATGCCCATTTCTTTTCCTACTTTTTCATACTTACGAATTGCTTCATCTAACATTTCTTTCGTATGAGCTGCTGTAGGCATATTACGAACACGACCTGTTCCTTTAGCTACAGTTGGGAACACGATAGATTTTGCGTATACGCCTTCCTCATTTAGACGTTTACTAAACTCTTGTGTTAACACTTCGTCACCAATAATACAAGGTGTAATTGGCGTTTCACTTTCCCCAATGTTAAAGCCAAGTTCTTTTAATCCTTGTTTCAAGTAGCGGCCATTTTCCCATAAACGATCATGTAGCTCTGTGCTTTCCATTAAAATTTCAATGGATCGCATACATGCAGCTGCATCAGCTGGTGTTAATGCTGTAGAGAATAAGAATGGACGTGAACGAACTTTTAACCAGTCAATTAAGTTTTGTTTCCCTGCTACATATCCACCAATTACCCCAATTGCTTTTGATAATGTACCAATTTGGAAATCAACTTTATCAGATAGACCGAAGTGCTTTACAGTTCCTGCACCTTTTCCAAGTACGCCTGAACCGTGTGCATCGTCTACATATGTCATTAAATCTAATTCTTCTGCAATCTCAACAATTTCTGGTAATTTCGCAACATCTCCGTCCATTGAGAAGACACCGTCTGTAATTACCATTAATTTATTGTAAAGACCTGATTCTTTCGCCGCGATTGCTTTTTGGCGTAAATCTTCCATATCCGAATGTTTATAAACAATAATTTTGGCTTTTGATAGACGACTACCATCAATAATAGAAGCATGGTTTAATTCGTCTGAAAGAATTGCATCATTTTTATCCATAACGGCTGAAATCGCTGCCATATTACAGTTAAATCCTGATTGGTAAGCAATTGCTGCTTCTGTATGTTTAAACTTTGCAATTGTCTCTTCTAATTTAATATGCAAATCTAAAGTACCGTTAATTGTACGAACAGCTCCTGCCCCAACACCGTACTTATGAATTGCACCAATTGCTGCTTCTTGCAAACGGCTATCTGTTGCTAATCCAAGATAGTTGTTTGAAGATAAGTTAATATATTCTTTTCCGCCAATTGTAATGATCGGTCCATTTGAACTCTCAAGCGGATCAATTACGTTATAAAGCCCCTTTGATTTTAAATCCTCGAAATTTTCTTCTAAAAATTTCGCAAGTGTTTTACTAGACATCGTGAAGCCTCCCATCGTTCATGTAAGCGAATTATTGTCTTAATAGTTCCAATAATCCCTCTACTAGCTTAACACGTTTTCAGAATTTATTATAGAAAAATAGTTTAAAGTAACCGCTTACAATTTTAGATTATATATGATTCATTACAATAAATCTATGATTTACTTTTCATATTTGATAGAATTAAAAAAATATTTCGGGAGGTTTCAAACATGGCATTTACAGAATCTGATGTATACAATAACACAGCATTTTTCGAACAATATATGAAACGAAGATACCGAGAAAATAGCCCAAATGAATCCATTGAAAAACCAGTATTCTTTCAGCTCATTGGTCATGTACAAGGAAAACAAATTCTCGATTTAGGCTGTGGTGACGCTAAGTTTGGCGCGGAATTATTAGAAAAGGGATGCCACTCTTACACCGGCATTGAAGGCTCCGAACTTATGTATGAAAAAGCTAAAAAACAACTAGAAAATAAAAATGGATCTGTTCATTTTTTAAACCTCAAAGATTATACCTACCCCTCTTCCACTTTTGATTTAGTAACATCTAGACTCGCCTTACATTATATTGAACATCTTGATACCATTTTTCAAAAAGTGTTTCAAACTTTAAAAACAAATGGCACCTTTACCTTTAGCGTTCAACATCCCGTAATTACTTCTTCGTTTGAAAGCTTACAAACAAGTGGTAAAAGAACGAATTGGCTCGTCGATCATTACTTTAAACTAGGCAAACGGGTTGAACCATGGATTGACCAAGAAGTTATTAAATATCATCGTACAACGGAACAGTATTTCACATTATTACAGCAAGCTGGATTTACCATTACATCATTAAAAGAAGCTACACCAAATTCAACCTATTTTCAAAATGAAGAAGAGTATAAACGTCGCTTACGAATTCCTCTCTTTCTCTTATTTTCTTGTACAAAATAAAAAAAACGATGAATCACTCATCGTTTTTTTATCTCATTGCCTGGGCAACTTCTTTAACTACACGTCTTCCTCTTCCGTGCGGGATACAAAGTGGTGTTCCAAACAACGGATCCGTACTAATTTGACACTCCATTCGGAATACATCACGTACTAGTTTCTCATCTACCACTTCTTCAGGTTTACCTTGTGCATATATTTGTTTATCTTGAATGGCTACAATGTTATCTGCATAGCGGCATGCCAAATTTAGATCATGTAATACCATAACAATTGTTCTTTGTTCTGTTTCATTTAATTCGAATAATAAATCTAGCACTTCAATTTGGTGAGTCATATCTAAGTATGTAGTTGGCTCATCCAGTAAAATAATATCTGTATCTTGTGCAAGTGTCATTGCGATCCAAGCACGTTGACGTTGTCCACCTGAAAGGGCATGCACATCTCGCTCAGCAAATTCTGTCATACCTGTTGCTGCAAGTGCCTTCTGTACCATTTCCTCGTCTTTTTCTGACCATTGCTTCAGCCATGTTTGATATGGATAACGCCCTTGCTTTACAAGTTGTAATACTGTAAGTCCTTCTGGTGCTTGTGGTCCTTGCGGTAAAATCGCCATTTGACGAGCAATTTGCTTCGTTTGCATACTTTGAATTGCTTGATTATCTAACAAAATATCACCATTTGTTGGCTTTAATAATCTGGCTAGTGAACGTAATAAAGTTGATTTCCCGCAACCGTTAGAACCAATAAAAATTGTAATTTCTCCTTTTGGAATTTCTAAGTTCAGCTCATCAATAATAATTGTTTCACCATAAGACAACGTCAAGCGTTTCGTCTCCAATGCTTTTTGCATATTCATCTCCCTTTATGAATTCCGACTTTTATAAAGTAAATAAATAAAATAAGGTGCACCAATTGCTGATGTAAATACCCCTGCTGGAATTTCAAGTGGTGTGAAAATTGTACGCCCTATTAAATCTGCAGCAAGTACTAGAATTGCACCGACAATAGCTGCAACTGGGAGTAATGCACCGTATAAAGAACCAACTAATCTTCGTGAAATATGTGGTGCCATTAAACCGACAAATCCAATCCCTCCGGCAAAAGCTACCGCACCACCAATTAAAGCTGTACTAAGTAATAACATAAATACACGCGACTTTGTTAAAGGAACCCCAAGTCCTACCGCTATATCATCCCCTAGCTCTTGTGCATTTAAATGCCTAGCTGCGATAAATGATATTACTGTTAAAATGAGAACCCAAGGCGCAAGTACCATAACATTTTGCCAAGAAGATCCGTAAACGGTACCTGTAATCCATACATTCGCTTGACTCGCTTGATAAATTGGTGCTAATAACATAAACAAAGTCGTTGCCGCCTTCGTTAATGCCCAAAATCCAACACCAATTAAAACGAGACTAATTGGTGATAATCCATCATTTTTCCATGCAAATAAGTATACAAAAACCGCTACAATCGTTGCTCCTGCAAAAGCTGCGAGCGGCATATAATGAATACTTACCGTTAGTGCATTATTTTTATCACTAAATAGCGCTAAAAATAATACAACTGCGACACTTGCCCCGCCCGTAATCCCGATGATATCAGGAGAAGCAAGTGGATTTCGAACGAGCCCTTGTAAAATACAGCCCGCTACCGCAAGCGCAATTCCTACAAGGATAGCAATTAAAATACGTGGCATACGAAACTTATTTACAACCATGTTAGACATCGCATCGCCATTTCCGGTAATTGCTTGCCATACGTCATAAGGAGCAATTTTCATGTCTCCCATACCTGCGCTCGCAAAGAATAATCCTATTAAAACAACTAGTAAACTTAACAAGACGAGACAAGCTCGTTTATACATTAAAAACGAGAGCTCGCCTTTTCCTATACGAAACGGAATATATTTCTTCATTTGCTAAGCCCTCTCTTACGTGCAATATAAATAAAGAACGGTGCTCCAATAAATGCTGTCATAACTCCCACTGGTACTTCTTGTGGCATAATGACATATCTTGCTGCTATATCAGCCAATATTAGTAGTATTGCACCTAACAATCCGCTATAGGGCACTCTCCATCTGTGGTCAACTCCAACAAGAAATCTAGCAAAATGCGGAGTAATAATTCCAATAAATCCAATTGGGCCAGCAACCGCAACTGAACCACCAGACAACAGTACAATAATAAGTAACACGAACGATTTCATTAAAATTGTTCGTTGTCCAAGTCCTTTCGCGACGTCTTCTCCCATCATCAATGTATTTACTTTCCCTGCCATCATAAGAGATGCAATCCATCCTATTAATAAATACGGGAATACAGATTGTAAAATTTCTAACTTTCTCCCTTGCACAGATCCAGCAAGCCAAAATAATACCTCTTCAAGTGCTTTTTCATTTAACACAAGTAATCCTTGTGTTAATGATGAAAATAACGCACTAATTGCGACCCCTGCTAACGTTAACTTAAGAGGAGTAGTCCCTTCTTTTCCTAAAGAACTAGAAGCAAATACAAGTACAGCTGCAACCGCCGCTCCTAAAAAAGCAATCCATGTGAAAGCTGATAATGATGTCACGGAAAAGATTACAATTGCTACAACTATGAAGAACGCAGCACCTGAATTTAATCCAATAAAATCTGGAGAAGCAAGTGGATTCTTCGTTAAAGTTTGCATAAGACAACCAGCAATGGCTAAACTAGCACCAACACTAGCTGCAATTAACGCCCTAGGCAGACGTACATTTTCAATAATAATATGTTCATTGGAACCGTTAAAATGGAAAAAAGCATCCAATGCTAGTTTCCAACTCGTATTTGTATATCCGAAAATAATACTTCCCCAAATACAAATGACGACTGCAATGATTCCAACAAATAATCCAATCCATTTTGCTCGATTTGTTTTTAATAACATGCAGCGTTTCCCCTTCAATGTATAATGATACGTTGTTAGTGTATTTCAACTTAATTCTCATTGTCAACGGAAATGAGAATTATTTTCACCCATATATATTGACAATTAAAAGATAAAGGCTTAATATCATGCTTGCTATTGAAAAATATTCTCAACATATAGGGGGTACATAATGAATTTCATGCGGAAGAAATCGTTTACAGTATTTGTATTTTTACTAGCATTTTCAATGCTTTTAAGCGCTTGTGGAAAATCAAATAACAAAGAAGAATCTCCAAAAGAAGATACTAAAAAAGAAGTGGTTACTGTAGAACATGCAATGGGTAAAACAGAAGTTCCTGCTAATCCAAAACGTGTAGTTATCTTAACAAATGAAGGAACTGAAGCTTTACTTGAATTAGGTGTGAAACCAGTTGGTGCTGTAAAGTCTTGGACTGGTGACCCATGGTATCCACATATTAAGGATAAAATGAAAGATGTAAAAGTTGTTGGTGATGAAGGACAAGTTAACGTTGAAACAATCGCTTCTTTAAAACCAGACTTAATTATCGGTAACAAAATGCGCCACGAAAAAGTGTACGAACAACTAAAAGCAATTGCACCTACTGTGTTCTCAGAAACATTACGTGGTGAATGGAAAGATAACTTCAAATTTTATGCAAAAGCATTAAATAAAGAAAAAGAAGGTCAAAAAGTTGTAGCTGATTACGAATCACGTATGAAAGATTTAAAAGGCAAACTTGGCGATAAAGTAAATCAAGAAATCTCTATGGTTCGTTTCATGCCTGGTGATGTTCGTATTTATCATGGCGATACATTCTCTGGTGTTATTTTAAAAGAACTTGGATTTAAACGTCCTGGAGATCAAAATAAAGATGATTTTGCAGAGCGTAACGTATCTAAAGAGCGTATTTCTGCTATGGATGGTGACGTATTATTCTACTTCACATTCGATAAAGGAAATGAGAAAAAAGGATCTGAACTAGAAAAAGAATATATAAACGATCCTCTATTTAAAAATTTAAATGCCGTAAAGAATGGTAAAGCATACAAAGTCGACGATGTTATTTGGAATACAGCTGGCGGTGTAATGGCTGCTAACCTATTACTAGATGACATCGAAAAGCGCTTTGTTAAATAATATTTCCTTAACCAGCTCCCTTCTATGGAGCTGGTTATTTTTCAATTCACTTAAATGTCACATTATTTCGTTTTGTATTTTTATTCCCAATATGTTATATTATAAAAGTAAATAGAGTATATTTTCTTTATATCAGAATATTTTTTTAATCTAAACTTTCTGATTAATCACTATTTTATTTTCTTTTAGAATTCAATTATTACATTTGAAAACGCTTATCATCTCGTTTTCAGGGCAAAATACAGTAACGGTTGAAGAAAAATAGAACTTTTTTAGAAATTTTCTTTCTATTTCCATATAATTCTATTGACTTCTAAATATTTTGTAAATTAAAATGATTACATAAATATCCGTTATACAGGATTAGGGGGAAACAAAAATGGATGCAGCTTTAAAATTAGACAAAGCTGGAGAGCAACAATCACCAAAAAAACATCCACCAGGGTTATACTTGTTGTTCTTTACAGAGGCGTGGGAAAGATTTAGTTATTACGGAATGCGTGGCTTATTAGTTCTTTATTTAACAACGAGCTTAGTAAGCGGCGGTTTAGGATTTGATAAAGCAGTTGCAGTTCAAATTTACGGTATTTTCACAATGCTTGTATATTTCACACCTATTATTGGTGGTTGGTTAACTGACCATTTCATTACGAAGCGACATGCCATTACTATTGGTGGTATCATCATGGCAATTGGTAACTTTGTATTATTCTCAATGAACACAAAAACTGGACTTTTCTTAGGATTAGGATTATTAGTTATTGGTAACGGATTCTTCAAACCAAATATTTCGACTTTATTAGGTCAATTATATAGCGAAAATGATTCTCGTCGTGATAGTGCCTTCACTATCTTCTACATGGGGATTAACTTAGGAGCTCTTATCGCTCCATTCATTTGCGGTTACTTCGCAGATTATAGATACGGTTTCTTAACAGCTTGTATCGGTATGATTATTGGGCAGCTTGCCTTTAATTTCTTAGCACCTCGTTACTTAGGGTCTATCGGAACAACTGTTGTAGGTAAACAATCTAAAGAAAAAAATGCAAAAGCAATTGAGAAAAAACCTTTAACAACACAAGAGAAAAAACGTACTGCTGCAATTTTAATTTTAACTTGTTTCGTAGTATTCTTCTGGGCAGGATTTGAGCAAGCTGGTAGTTCTTTAACACTTTACACAGATAAGTTCGTAGATCGTACAATCGGTGGATTTACAATTCCAACACCTTGGTTCCAATCTGTAAACCCACTATTCATTATCTTACTAGCATTACCTGTTTCTGCGTTATGGATTAAGCTTTCAAAAACAAAAAATGGTGATTTGAAAATCCCAACAAAAATGGCATTAGGCATGATTTTACTAGGGATTGGATATTTAGTTCTAACTTTAGCTGTTTTAAAAACTGGTAGCGATGAAGGTAACATTACAATGAAAGCAAATTTACTATTCATTGTATTCACTTACATGTTCCACACAATCGGTGAGTTATTCTTATCACCAATCGGATTATCTATGGTAAGTGCAATCGCTCCTGTTAAATTAGCATCATTATTAATGGGTGTATGGTTAGCTGGTACTGGCTTCGCAAACTTATTAGCAGGACAATTAGCCGCTTTCACTCAATCTTTAGGATATTTAGAAGTATTCGCAAGCATCGGTATTATCGTAATTGTACTGGGATTAGTACTTCTGATGTTCTCTAAGAAAATTGCACATATGATGGAATAAAAAAAAGACGCTTCTAAAATTAGAAGCGTCTTTTTTATTATTTCTCCTCTAAAGCTGTCACGTCCACATGAACGCTCTCACCAGGATTAGATACATCATACACTTGAGCACTCCCCTTCTGCTCATCACAGCTCTCAATCCATACTGGTACGCCCTCATATGTAACGTCAATTCTACTTGAAGAAGATAAGATTTGTTTCACACGTTTCACATCCATACTACTATCCCTCCTTTTGCTTACTACACTCCTTTCTATTTTTTCTTTTCCTTTTAGAATATATTCGGTAAGGCAGCATGTTGATTAATAGTCATTTCTTCCTCACATGCTAATATTTACTCTCTCGCTACCTTTCTGACAAATAAAAAAAGACGTATATTACATACGTCTTTTTCCACAATATTCAAATTTTATGAAAATAATGTTTTTACTACCGCACTTACTTTATCATTATGAATTTGATAATACACTTCTAATCCTCGTCTTTCAAAGCGCACTACTTTATTTTGCTTTAACTTCGTTAAATGTTGTGAAACCGTTGATTGCGGAATTTCTAATACTTCCTGTAGTTGTGTTACATTACATGTTCCTCTTTGCATAAGTTCCATTACTAGACGTAGACGAAGTGGGTGAGCTAACGCTCTTAACATTTGTACATCTTCTTCTGAAATACGACATTCGAATTGATTTTGGCTCATAAAGTTCCCCTCATTTTCGTTTTTATTTGCGTTTTTATGTTCTTTTTATTTATTTATATATCTGTTCTTATATTTCCTGTTACGACATAACTTTATCAACCTATAAAGCCGAAAAATTTTTCCATCTTTATCAGCAAAAATTCAGGAAAAAATCCTTGCTGATTTTGAATATTATACTATATGATATAACGAAAAAGCAAAATAATGGCCTACGAATACTTTGCTTGCAAACGTTGTTTTATCAGGCTTTTTGTTATATTTTCACCTCATTGAAATGCACAGTAACGGTATTGTAAAATACCGTCTATAATTGATAACCTATCGTAATGTAGTTGAACTATAATTAACCTCTTTGTTACGTTAAAAGGAATTTTCAGTAAAAAGAGATGATGTGATATTAAAAATTTGTTTCTAATTTTTTATTCGTATTGCAAGCGGTTGGACTGTTGTGCAAAACTTCCTATTAAATCCACTCAACGTGCCTCCCTCACTAAATCAAACAGGACAGATAAATGCATATATTAAACTTTATACTCGATATAAAAGACAGCATCTAATATACACCAGAGAACATGCCATCTGAATAAGCAAAATAATATGCAAATAGTTTATACAGCACACTTAAATTCATTTGAGTGTGTTTTTTGTCTACTTTATGAACAAAGCTTTTCTTTTAACACTATTATGGAATAATTATACTTTTTTACGTTGACAATAGTGTTGAAGGAGAATATACTAAGCATGTAAGTTGATTGTGAATAGTTTCACAAATAATGTGAATTTCTTCACATATAATAGATAGGAGTTGTCATTATTATGAGTACTTGGACACAAATTTATGACCCATTAAACAATATTTGGTTATCTGCACTAATCGCAGCACTTCCAATCTTTTGTTTCATCATTTGTTTAATGGGATTCAAAATGAAAAGTTACATGGCTGGTCTTTATAGTGTGATCGTCGCTATTATCCTTGCAATATTTGTTTATAAAATGCCAGCAACAGTAGCTGTAGCATCTGCCGGATTCGGTGTTTTATCTGGATTTTATCCAATTTGTACTATCGTTATCGCCGCAATTTTCCTTTACAAATTAACTGTTAAAACAGAGCAATTCAATATTATTCGCGATAGTATTTCAAGCATTACAAATGATCAACGTTTACAAGTATTATTAATCGCTTATTCTTTCGGTGCTTTCTTAGAAGGCGCAGCTGGTCTAGGGGTTCCAGTTGCTATTACAGCTGCACTACTTGTGGGTATGGGCTTTAATCCATTAAAAGCAGCAGGTATTTGTTTAGTAGCTAATATTGCTGGTGGTGCTATGGGTGCTATGGGTATTCCAGTTACAGTGCCAGCACAATTAACTCAACTTGACGCATTAACTATTGGTCGTCAAACTGTTCTTATTTTACCTTTCATTAGTATTATTTTACCTTTCTTACTTGTTTCAATGGTCGATGGAATTAAAGGTATTAAAGAAACTTGGCAAGGTATTCTTGTAAGTGGTGTTTCTTTCGCTATTACTCAATTCGCTGTAACTTACTTCTTAGGTGCAGAACTTACTAATATTTTCGCAGCAGTTGTAAGTATGATTGCTCTTGCATTATTCTTACGTGTTTGGCAACCAAAATCTTCTACTAAAGAAGAAAAACAAGAAACTAAAGTATCACATACATTCAATCAAATTTTATATGCTTGGTCTCCATTCGTATTCTTAACTGCATTTGTAACAATCTTTAACTTAAAACCGATTAAAGCTTTATTTGCTCCAGATGGTCCGTTAGCAAACTTAGTATTTAACATTCAGTTCCCTGGTCTTCATAATGCTGTTATGAAAACTACACCAATTACAAAAGCTGATACACCTTTCGCAGCTGTTTTCAAATTTGATGTATTCTCTTCTACAACTACTGCGATTGTACTAGCAATTATCGTTTCACTTATTGTTTACCGCGTAAAAGGTAAAATGGTTAAAGAATTAATGATTGAAACAATGAAAGAATTAAAAGCTCCAGTATATACAATTTGTAGCGTTATCGCTTTGGCTTACGTAGAGAACTACTCTGGTATGTCATCTACACTTGGACTTGCATTCTCTTCTACTGGTAATGCATTCCCAGTTCTTTCTCCAATCTTAGGATGGATTGGCGTATTCATTACAGGTTCAGTAGTTTCAAGTGGTTCTTTATTCGCACCACTTCAAGCAGTAACAGCAGACCAGTTAAACATCGTTCCTTCTACACTCGTTGCCTTAAACGTAGTAGGTGGTACAATGGCAAAAATGGTTTCACCACAATCTGTAGCAGTTGCTTGTGCCGCAGTTGGACTAGTTGGTAAAGAATCTGCTCTATTTAAAACAGCAATGAAATACAGTTTAATCTTCTTAGCTGTTATTAGCTTACTTCAATTAAACGCTGTATTTAATATCTTTTAAAAATAAAACACCGATCCAAATGGATCGGTGTTTTTCACATTACATTTTTTTATTTTTTAATAAAGAAGCTCCAGCAATTTCAGGGTGAGTCATTTCGAATGGATCTAAAATAATATCCAATTCCTCTTCAGTCAGTACACCATGTTCTAAACATAACTCTCTAACAGATTTTCCTGTTTCAATTGCTTCACGTGCAATACGAGATGCTGCTTCATAACCAATATGAGGATTAACTGCTGTAATAATTCCAACACTTTTCTCAACATATCGCTTCAGCAATTCTTCATTTGCTGTAATTCCTTCAATACAATATTCACGGAATACACGGAATCCATTATTCATAATACTAATAGATTGAATTAAATTAAATACAAGTACAGGCTCCATTACATTTAACTCTAATTGTCCTGCTTCTGATGCTAAGCAAATTGTATGATCGTTTCCGATTACTTGGAATGCGACTTGGTTAATCACTTCTGCCATAACTGGATTTACTTTACCTGGCATAATCGATGAACCTGGCTGACGTGCTGGCAATTGAATTTCAGCTAACCCAACACGTGGTCCAGACGCCATAATACGAAGATCGTTTGCAATTTTAGACATGTTCATCATACATACTTTAAGTGCTGCAGATACTTCTGTGTATGCATCTGTATTTTGCGTTGCATCAACTAAATGCTCTGCACCAACAAGCGGGAATCCACTAAACGTTCTTAAATGTTTTACCACTTGTTCAATATACGTAGGATTTGCATTTAATCCTGTACCAACAGCCGTCGCGCCCATATTCACTTCATATAAATGTTGACGAGACTGTTTAATTCTTTTTATATCACGCGCAAGCACTCGGCTATACGCTTCAAATTCTTGTCCAAGGCGAATTGGAACTGCATCTTGTAAATGTGTGCGTCCCATTTTAATAACGTGATCAAACTCTTTTGCTTTTTTACGAAAAGCAGAATGAAGTTCTTCCATTGTTATAAGAAGCTTTTCTAACATCATAAGAGTTGCAATATGAATCCCTGTTGGAAACGCATCGTTCGTTGATTGGGCCATGTTCACATGAGTGTTTGGGCTAATTTTCGCATACGCACCTTTTTCATATCCCATACGTTCTAACGCTCTATTCGCAATTACTTCATTTGTATTCATATTAATAGAAGTTCCGGCTCCGCCTTGAATAGGATCCACGATAAATTGATCATGAAACTTTCCATCAACAATTTCTTGCGCTGCTTCTGCAATTTCATGTCCAATGTCTTTAGCTAAGTAACCAGTGTCTATATTCGCAAGCGCCGCCGCTTTTTTCACAATTGCCATTGCTGTAATGAGTGATGGATGAATGCGATATCCTGTAATTGGGAAGTTTTCTACGGCACGTAATGTTTGTACACCATAATAAGCTGCACTTGGTACTTCTTTTTCACCTAAAAAATCTTTTTCTATACGTATATCCTTCGTTGCTATCATTTTTATCACCTATACTTTTTCATTCTAAATCCTTATCCAAAAAATCCGCCCTCTAAAAACACGAGTATCATTCAGAAGAATTTTTCAGTATCCACCTTCACTATATAGCACCTTTTTTGAAAGCGCAAACATTTATTTTTCTGTATATCCTTTTTATTAAAGTTTATAGAAAATCATTCTTCTACTTTCCTTATTTCCACTCGTTTAATTTGATGCATATCCTTTTCAAGGACTTTAAAATAAAAACCGTGTTTCTCAATAATATCTCCTTCAGCAACGATTTGTTTTTGTACCATAATCCAGCCACCAATTGTATCTACATCATCAGCAATTAAATGTATGCCAAGCAAATCATTTACTTCACTAATAAGCACTTTTCCCTCTACGATTTTATAACCTTCACTTACATGCTCTATAGGTGGATTCTCATCTTCATCGTATTCATCTCGAATTTCTCCAACAATTTCTTCTAAAATATCTTCTAGTGTAACAATCCCTGCTGTACCACCATATTCATCATACAATACAGCTAATGGAATGTGTTTTCTTTGCATTTGTAATAGTAAATCATGAATCGGAATATTTTCTAGCACTTCAATAACTGGCCTTGTATATGGCATAATCGAGCACTCCTCGTCCCGATTACCATCCATATACCGAATAAATAAATCTTTTACATTAACCATCCCAATAATTTCATCTTTATCTTCACCAAATACAGGATATCTCGTGTACTTTTCTTGCGCGATTACTTTAATATGTGTTTCAAATGGTTCGTCCTCATATAAGCCTACAACTTCCGTACGAGGTACCATAATTTCTTTTGCTACTCTATTATCAAATTCAAAAATATTATTTACATATTTAAATTCCCTTTGGTTAATCTCTCCGCTCTCATAGCTCTCAGATAAGATTAACCTTAATTCTTCTTCTGAATGAGCTACTTCATGTTCAGAAGCTGGATGTAATCCGAATAAACCAGTTACAACCCTCGCTGAACCATTCAAAGCCCAAATAAACGGATACATAACTCGGTAAAAATAAATAAGTGGTTTCGATAACAATAAGCTAACTTGTTCTGCTTTTTGTATAGCAAATGTCTTTGGAGCAAGTTCCCCAATGACAACATGTAAAAATGTAATTACTGCAAAGGCAATAATAAATGAAACTGTACTAGAAATTGCAGGTGAGAATTGCAATTTTAAAAACAACGGTTCGAGTAAATGTTTAATAGTTGGTTCCCCTAACCACCCGAGCCCTAAAGCAGTAATTGTAATACCTAGCTGACAGGCCGATAAATATTCATCTAAATTTGTAGTTACCTTTTTTGCTGCCAGTGCACCTCGTCTTTTTTCACTAACGAGTTGATCAATACGACTGCTACGTACCTTAATAATTGCAAATTCAACAGCCACAAAAAATGCTGTTAACCCAATAAGAAGGACTACCATCAATAATTTTAAAATATCCACATATGCTCTTTAGCTTTCTTAGCTAAAGTTACACCTCCTTTTTAAAAAGAAGTTTCACTTTAGTTTCTTCAATTATTGGACAGCAACTCTATATAAAATCCACCAATTTTCAAACCTCATACAATTCTAAAGGTAAAGCATCAGGGTCTTGGAAAAAGACGAATTTCTTCCCCGTTATTTCATCAATACGGATCGGTTCGGTCTCAACACCACATTGATTTAAATGCTTCATAGCTTCTTCTATATTTGTAACAGCAAATGCTAAATGTCTAAGACCGGCTGCTTCTGGAAAACTTTTGCGCTCAGGTGGATTTGAAAATGAAAATAATTCGATTTGATACTCTTCTCCTACACATAAATCTAATTTATAAGAATCTCGTTCCTTTCTATATACTTCATTCATTTCTTTAAACCCTAATATTCTAGTATAAAAATCCTTTGACGTCTCATAATTCGAACAAATAATTGCAACGTGATGCACTCTACATATATTCATACTCTCTCTATTCCTTTCTTTACCAAAGATGCATATTCTCCCTTGAAATGAAAAACATATATAGCAGAATATCTCTTTTAGGGGGCTTACCATGAAATTCATTACTTTTTTCGTCGGACTAATTGTTGTTTTCTTGCTCGCTTATATCGCTAGCAATAATAAGAAGCATATTAAATTTAAACCAATTTTTATCATGCTCATTATACAGTTAATTTTAACCTATTTACTATTAAATACAGAAATCGGCCTCATACTTATTAGAATCATTTCCAGTTTGTTTACCAAACTACTCGAGTATGCTGCTGATGGAATAAATTTCGTATTTGGTGGACTTGCAAATAAAGGTGAAATGCCATTTTTCCTTAATGTATTATTACCAATCGTCTTTATTTCTGTTTTAATTGGTATATTACAACATTTCAAAATACTACCATTTTTCATTCATTGGATCGGGTACTTTCTTAGTAAAATAAATGGTCTTGGGAAATTAGAATCTTACAACGCTATTGCTTCTGCCATTGTCGGCCAATCCGAAGTTTTCATTACAGTGAAAAAGCAATTAGCTCAAATTCCAAAACACCGTCTTTATACACTTTGTGCCTCTGCTATGTCAACCGTATCTATGTCTATCGTAGGTGCCTATATGACAATGATTGAACCTAAATATGTAGTAACTGCACTCGTTCTCAATTTATTTAGCGGTTTTATTATCGTACTCATCATTAACCCTTACGACGTTAAAGATGACGAAGATATTTTAGAAATCAAAGGTGAAAAACAAAGCTTTTTTGAAATGCTTGGAGAATACATTCTTGATGGTTTTCGTGTAGCCATTGTTGTCGGCGCTATGCTCATCGGGTTCGTCGCATTAATTAGTTGTATTAATGACCTGTTCCTCATTATATTCGGTATTACGTTCCAACAATTAATCGGCTATGTATTTGCACCTATCGCATTCCTTATCGGTGTACCAAGTTCTGAAATTGTCGCAGCTGGCAGTATTATGGCAACAAAGCTTGTAACGAATGAATTTGTCGCAATGATGGACCTTAGTAAAATTTCTAATAGCCTTTCTCCCCGTACAGTTGGTATTATTTCTGTTTTCCTTGTGTCTTTTGCCAATTTTTCTTCCATTGGTATTATTTCAGGTGCGGTAAAAGGACTAAACGAAGAACAAGGAAACGTTGTTGCGAGGTTTGGCCTTAAATTACTATATGGGGCTACTCTCGTTAGTATTTTATCTGCAATTATCGTAAGCATTATGTTGTAATTAGGTAAAATTTTATCATTTTCTTATCCCTATCTTTTGTATACAATAACGAATAGATGTCTTATACAGTGAAACTTTACTCAGAGGGGGCTATCCCCCCTCTGAGTATTAGCCTTCACCAATCGGGCTTTTACGGGCAGTTAACTCCCACCTAACTTCCTTGCATTCGCTGGACTTTGAGGTGGGAGTTTTACTGCCCGTTAATGCGGGATAAATAATCAAGACATCTATTTTTTATACATGTACAATCGCTTTTATTTAGCGTAAAATATTTTTTATGTGTTTGAGTACACTTCTAAATGTATACACTTTGATAGTTTTAAAGGAGAAAAAATGATGAAATCCGACACGAACAACAATACGCGAGCCAAAAAAGGACGCTCAAAGAAAAAACGCCTACTTTGGTTCCTTCTTATTCCATTACTAATTGTAGCACTTGGAGCAGGAGGCTACTCCTTCCATATATACAGTAAAGCAAAGTCCGTCTTAAATAATGCTTATGCTGAACTAGGTCGAGGAGATAAGTCCAGTAAACGTGAAAAAGCTGTTAAACCTATGACCGATAATATTTCTGTACTAATTATGGGTGTTGATGAAAGTGATATTAGGGAAAAAGGTTATGGAAAAGCAACTCGAACAGATGCGTTATTACTTGCAACAATTAATAAAAACGATAAATCCGTTAAACTTGTAAGCATTCCACGTGACTCACGCGTCTACATTAAATCACGTGATAAATACGATAAAATCACACATGCACACGTATTCGGTGGTGTAGACAGCACAATTGATACGGTAGAGAACTTTTTAGATGTTCCAGTTGACTACTATGTAAAATTCAATTTTAAATCATTTATTAAAATTGTTGATTCTCTTGGTGGTATTACTGTAGACGTTCCAGTTGAGTTCACAGAGCAAAATAGTAAAGATGAAGCAGATGCAATTCATCTAAAAAAAGGACGTCAACATTTAAATGGAGAAGAGGCACTGGCACTAGCTAGAACTCGTCACATCGATAGTGATTATATGCGTGGCCAACGACAACAGCTTGTATTAGAGGCCATTGCTGAAAAGGCACTATCTCTTAATTCCATTAATAAAATCGGTGGCCTACTAGACGCTGTCGATAAAGATTTAAAAACCAATTTAACTTTTGATGATATGATGACAATTACAAAAAATTCAATGGATTCAAATTTAAAGATGGAAAAAATGCAAGTAGAAGGTACAGATAAATATATAGGTGGTATTTATTATTACGTTCCAAATGAAAAAAGCGTCGATACTATTTCAACTACCCTTCAAAAACATCTCGGTGTTACGAATAAAAATGAACATAAAAAATTATAATAAAAAGGCTGCTAGATCTTTCTAGACAGCCTTTTTATTATATTTTTCAACATATTTTTCATACACATTGTGACAAGAAGTGACAATTATTACAGCCGTGTAACATTTTTTATGAAAACATTACACATGCAGTGAAAATAATAGTATACTAGTACGTACATAATGTTATTTTCATCATTTTTATACAAAAAATGTAATACATATATTTATACATAAATTTCTGGGGGGAAATAAATGAAGCTAAGTAAAATACTGATTGGTTCTGCAATTGCCGGGGGCATATTACTTTGTGTAGGCGGTGTTGGGGGATATCAATATGTATCCAAATTAAATAATCAATTAGATACTACTGCATTACCAAATACTACATTTGAAGGTATTTCTCTCGATGGAAAAAATAAGAAAGACATTCAAGCAATTATTAATCAAAAGGTAACTGAATTAGATCAAAAATCCCTTACCTACATATTCCAAAACGATAAACAAACTTACACATGGAAAGATTTAGGGGTAAATTATAAAGAGAAAGATATTATTGACAAAATATTCAAAGAACAAGAAGGAAACGTAATGAATCGTTACAAAATGCGTAAGCAAGCTGAAAACGGTGAATTAAAACGGGACTATAAATTAACACCACAATTAAATACAACAGCTTATGAAACCTTTATAAAAGATAAATATAATGAAACATTAAAAAATCCTGTTAATGCAGAATTAAGTATTGAAGGCTCAACAGTAAATGTTAGTCAAAGCCAAAACGGAGAAAAAATTGATAAAGAAAAACTAAACAGTTTAACAAACGAAGCTATTACTACTGGTAAATCAGATGTTACATTACCAGTTACATTCATAAAACCAGAACGTTCTACAGAAGACATACAGAAAATGGGTATTAAAGAAGTCATTGCTGAATATTCTACTCCAATGGCTGGCCGTAACGGAAATCAATCATTTAACGTAAATAAGTCAGCTAATACTTTAAGTGGGGTTATTGTCGCACCTGATGAAACATTTAGTTTTAACGGCCGCGTTGGCGTAACTGATGCTGCACATGGTTATAAATCTGCAGCAGTATATTCACAAGGTAAAGTAATACAAAGTGCAGGCGGAGGAGTTTGCCAAGTCAGTAGTACATTATACAGCGCAGCTTTAAGGGCAGATTTAGGCATTGTTTCTCGAAGCAATCATTCAATGCCGGTAAATTATTTACCACTTGGGCAAGATGCAGCAGTAGCAGATTATGGTCCAGATTTAAAATTTAAAAATAATACAGGCAATCATATTTATATTCAAGCATTTTCAAATGGAGGTAGTATTACTACACGCATTTTCGGTACAAATACTGGTAAAAATGTTGAAGTTTCTTCTCAAGTAATTAGTAGAACTAGTGATAAAATCACAGCAGTTACGTATAAAAAAGTAACACAAAACGGGGAAGTAATATCAAATGGACAAATTTCAAAAAGCGTATATAAAAGCGCTCCAAAAGAATAGATAATATTAACCGAATAACATAAAGAAAAAGGCGTGATTAAATCACGCCTTTTTCTTTTGCAGTAATAGTAAAAAAGTTTCAAGATGGTCTTTCGTTTCTTCTAAAGACCACATACGATTTCCTTGCTTCGCAGCTAATACACACGCCACTTCCCACGCGTTCTTTTTCTTCATATTTATTAATTCATCACGTAATTTCAAAACGATTTCTTCGTCTTCTTGTTCAATAAACTCTTCCATCACGCTTACTATTTCATCCTCATGAATACTTAACGTACAGTACGATTTAAGAAAGTATTGTAATGTCGTATACATAATGTACTCCCCCTTCTTATTTATCAGATGGATAAGAAGTAATAATCTTAAACCCTAATTCCCCTGACTTATCTCTTGCTAAAACAGTAACAGTTTTTACTAACTTGTCTTTTACACTCATATTTTTCTTTATTACCGTTTTTCCAACCGGGAATGAATGAGTTGTATTTAATACGAGACGAGCCTCTTTAGAATTTTTTAACCAATCTTGAATTTCCTTGTCGTGTTGCTTCAAGCTATCTTTTACAGCTTTCGTCGCTGTTTCTTTATCATAGTATGTACTTGCAGCTGACACTTTATCTGTCTTCAAGCGATTCTTCAAATCCTCTTCTGACTTGCCTACATGTCTTTCAATCGTATGACCATTTTTAGGTGGTCCTTCCATTTCATCTAAAATATTATCACTGATTTTTTCTACCGATGTAGCTTGATTCCCTGTCTGTTTCTCTGGCTTTTGTTCTTTTCCTGCACATCCGCTTAAGATCAGCATTAATGCCAATAAACTACTGAAGAAAAGACTGCTTATTCGTTTCATCATATCACCTCTTCCATGATTATTATCTCAACTTCACTAAAAGTCAATTTCACACGAAAAAACATACACATTTTTTAAATTCCTCACCTATTTTGCCATATTATCAACCGATTTTCATAGAATCGCTATTTTCTCCCCTTCTATAAATATACCCCTATATTTTTATGATTATTTCCCGATTTAATCCATCCCTAAAACCACCGTATAAACCCCATATCTAAAGGGTTTATACGGTGGTTTATTAAAAATAAAAATATACCCCTTACTTAATATACCCAATACCCTTATATAGTATATTAACAGTGTTTTATCAACGTTTTCTACATTATGTAAATTTATCCTTGCCTATATAATCGAAATATGGTGTAATGCAAAAAAAGATAAAGGATTTTAAACAATGGCTGAAACGATTCAAAATTTCTTAACAGAATACTATTCAATCGCAATTCCACTTAGTATCTTAATTAACATCATCATTAGTCTTTTAGGTTTTATCCCTAGTATTTTTTTAACCGCCATTAATATACAGCTCTTTGGCGTAACAAATGGTACTGTTATTTCGATCGTAGGCGAAGCATTAGGGGCTATTATCTCGTTTTATATTTACCGCATGGGCCTTCAAAAGTTCACTCACGATAAAGTAAATAAGTATCCAAAGGTAGAGCGTCTTCTTTATGTAGAAGGTAGAGAGGCCTTTCTACTCGTTCTATCGTTTCGATTGATACCTTTCATCCCATCAAGTATCGTGACTTTATTTGCGGCTCTAGGTAAGATGTCATTACTCTCCTTCAGTATTGCCAGCACAATAGGGAAAATACCGGCCTTATTGATTGAAGTATATTCTGCATATCACGTTATAAATGGAACAAATGAAGCAAAGTGGATTGTAACAATCGCAGGCGCTATTGGATTGTTTTATTTGTGGAAAAAATGGAGAAAAAAATAAAGAAGGAGCATAGGCTCCTTCTTTATTTTTGAGGTATTTTATTAATAACTATCTCTTAAAGTCTTAGTTTACACCAACAGCACTATATGATTGCTTAACTGCTGCTACTTCTGCAGAGCTAGCACCATATAAATCCGCTGCAGCTTGTACTAATCCAGCACGCGCTTGACTAAAAGTAGTAGATTGAGTGAAATATTGCGTATTTGCACGGTAATAGATCGCTCCTACTTTATCTTTACCAATGCCATTCACAGTAACACCGTAATGCGTACCACCATTCGCTAATAAATAAGCTGCTTTGTTAATAATACCGCTGTTTGTATGAACGCCACCATTGTCACTAGTACCAGTATAACGCTTAGAGTAGTGGTCTGGATCACCATATTTCGTTGGATCACTCATAGAGCGAAGCGCATCTCCAGCTTTACCAGGCGTATAAATATCTTCACCAATTTCCCAATCTGGGTTACGGTTATCATAATACTCTACTAATGTACCAAAAACATCTGAAATAGCTTCATTTAATGCCCCTGATTCATTTTGATAAATTAAATCTGAGCTATACTCTGTAACAGCATGCGTTAATTCGTGGCCAATTACATCAATTCCACCAGATAATGAAGTGAACGTTACACCATCACCATCTCCGTATACCATTTGTGAGCCGTTCCAGAATGCATTATTATACTTACTTCCGTAATGAACTGTTGATTTTAATGGTGCTCCTGCATCATTAATAGAGTTTCTATTAAATGTAGCTTTATAATAGTCATATGTTTTACCTGCATAGTAATGAGCATCTACTGCCGCTGCATCATACGCTGCATTGAAAACATTATCTGCATCTACCCATAAAGTTCCTGGTAATGTAGTACGATTTTTCGCATCATATGTGAAAATCGTTGCTCCGCGCGTATTATCTTGTAAGTAGTAAGATGAACCAGATAACGTTGTATTAAGTGATTTCGTATCTCCTAATACACCTTTACCAGTTCCTACTTTATTTGTTCCTGTTACAGGTTTTACTACTGCTTTTGCATCCTGTTTAGGAGCCTCTTGCTTAACTGGTGATTTATCTTCATTTGCTACATGATCCAATTTATTATATTTATTTAATACTTTACCGCTGTCTGCTTCAATGAAATAGTAGTAGTTTCCTGGACTTGGATCTAAGAAGTTTAAGTTTACAACGTATGCATATGTTGTTTCTTCGCCATTTTGATATACATATAAGTCCGCTTTTGGTTCTACCTCATATTTTGGCGTTACCCCTAAATCTTGCTGCGCGATTTCAATTGCTTTTGCGCCTTCAATCTTATTTTTATTTTTCAACTTTTCCTTTTTGTCTAAATCAGGTGCAACTGTTCCAGACAATACTTTTAAAGAACCGTCTTTACTTACGTGAGCCACTTGAGTAGAACCCCATACAGGCACTCCTTCGTAAACTTGTTGCATACGTACTACTGTTGAATCAGTTACAGCATCTTTCTTCACTTGTTTCACTTTGAAAGAATCTTGCGCACTCTTTTCCCCTAACTTGTAATCACCTTTTGCTGCGTTTAAGTAATCAAACACAACAGATTCTGCTTTCTTACCAGTCGCTCCAGTTAGATCACCAGAAATAAACTCAGGTGACTGTACTGTCTCATTGTACTTCTTCGTAGAGAGTACATTTTTAGAATCCGCAAATGCAGAGCCTGTCCCTCCAAACGTAGTAACTGCCATTCCTGTCGCTAACACTAACGCTAAACTTTTCTTTTTCATGAACCTTCCCCCTAATAAAATTTTTTTTGAAAAAGAGTAGTTTTATATTAGCATTATGTTTTCACTATTAATATACTAAAAATTCAATTAATTTATTTCTCAAGTTTTGTAGAATTTTGAGGAACAAATATTGAAAAACCCCTTTCCTGTTGGAAAGGGGTTTCTGTTAAGAATTTATTAATTCTACTACTTTTTCTCCTTGACCATAAATATCCGATGTCCAAGCATATTGCGGTTCCAATACCACTAATACAGCTACCAAAGCCAAAGCACCAATAATTATTTTTTTCATATTATTTTCCTCCCTTTTCTTCTAATAAATTAATTGCTAATTTATAGTAGTTATTACTTTCCTTAAATTCTAGTAATTCCTCGTGATATCCTGCTAGTTCTAAATACACCATTTTTAATTCCTTTTTATTTTCTTCGCCTCTAAAAAATGGGATTGCCTCAACTTCTAAAAATCTTTTATAAACATCTTTCGTTTCAAAGTATTTATTCTTAAGCATTGAAAGTATATATAGCATACTTTTATACTTTTCATCCCTCTTGGCAACATCTACCCCTTTATTAATCCAATCTTTCGCTTCTTCAAATTCTTTTAATTCAATACACTGCAAAGCGATCTCATACACTGCATCAATATAATTTAAATCCTCTTCCTTTTTGTACTTTAGGCATTGTAAATAATAATCTTTTGCTTTTGCATACTCTTTTAAGTTATAGTACAAGAAGCCTAAATTATTTAAAGCAATAGCTGTTATACTTTCTTTATCAGCAAAAGAATTTGCTTCCCTCAAAATATTATTATAAATAGATAGTGCTTCATTATATTGTTTTTTTTGTATATAACTCAATGCAATAAGTAACTGGCAATTTATCACATAACGGAATTTATATTCATTCTTAAATCCTTCCATTGCTACATTAGCAAAATGTAAAGTCATATGTTCAACTTCTAATTCATTATAAACAAGAGCCAAATTGAAATATATTCCATTCTCATGATAACCTTGTTCCTTTGCCATTACTTCTGTTCGAGTCAAATACTCCAATGCCTTCTTATATCTATGTTGTAAAAAATAATATAACCCTTTGCTATACGTATATAATAATTTTTGGAATGGTGAATACTTTTTGTACATCTTCTTTAAGCTCTCTAACTCTTTTTCGACAGCAGGAAAATCCCTTTTCATAATTAAATAACGTGTATACAGCAGTTTATAATAATTTATAATTTCAAAATCCAACACATGCTTCATTTCACCTTGCAACTCTTCATATATACGTTCTACTTGTTGCTTGTCCAAATGAACTAGTGCATTCAACCATTCGTCCAGCTTCCCCTTCACATCTTCTTCTACATCTCTCAAATCCGTCACAGCAATTTCTAGTCTTGTGCAGAGCAATTGTAGAATTTCTTCTGATGCTTCAATCTTTCCATTTTCAATCTTACTTAAGTATGAGACAGAACAAATGCCCTGACATAATTCTTCTTGTGTCATTTTTTGCTGTAGCCGTTTATAAAAGACTTGTTTGCCTATTTTTTCTAATGTTTGTTGCATTGTCCTCCTCCATTCTCATTACCCCCATTACTCTAATAATACATAAAATCTGGAGAAATATAAATTGATAAATATAAATTTTCTAAAAAATATGCATAATTTCATTTTTTTCTCTCTTGACTTCACATCAATATCTCTTCTTTGCTACGAATGGTGAAAAATTGGTATACTATAACCAAATTATGGAGGTGTTCTCGCGATGACTCATTATAAAGACGATAGTTATGCCTTACATACAGACCTATATCAAATCAACATGGCTTATACATATTGGAAAGATGGTATTCATAATCGCCGTTCTGTTTTTGATTTATATTTTCGAAAGCTTCCATTTGAGAACGGCTACGCTGTTTTTGCTGGCCTTGAGAAAATTGTAGAGTACATAGAAAATTTCAGTTTCACTGAAAGCGATATCGCTTATTTAGCAGAATTACAATTTGAAGAAGAATTCCTTCATTATTTACAAAATATGAAATTCACTGGGACGATTCGCAGTATGCAAGAAGGGGAAGTTGTATTTAATAACGAGCCTTTATTACGTGTTGATGCACCACTTGGTGAAGCACAAATTATTGAGACTGCCCTCTTAAATATTGTGAATTACCAAACATTAATTGCAACAAAAGCAGCTCGTATGAAACATGCTGCAAGTAATGATGAGCTTTTAGAGTTCGGCACAAGACGTGCCCATGAGTTCGATGCTGCCCTTTGGGGGACGCGTGCTGCCTTTATTGGTGGTTTCTCCTCTACAAGCAACGTTCGTGCTGGGAAACGCTTTGGGATCCCTGTAGCCGGCACACACGCTCACTCTTTCGTTCAAGCATATCGCGATGAATACGTCGCGTTTAAAAAATACGCTGAAACTCATAAAAAGTGCGTCTTTCTCGTTGATACTTATGACACATTGAAATCTGGTGTTCCAAATGCAATTCGTGTTGCAAAAGAATTTGGGGATCGTATTGATTTCTATGGCATACGTCTTGATAGTGGTGATATGGCTTATTTATCGAAAAAGGCACGAAAACTACTAGATGAAGCAGGGTTTACAAATACAAAAATTATCGCTTCTAGCGATTTAGATGAATACACAATTATGCACCTTAAATCTCAAGGAGCAAAAATTGACGTATGGGGCGTTGGGACGAAATTAATTACGTCCTTTGAGCAACCTGCATTAGGAGCTGTTTACAAACTAGTTGCGATTGAGGATACTGACGGAAAATTAAATGATACGATTAAAATTTCATCTAATCCTGAAAAAATTACCACTCCAGGACTGAAACGAATTTATCGTATTATCAATCGAGTTAACGATCATGCAGAAGGCGATTATATTGCATTAGATTCTGAAGAACCTGGAAAAGAAGAGCGCTTAAAAATGTTCCATCCAGTTCACACATATATAAGTAAATTCGTAACAAACTTTGAAGCCCGTGAACTGCATAAAGACATTTTCGTTAACGGTGAAAGAACATATGAACTGCCAAGTATATTAGATATTCAACAATATAACGAGCAGAGTCTCTCTCTATTTTGGGAAGAATATATGCGAACTTTAAATCCTGAAGAATACCCTGTCGATTTAAGCCAAGAGTGCTGGGATCATAAAATGAATTACATTCAAACAGTTCGAGAACAAGTTGAAAAAAACATACAAAAGTAAACAGAGAAGTTTCCCCTTCTCTGTTTTTTCAATACTATATGGATATTTGTAAAAAATATATTAAAATAATAAGACGAATGTATTTTATTTGTAAATTTTAATATCACACTATTTAAAATTAAAATAATATTTGGTATTATTTTATTGAGTCAATTTCAACAAAATCACCAATAAAAAAGAGGACGCGGGTCGCGTCCTCTTTTTTATAAATCTTTCACTCGTAATACACGCATTGCATTTAACACTGCAAGTAGTGTCACACCAACATCTGAGAAAACAGCTTCCCACATTGTTGCAATACCAAAGGCACCAAGTAATAAAACGATCCCTTTTACACCTAAAGCAAAGATAATATTTTGCCACACTATACTTCTTGTACGTTTTGCAATTTTTACAGCTGTCGCAATTTTTGAAGGCTCATCAGTCATAATAACAATGTCTGCCGCTTCAATTGCTGCATCTGATCCTAAACCACCCATCGCAATACCAACGTCTGCACGGGCTAATACTGGTGTATCGTTAATACCGTCACCAACGAAGGCAATTTTTTCTTTTCCGTGTTTCGCTGCATCAATTTTTTCAATCTCTTCTACTTTTTGTTGCGGTAGTAATTCCGCATGAACTTCATCTAAGCCTAATTCTTTACCGACAGCTTCACCAACTGGTTTTGCATCACCAGTTAACATTACTGTCTTTTTAATACCTAGTTCTTTTAACTTTTGAATCGCTTGTTTAGAATCCTCTTTTACCTCATCAGAGATAACAATATAACCTGCATATCTTCCATCTACAGCAACGTGAACTAATGTACCTACTGTTTCTGGTTGCTTAAATTCAATATTTTCTTTTCTCATTAATTTTGCATTACCTGCAAAAATTTCTTTTCCTTGTACTTTTACGACTGTACCGTGACCAGAAATTTCGTTATAATCATCGATTATTTTTTCATCAATTGATTTTCCATATGCCTTTCGAATAGATTGGGCAATTGGATGGTTAGAATATACTTCAGCAAATGCCGCATACTCTAATAACTCTTCACTTGTAGTACCTTCGCTCGGTTCCATTTTTGTAACTTTGAAAACACCTTTTGTTAATGTTCCTGTTTTGTCAAAAACAATATATTTTACATCATTTAAAGCTTCTAAATAGTTACTACCTTTTACTAACACACCACTTTTAGATGCACCACCAATACCTCCAAAGAATCCAAGAGGAATGGATACAACTAACGCACATGGACAAGAGATTACTAAGAACACTAAAGCTCTATAAATCCACTCAGAGAATGTAGCTCCTTCTAAAATAAGTGGTGGAATAAACGCCATGATCGCCGCTGTAATAACTACAACTGGAGTGTAGTAACGTGCAAACTTCGTAATAAAGTTTTCCGTTGGTGCTTTTTTACTGCTTGCATTTTGAACTAAATCTAAAATTTTTGATACAGTGGATTCACCGAATTCTTTTGTAACTTCAATTGTCAACACACCATTTTGGTTCACAAAGCCACTTAATACATCATTTCCAACTTCTACTTCACGTGGTACAGATTCACCTGTTAATGCTGAAGTATCTACCATTGATGTTCCTTCAATTACTTTTCCGTCTAACGGCACCTTCTCACCTGGCTTAACGACAATATAATCGCCAATTTGTACATCTTCTGGTGATACTTGTTTCGTTTCATTTCCAACCTTTACATTCGCATAATCAGGACGAATATCCATTAATGAAGTAATTGATTTTCGGGAGCGGTTTACCGCAATGCTTTGGAATAGTTCTCCTACTTGATAAAATAGCATTACTGCTACAGCTTCTGAGTATTGTTGAATTGCAAAAGCTCCTACAGTTGCAATTGCCATTAAGAAGTTTTCATCAAATACTTGGCCACGAGTTATGTTTCTTACCGCTCTCCAAACGATATCTCCACCTATTAATAAATAAGCAAGGACGAATAACGGAATTGTTACCATTTGTGGTAAGCCCGCTAATGCAGCAATTGCTGTCAAAATTCCGCCGACTACTAATCTCCCTACCATCTTTTTCACATTCGCTTCACCATGATCGTGACTATGTCCGTGGTCATGACCGTTCTTCTCTTCACGAACAACTTTCACATCTGGTTCTAACTTTTGAACGACATTTGTTATATTTGCTACAGTCGCTTCTAGTTCTCTTTTATTCGCAACTTCTACTCGTAATTTCTTCGATACGAAATCAACAGTTGCTTCTGAGACAGCTGGCATTTCCTTCACTTTATTTTCAATTTTCATTGCACAGTTCGCGCAATCTAAACCTTCTAATATAAATACTTCTTTAGCAATTTTATTTTTTTGTTCTTCTTGAACTTTAATATGCGGTTCTAATTTTGTAACGAGTTGTTTTGCTTCCGTAACAACTTCGTTTTCTTTATTTTGTGCTGTTTCTAAGATCATTGTCTTTGTTGCGAAGTTTACAGAACAAGAATTTACTCCTTCTATATTCCCAACACCTTTTTCAATTTTCATTGCACAGTTCGCACAATCTAAACCTTCTAACATCAGTTTCTTTTTCACCAATGCTTCAGCCATCGTTCTCCCTCCTCGCGTTCTTTTTATTCTTCTTCGTTTACGTGTTCAAACGCTTGCTCGAAGATATGAATTACGTGCTGGTCAGCTAACGAATAATAAACAACCTTTCCTTCTTTACGATTCTTCACAAGTTTCGCTTGCTTTAACACACGAAGCTGATGCGAAATAGATGATTGTGTCATTCCTAATAAATAAGCTAAATCACAAACGCACATTTCAGCTTCAAATAGCGCATGTAATATTCTCGTACGTGTACGGTCACCTAATACTTTAAATAGTTCTGCTACTTTACTTAAACTTTCATCAGTTGGAATTGTTTGTTTTACTTGCTCTACAACTTCTTCATGAATTATCGTTTGAGAACATGTCTCTTGTGGTGTTTCTACTTTATTTCCAGCCATTATAGCTCACCTCTTTAATTGAACATATGAACAATCATTCATATATCTTATACTCTTATTATATGAGCACCCACTCATATGTGTCAATGAAATCTGAATTTTTTTTATGAACATTCCGTTCACATTTTAATAAGTCGTATACATATTTTCCGCACTCTCTATATTCTCATACAAAAAAGGATGCACAATTCGCACACCCTTTTTTCATATTCCGACATAAAAATTCAACAAAGTAATATACATTCCCTTTATTTCAACAAAAGAAAAAGCCTTGCGCGCTCCCTAGACGCACAAGGCTTACTATACTTATATCCCTTTTAATTAGCTTGTTCTAAATTATCCTGCGAACTTCCATCGTCTTTTAAATGACTATGTTTTTTCGAATAAACAAAGTATACAACTA
Source organism: Bacillus sp. M13(2017) (assembly GCF_002218325.1). NCBI lineage: Bacteria > Bacillati > Bacillota > Bacilli > Caryophanales > Bacillaceae > Bacillus > Bacillus sp. M13(2017). The sequence continues at coordinate 71,322 of NZ_KZ268514.1, read as the reverse complement.
CTCCGATTGCTAACCAAACACCGAAGTACATCCATGTTTTTAATGGTAGGTTTACCATTAAGAATAGACAACATGCAATTGAAATAATCGGTAAGATCGGTACAAGTGGTACCATAAATCCACGTTGTAATTTCGGATGTGTTTTACGAAGAATAATAACTGACACACCAACCATCGCAAATGTTAACAACGCTCCAATATTCGCTAAATTTGACAATTCTTTTAAATCGATAAATCCAGCAATTAAAGCACTACCAATTCCTGTTAACCAAACTGTAAATGTTGGTGCTTCTGTCTTTTTATTAATTTTCGCGAAAGATTCTGGCAATAAACCGTCACGGCTCATAGCGAAGAATACACGTGTCGTTGCATAAATGTAAGCAAAGATTACTGCCATAATACCAATTACAGCTCCAATTGCGATTATACCAGCTACTTTATCTTGTCCTACAACTTCTAACACATACGCCATCGCTTCCGGTACATCTAGCTCTTTATAAGAAACCATACCCGTCATAACGAGACAAACTACAACATAAATGATTGTACAAATGACCAACGAAGCGATAATACCAATCGGTAGATCACGTTGCGGATTTTTTACCTCTTCAGCAGAAGTTGCTAATGCATCAAATCCTAAGAAAGCAAAGAATACTGCTGCTCCCCCCGCGAAAACTCCACTTAAACCGTACGGTGCAAATGGTATCCAGTTTTCTGGTTTCACGTAGAATACACCAACTGCAATGAATAAAACAACGATACCAATTTTAATTAATACCATTATGTTATTCACACGTTTACTTTCTTTCGTACCTCTTGATAATAACCAAGTTATAACTAATGTAACGATAACTGCTGGTAAATTCACCATACCACCTTGAGACGGAATCGTTAGCAGTGCTTTTGGAATTTCAAGCCCTAATCCACTCACTAAGTTATGGAAGTAACCAGTCCATCCGCCAGCTACTGCGGCAGTCGTTACAACATATACGGATAGTAATGTCCATCCCATTAAATGAGCTACAAACTCACCAATTGTTGCATATGAGTATGTGTACACACTACCTGAAACAGGAAGTGTAGAAGCAACCTCTGCGTAACATAATGCTGCAAATCCACAAACGATGGCTGCAATCATAAATGAAAAAATAACTGCTGGACCAGCATCTCTTGCTGCTACTAATCCAGTTAATACTAGAACTCCTGTACCAATTATCGCACCAATCCCTAGCATTGTTAGGTCAAATGCCCCTAGCGTTTTCGTCAAAGTTTTACTTTTACTTTCCCCTAACAATTGCGTAACGGATTTCTTTTTAAATAGGTTGGCCACGATGTATGCCCCCTTTTGCCAAGAAGAGCTAAGAGATCTTCACTCTTAGCTCTTATCATGTTGTTTTATATATTGTTCGATTTTGTTTTGTATAATGCTTCTATTAGCAAGATACTGTTTCTGCTTCTAATAATTCTTTAGCACCTTTGTACTCTACACCGTGAGCTTCTGCAACTGCTTCAAATGTTACATAGCCATCTAATGTGTTAATACCTTTTAATAATGCAGTGTTGCCTAGGCAAGCTTCTTTGTAGCCTTTGTTAGCAATTTGTACTGCATATGGTACTGTTACGTTTGTTAATGCAAGAGTTGATGTACGTGGAACCGCACCTGGCATGTTTGCAACTGCATAATGAACAACGCCGTGTTTTTCATAAGTTGGGTTATCATGAGTTGTAATACGATCAGTTGTTTCGAAAATACCACCTTGGTCAATCGCGATATCTACAACAACAGAACCTGGTTCCATTGATTTAATCATTTCTTCTGTTACAAGTTTTGGAGCTTTTGCACCTGGGATTAATACTGCACCGATTACAAGATCAGACTCTTTAACAGCTTCTGCAATATTGTAAGGATTAGACATTAAAGTTTTTACTTGGTTTCCGAAAATGTCATCTAATTGACGAAGACGTTCTGCGCTTAAGTCGATGATTGTTACATCCGCACCTAGTCCAACTGCAATTTTAGCAGCATTTGTACCAGCTTGTCCACCACCGATGATTGTTACTTTACCACGTTTAACCCCTGGAACACCTGCAAGTAAGATACCTTTACCGCCTTTGTTCTTCTCAAGGAATTGTGCACCAATTTGTGCAGCCATACGACCAGCTACTTCACTCATAGGTGCAAGTAATGGTAATGAACGATTTTCTAATTGTACTGTTTCATATGCAATAGAAACAACTTTTTTCTCGATTAAAGCTTTTGTTAATTCTGGCTCTGGAGCTAAGTGTAAGTATGTGAATAAGATTAAGCCTTCACTGAAGTGTTTGTATTCGCTTTCAATTGGTTCTTTAACTTTCATAACCATTTCCATGTTCCAAGCTTCTTCAGCTGTATCAACAATTTTTGCTCCCGCTTCCACATACTGAGCGTCTGTGAAACCAGATCCTAAACCTGCACCCTTTTGAATGAATACTTCGTGATTGTTACGAATTAAATGTACAACACCTGCTGGTGTCATTGCCACACGGTTTTCGTTGTTTTTAATTTCTGCTGGTACCCCAATACGCATAATGAAATGCCCCCTTATAATTAACAGAAAAAAGAGATTCTTTTTTCTTTTTGTAATAATTAATAACTTATGTCCTTATTCTAGCATAACTTAAAAGTTATGAAAACGCTAACATAACATTTTTATAAAGTTTATATATTTAGAATAGTGTAAATATATAAAACATTGATTCTATTGGGGGTTTCGTGACATTTCATTATCTATCACTCTATTTTTATTATACCTCTTCAAAATAAACAGCAACCTTTTATTATTTGACAATAATTTAACAATGTAAGAAACCTAAGCGATAACGTATACAGTTATTATTTTACTCAATACTTTAGAGATATATTCTTTTCAAAAAAACAGCTGCTAGCATTTAGCTAGCAGCTGGGTAACTTATAAATAACTTAGAAAATAAATCATCTGTCGTTTCAGTAATTTTATCAAACAGATCACTTTCTTCCGCTTCTTGCTCTTTTAACATCTTAATTGTTTCACGTGCATCTTCAGGGTAATCGGTTATGATACCATCTACGTTCAACTTATAATATGCCTTTAAATTCTCCATATCATTTACTGTCCATACGTAAATTGGTTTGTTTAACTTCCTTGCTTCTTTTACTAACTTCTTATTTAACATATATTCTTCTGCTACGTAAAAGTCAGCCTTCACATTCTTTAAGTTAGCTCTACTTGCATACAATATATACCCTACTTTTATATCTGGATTTGCACGCTTAAACTCTTTAATAAGTGAATAGTGTAACGTTTGAATTACACATTGCTTCTCAAATTCATTATCTTTAATCGTTTTTAAGACTTTGTTTACAAAATCTTTTTCGCCCCCATGAAGCTTCACTTCTATATTAAGTTTGATTTTGCCATTTGCTAGCTTAATGATTTCATCAAGTGTACTTATTTGTCCTGAAAGTCCATCTTGACTAAGGGTAAGCTGCTTTAACTCAGCCATCGTTAAATCTGACACATGCACATTGGCATTTGCGAGACGTTTCAGCTTCAAATCATGTATAACCGCTAGTTCACCTTCTTTCGTTTGCAGTACATCAATTTCAGCATAATCTGCTTTCGCATCAATAGCTCCCTGCACAGCTTCTTTCGTATTCTCTACACCTTTTGAAATATAACCACGATGAGCCATAATAATTGGCTCTTTATATGTGTTTGTAATAAAGGTCACAATGAAGGCAACTACCATTCCCGCAGTAATAATCCCTACAATATATACGCCAATAAATTTCCAACGATGTTTTTGGAAGAAACATTTATCTGCTTTCGTTTTCGAATAATCTAATCCTTCTTCTAATAAAACATCCTCAACCGGTACCTTTTGTAAGTATAATCGCGTAATCGCCATAATATAAAATGGCGTCACGATAAAGCTGAATAAATACAATGTGCTCGTTAAAAATACAGAAATCGTTGATTCAGCTAATAATGCAAATGTTCCTTTCGGGTTTGTAAATTCATAAACACCCCATAGACACAATAAATATATTCCTAAAAACACGACATATACAATTCCAATTGAAATAAAAAACCCTACTAAAAAGAATAGTACTTTAAAAAAGCTTTCCTTTACTAAAGTTGCACTTTTACGTGCTGCCACGCGAAATGGTTTTTGCTCTAAAACAACAATAGGTAGAACGAAAATCCATCGAAGATTCAAATACGCGACTACAGCAAAGAACGTGTAATAACCAACTTGTCCCATCGTTGTCTTAAACAGTTCTCCTGTAATAAAGTTAGGAATTTGAATTTGTGGGATTAATGCCGTTTCATATCCCATATTTAAAAGAGGCAACAATACGACAGCATATAAAATAAATCCTGGTAAGCAATATGTGAAAAGAGTAGGTAAATACGTTACCGTTTTATATAAAATCGGACGTAATTTCACCTTCTGTCTTTTATGAGCGAAATACGAAATAATAATAAGCACCGCAAATTCTGTAAAGATAAGAAACAGTGCTAACAATGATAAAATTACGATTGCTAAGATCCCATAAGGCGTCTTTAAAAACGCTAATAATTCATCATTTGTCGCATTTGCATAACCACCAAAATACAATAACTTATTAAAAATGATTCCAAATAGTGGAACAAACACAATCGCTGCTAATAATTTATAAGCAAGTTGAAAAGTTAATACATTCCAAAAAGCAAATTTAACTGTTTGAAAGGAATGTCCTATTACTCCTGGTATAGATAGTTTTTTACGGTGTTGCATATATTCCTCCACATTCTAAAACGATATTTGAGATGGATTCCATATTTCCAGTTCTAATCCATCTTTTTAATAATAATATATTCCGCTTAACATGAACACTCTTATACATATAATGAAAAAAGTGATGGCTACTTCCCATCACTTTTTCATTTATTCTATTTTTTCTCTAGCCCTTGTCCAAATGCTTTCAAGAAACTAAAACCGAATGTAATAGCTCTATTGATATCTGGATCTTTTAATACTTTAAAGAAATCCATCACTTTTGTTTTTTTACCACTATTTAATTCATCTGTTGCAAATTGCAATCCTGTAACTAAACTGGACGTAATTTGCTTCGTTATTTCTGGGTCAACTGAAGATAACGCTTCTCCTGCCCCCATCATATTGTTGAGTGCATTTTTAACTGGTTCACGATTTAATTGCTCCACAGCGATTTTTGAAACATCTTCCTTCGCAGCAAGTAAACTAATCGCTGCATCTAATATACCAGCCTTCTGCAACTGTGCTAAAAGCTGCATCGTTTCTTCTACTGCTTCACGATTATTAGATAGCTCATTTAGAAGTTCATCTGCTAATTGCTGTTTCTGTTCTTCCTCTGTTACAACTTTCTTTTTAATTATAGTAATTTCTTTCGCCACTATCTCCGCCCCCTAGTCCACAAGTGATACGTATTGTTTTCTTTGCCATTTTTGCTCGATTTCAACACCGTTTTGCGGATTACGCTTTTTATCTCTCGGGTTTGAAGATGGTAACGGACGATTCCCTTTTTCACGTAGTACACGCATCTTTACCATCGTTTGTTTGTACGCTGGTGTACACGTATAAAGATCTGTCGCCGTTCCAGTTAAAATATTGATTGCCTCTTCATTTACCGTTGCATGCATCGGTAAATATAGCTCTTTCCCCGTTACACGATCTGTAACAAGTGCCTGTACTTTAATTTTCCCAAATGGTGATGCTAATTCTACAAGGCCACCATCTTTCACATTGCGCTCTAGGGCAAGTTCAGGCGAGATTTCAACGAACACTTCAGATACTTTAGATAAAATACCAGCCGATTTATTCGTCATATTTCCTTCGTGGAAATGTTCTAACATACGTCCATTATTTAAAAGTAAATCATACTCATCTGGCGCTACAACTGGTGGTACCCATTCATCTAATGATAGACGAGCTAGTTTATCTGGGAAGTTAAATCCATGCACATATAATAGCGGTGTATCGCTACCATCATGGCTACCCCAACATAAACTATTCCATCCTTCTAAACGATCGTATGTTGCCTGAGAATATAAAGGTGCAAGCGATGCGATTTCATCCATGATTTCACTTGGACTTTCATAATTCCAGTCCCCGCCAAGTGCACGAGCTACTTTTTGTAAAATCCACCAGTCTGGTTTTGAATCACCAAGCGGCTTCAATACTTCATATAATCTTTGAATACGGCGCTCTGTATTCGTAAATGTTCCCTCTTTTTCTAAGCTTGGTGCTGCCGGTAAAATAACATCAGCAAAACGAGCTGTTTTCGATAAGAACATATCTTGAACAACAAGGAAATCTAAATTCGCTAAAATATGTTGTACATGGTTGGCATTCGAATCTACTAAAGCCATTTCTTCACCCATAACATACATACCACGCAGTTTTCCTTCATCTGCCGCAAGTAACATTGCAATATTATTTAAGCCTGGTGCTTTCGGAATTGTAGTACCGTATGCTTTTTCAAATTTCGCACGGAGCGCATCATCTGAAACCGCTTGGTAACCCGGAAGCCAGTTTGGTAATGTTGCCATATCACAAGCGCCTTGTACGTTATTATGTCCGCGTAATGGGTATGCTCCTGCACCAGGACGACGATAGTTACCCGTAACAAGCAATAGATTTGAAATTGCTGCTGAAGTTGTACTTCCTCCCGTATTTTGCGTTACACCCATTCCCCAAAGCACACAAGTACCATCTGCTTCATATACCATACGAGCCATTTCTTTCAGATTTTCTTTCGAAATCCCTGTAATTTCTTCTGTATAATCAAGCGTATACTTTTCTACCATTTTGCTATATTCATCAAAATTCTTCACATTTTCAGCTATGAACTTTTTATCGTGCCAATCTTGATCAATAATATATTTCGTAATACCAGCGAGCCATACGTAATCAGTTCCTTGGCGAGGATGAATAAATAAATCCGCACGCTCTGCCATTTCATGTTTACGAAGGTCCGCCACAATTAATTTTTGGTCATGTAATTTATGTGCACGTTTTACACGCGTTGCAAGTACAGGATGTCCTTCTGTTGGATTTGCTCCAACGATAATGACAAGGCCTGCTTCCGCAATATCTTTCACTGTTCCAGCGTCCCCGCCCATACCGACAGTTTTAAATAAACCGTCTGTTGCTGGAGATTGACAATAACGGGAACAGTTGTCTACATTATTCGTTCCATATATTTGACGGGCTAGTTTTTGCATAAGATAATTTTCTTCATTCGTTACTTTCGAAGAAGAAATAAATCCAAATGCATCACTTCCATATTCTGATTTAATATGCTGCATATTGGATGCAACAACTTCAAGAGCCTCTTCCCATGAAGCTTCAACAAACATATCTCCTTGGCGAATTAATGGCTTCGTAATGCGATCTTCACTATTTACAAAATCCCATCCAAATTTGCCTTTTACACATGTGGAAATACCGTTAACCGGCGCATCTGAAACAGGCTGTACTTTCAAAATGTGGCGGTCTTTCGTCCATACTTCAAATGAACAACCTACACCACAAAATGTACAAACTGTTTTTGTTTTATTCACTTTCGTCTTACGCATCGCAGCCTCTACTTCTGAAACTGCTAAAATACTACTATATCCAGGTTCTACATCCTTTACAAAATCAATCATCGGGTCTAACACATCCGGTTTCAATCCTGTCATGAATCCAGCTTCACCCAGCATTGTTTTTTCCATTAACGCATTACATGGACATACTGTTACACACTGCCCACAACTTACACAAGATGAGTCATTTATACTTACACCATTGTCCCATATAACACGTGGACGGTCTAAGCTCCAATCAATCGATATAGTTTCATTCACTTGTAAGTTTTGACATACTTCTACACACTGCCCACAAGCAATACATTGATTTGGATCATATCGATAAAATGGATGTGACATATCCACTTCACACGCACTTACTTTCGGCTCATACGGATATTTCTGTTCCTCAATCCCCATCATATGTACTGTATTGTGGACTTTACAGTTACCATTATTGTTATCACAAACAGTACAATACAATAAATGATTCTCTAATATCCGATCCATTGCCTCAGTCTGTGCCTCTTTTGCACGCTGGGACTGTCTTTCAATATGCATACCATTCTCTAATTTCGTTGAACAAGCACGCATTAACTTCCCATTTACTTCTACAATACACGTATCACAAGTTTGAATTGGATCTACTTCTGGTACATGACAAATTTGAGGATGTTCCAAATTACTCTCGTTAAATAATTGTAGTATCGTCTTTTCACCTGATGCAGAAAATTCTTTACCATCGACGGTTACACGGACTGTCTGTTCTGCCATAGTTTCCCCTCTCCTTACAACCAACTGTACAACACAATTATGAATCCGTTTTCAAAATCGCATTACTGTACATATTTTTGAAACGCTCTACCCAAATACTTTCTTATGAAGTCGATTCTAGATGTTATAAGGTATAACTACGAAAGCTTGAAATTATCACTATTCTACAGTTCTATTATATCGTACATATACAATAATAACCAAAATAATCTGTGATCTTCTTGTTAATAGGTGTTTTTATTTTTTCCATTGTTTTATGATAAATGTGGGAGAGAAATACATATAAAAGGGGAATTTAATATGGGGCCTACGCAAGAGACTTATACAATTGTACGCTATCAATCTGGTACATTTTCAAAACAGCTTGATGAGATTGTTACAGAATCTCCTATTACTATTAAGTTGAATGGTGAAGAATATGTAACAGTCGTATGCACACCAAATTATATTGAAGATATGGTAATTGGTTTTTTAATTTCTGAGGGGATTATTTCTTCCTATAAAGATGTTGAAGAACTATGGGTTCAAAAAGATAGCGGAATTGTCCATGTAAAATCATCAAAAGTGAATCCGCTCTATCAAACTTTATATAATAAACGATACATCACTTCTTGCTGCGGAAAAGGTAGACAAGGTTTTATTTTCGTAAACGACGCAGCAAAAGCAAAAGACTTACATGATATACATGTAAAAATTACTCCTGAAGAATGCTTTTACTTAATGAATACTTTACAACAATCTTCCACTACCTTTCGCCAAACTGGTGGTGTTCACAATACCGCGCTATGTGATCGAAACAATATCCTCCTATCAAGAATGGATATTGGAAGACATAATGCATTAGATAAAATATATGGTCATTGTTTGCGTAACGATATATCGATTAAAGGAAAAATCATCGCATTTAGCGGACGTATTTCATCCGAAATTTTACTCAAAGTTTCAAAAATCGGATGTGAAATTGTTCTATCTAAATCCGCTCCAACAAAACTGGCATTGCAACTTGCCCATGATTTAGGCATTACAGTCGTAGGGTTTATTAGAAATGAATCTTGTAATATTTACACACATCCAAAACGAATTGATGGCTATCAATCCAATGTTTAAAAAATAACTCCTCAATCGAGGAGTTATTTTAGTTATAAAAATGTAACATATTAAACACTTGAATAGTTAACAAAGTTAATATATAATTTCATTACATAATTAAAACAAAACATTGTAGCATATATCTTTTCATTCTTTTACAAATTAAAAGAGAATACTAACAAAACATATACTCAATCTTATAAAAGTAATGGATTTATTTGAAATCCACCAGGGAGGTTACAACTATGGAAATTCGCTTATTAACAACAGAGGACGCAGAAATATATTTAAAAGTTTGTATGGAAGGTTTAACGAAGAATCCGGAAGCTTTTAGTTCTTCTTATGAAGATGTTCTTAAACATGAAAATCCTGTGGCTGCTATGGCTAAACGATTAAGCAATCCGGATAAGTATACTCTAGGTGTCTTCAAAGATAATGATTTAATTGGTATCGCTACTTTAGAAACAAAACCATTTATTAAACAAGAACATAAAGCAAAAATTGGCTCCGTTTTTGTTTCTCCAAAAGCACGTGGTCTCGGAGCAGGACGAGCTCTAATTAAAGCAATTATTGAAAATGCCGATAAATTACATGTAGAACAACTTATGCTCGATGTTGTAGTTGGTAACGATGCAGCAAAAAAATTATATGAGTCATTAGGTTTCCAAACTTACGGCGTACAAGAGCGTTCATTAAAACATAACGGTCAATATTGGGACGAGGAACATATGGTTCTGTTCTTAAATGATTAATACTTCAATATAAGGTGAAACTTTACTCAGTGGGGGAGTTTTCCAAAAGCATCTTTCTTAATAAGAAAGATGCTTTTTCATTACAACAATGTAATCTTCATGTCACCTTTATCGATCGTACCAAACCTTTCCATTCATTATACTAAAAATATAAAGTGAAACTTTACTCAGTGGGGAACTACATCCCACGCTGATCGCATGTACTTGATATGTAGAGGAGAATGTGACATGAAACAAAACAAACGAGCTATGCTTTTAATATTTACTACAGCAATTGTAACTTCTGGATTAGCAATTTTACCTTGGTTTATCATATGAACACTCCCCCACTTAGCAAAGCTTGAAGTGGGGGTTTCTAACGTTTCGACCTAACGGATGATTAACGTCAGGGGAGTTAACACATTAGCGAGCTGTTTCACGCCTAACCCCTCTATCCCATTTGTCCATGCATTTGGGATTACTTTTCGTAAAATGTTAGCCGCAGCATTTACATCTGCATTAATTAAAGTTTTATTTGCTGAACGATATATGCCGCGCTCTATTCGTTTTCCTGAAAAAGTTGTATTTTGGTCATTTTCTCCATACGTTGGAATGAAGTCGTTATCCAGAAAACTTGCTTTCGATGTATATGATTCTTCAGTTACAACAACTTGAATGCCTACAGCATTTGCTTTGTATGTAATCATTTGAATCAGTAAATTATGCGGGATATAACAAAACGATTGGTTATTTCTTTTTCCTATATTCGTTTCTTGTTTCCAACTTTTGTTTTGACCAATAACGATTTTACAAACTTCTTCTTCTTGAGCTAGTTTTACGATGTGGTGACTAACTTTATGGAAGACATCTTTTATTTTCAAGTAACGTTTTTGATGAAGTTTTTCTATCCTTTTAGAAGTAAAAGGTCCTTTATTAGTTTGTTTTCCATTTCTAAGAATACTTGTAAAATGACTCCTCATTTTATTGTAATATTGATTTATGCTTTTGACATGTTTGCCCTTAACAAGGACAGGTTTCATACCTGTGTTTGTTACGATGGTTGCAAGGTTATCAATCCCTAAATCAATACTCATATAACGAGCATTCTCTTCAATCATTTGTTGTTCAGAAGGAACATCAATTACCAATTCCACTACATATTCATTGTATTTTGGAATCACACGAACTTGTTTCAGTTTACCTTCAGTGAAACCTAGTTTCCCAATATTTAATTGCAATTTCGTCTTTGGAAACTTTAAAAATCTACCGTTTTTAATGATGCAATCTTGGTTTGTATACAGAATCTCTTTTTCAGAAGAACGAATATACTTTGGAATCCTAGGCATTCCAGCATATTTGTTTGGATTCTTTTTATAGTCTTTTAAACTAGCAAAAAAAGATTTCCAATTTTGGAACAAACATTTCATGATTGACTGGCTACATTGCGTAGGCAAAGCTCGATAATCATTTTGAATCATAGCCTTAAATAGTGCATCTAGAAAGTTGTAATCTACATAAGGTTTTTCAAAATTAGGTTCTGAAAACAAATTACATTTAATCTCTTTCTGTTCTTCTTTAGGCTTTAAATTCTCTTTTTCCAATTTCTTCTGATAGGCAAGAAGTTGTGTGTCATTCATCTTACCAATATTTTTATGAATATTATCCAGAACTTCTTTTTGCAAAGGCTGCAACTCTTTTTCTTGTGTTAATCCAGTGTACACCTGACGTATATAAAAGTTTGTGGTGTTGTACATGTTCTTAGCATTATGACAACATTCTTGAAAATAAGAATACATACGATGCCCTTTTTTAATCCAAATTTGAAGAGTTTTATAGTTTGATGGATTTTCCTTTGTCATTTTATTCACCCCCTTGTTAAGGATATTATAGCAAAAAAGAACGTATGTTCCCTCTATTTTTTTGAAAATAAAATATTTTTTTCGATTCACCTCACCACCTTCACTTACGGAGTCCTCTCGAAAGGCATAATAGAAATACTCCCCTAACAATGAAAAAAGCTGATTGCTTCTTAAGAAGCAATCAGCTTTTTTTATATTATAAAATCCCCAAAATTTTATTTACGCAACTTATAATAATAACCATAGATACGGCAACGCACATGACAACCGTATTACGATCTTGCTTTTCTTTTTTTGAAATTTCTTCTTTTGGATTCATGTGTATGATCTCCTTTTTAAAAAAAGTGTGAGATAGGAAATTTTTCTTATCCGATGCGAGGTGAATACGAAAACCCTCTCTATCTCACATACACAATAGAATGGAATTGTCATTTTATAAATAAAATGACATGACGTTATGTCGCAACATAGGGTATTTTGTGTCGCTACGTTTTCTATTATAAAAAATAGTTGTGCAAAACTAGTGCATTTTTTATGTCAATTACTCTGAGCGAAAAATAACTCTTCCACTCAATCACATAAAAAGAGTTTTTTATTATTTTCATGTAAACTATATAAGTAGAATGAACAGTTTGGGGTGCACAAGATTATGGTAAAAATTTTATTAGTAGACGATGAAGAACGTATGTTACGATTATTAGATCTGTTCTTAAGCCCTCGCGGCTATTTTTGCATGAAAGCTACCTCTGGCCTTGAAGCACTAAATTTAATCGAACAAAAAGAATTCGATATTATTTTATTAGATGTTATGATGCCAAGTATGGATGGATGGGATACTTGCTATCAAATCCGTCAAATTTCCAACGTTCCTATCATTATGTTAACAGCTCGCAACCAAAACTACGATATGGTGAAAGGCCTCACGATGGGCGCAGATGATTATATTACAAAACCATTTGATGAGCATGTATTAGTCGCACGAATCGAGGCTATATTACGCCGTACAAAAAAAGATGGTTTTGTTAGTTTCAATGGTATTGAGTGGGATAAAACGAAACATACTGTCACAGTTTATGATGAAAAAATCTCGCTAACTCCTATCGAATTTTCGTTACTCGGACTATTTTTGCAAAATACAAACCGAGCTTATAGCCGAGATGATTTAATCGAAAAAATTTGGGGCTATGAAACAGATATCGAATATAGAACAATTGATTCACACATTCGTAATATCCGTGATAAACTACGCAAAAAAGGATTTCCGATTGAAGATTACCTAGAAACGGTCTATAAAGTCGGATATAAATGGAAAAGTGAATAATTACTTCGGTCAGTGGGAAATCGTATACCACTGACTCTTTATTATGGATAAGGTATGGTGAAAAAATGAGTAAACTTTCCCTTAAAATTGGGACATACTTTTTAATATTAGCTTTATGTATTGAAACAATTGCTTTCGTATCTTTTTATAAAAGCCTTTCAAAAATACGTATTGAAGAGGAAACAGATGCTCTTTTAGAGAAAGGTAATCGCTATAGTAAAAAAATTAAAAGCCGCGAGAGACGGGATGAATATTATAAAGAAATGAAACACGCTGAACATAATAAAAATCCTAAACGTCCTGTGTACCCTGAGTTCGATATTACGAATGAGGCTGCACACTTAGTTGAATCGGAATCAATTTCTAACTCCGATATAGCTATCATTATTACTGACCATAACGGCAAAATTATTTCCACCTCAGAACCCGTAACAAAAGATATGCAAAAACAACTTACTTGTAAAACAGAAACTGTTCCAGACGGCGGGTTGGTCGTTGAAAGGAACTGGAAAAAATCAAAGTTCATCACAACAGTAAGCCCACTTAACACAACAAAGTTTCAAGGAAAGCTATATATGTTATTAAAAACATCTTTCCTAGAAAATATGTTACTTAAACTCATGAACCAATTTCTTATCATTAGCGTTTTAACAATTATTTTAACAACAATTTCTGTCTTTGTTTTTTCACGCGTTATTACAGAACCACTTGTAAAAATGAAGAGAGCGACAGAAAAAATGTCAAAATTAAACAAGCCAATTCAATTAGGTATTAAGCGAAATGATGAACTCGGAAGTTTAGCAAAAACAATTGAAGATTTATCGAGTGAACTTACGTATATGAAAAAAGAGCGCAATGAATTTCTCGCTAGTGTCGCTCATGAACTATTAACTCCATTGACCTATATGAAAGGTTATGCGAAGGTAGCAAAGAGAGACTCTTTAACAAAAGAGGAGCGAGAAGAATACTTACAAATCATTGAGGATGAAACGGATAGTGTAACCGATCTCGTCCAAGATTTATTTATGCTTGTACAATTAGAACAACACCAATTTGTTATAAAAAAACAAAAAGTGCTTCTTCAGCCATTTTTAGAACGAATGGTAGAAAAAACAAAAACAACATTAACAAATAAGCAAATGCAACTTCATGTATATTGCAAAGATGATTTAGAAGTTTGCATAGACGAAAGACGTATGGAACAAGTTATGTTAAATTTATTACACAACGCTTATCAACATTCGCCAGAAAACACATCCATTACGATACGTGTACTCATGGAAACAGATTCTTTTACAATAAGTGTACAAGATGAAGGTGAAGGTATTCCTGAACAAGATATCCCGCATATTTTTGACCGTTTTTATCGTGTTGATAAATCCAGAACACGAGCTACAGGCGGAAAAGGTATCGGGCTAGCTGTTGCAAAAGAAATTGTAGAATTGCATAACGGTTCTATTCTAGTAACAAGCCAATTAGGAGCGGGAACAAACTTTATAATCGATATACCTTTTGAATAATATGCGTGTGAAAACACCAGTAGTAGTAAACACTACTGGTGTTATTTTGTTCATAAAAACAGCTTATATAAGCTAAGCTTTTGAAATTATTCTTATTTCAATATAAAATAAAGATACATTTGTCAAAGATTTGGAGGGTGATATAATTGGATATCCATGTATTAACAAAAGACGAAGCAGAAATTTACTTAGAACTTCGCGTAGAAGGATTAAAGCAAAACCCTGAAGCATTCAGCTCTTCTTATGAAGATATTATTAATAAAGAGTGTGCGATTGAATATAAAGCACAAAAATTAGCACAAGATGAAAACTATACGCTAGGTGCATTTAAAGATGGGAAATTAATCGGGGTTGCAACACTGGAAACGAAACCATATGTAAAACAAGAACATAAAGCTAAAATCGGTTCTGTATATGTTTCTCCAAAAGCACGCGGACTTGGAGCAGGAAAAGCACTTATTAAAGAATGTCTTGAACTTGCTAAATCTTTAGAAGTAGAACAAGTTATGCTTGATGTTGTTGTTGGCAACGATGGAGCAAAAAAACTTTATGAGTCATTAGGTTTTAAAACATTCGGTGTACAAGAACGTTCATTAAAATATAACGGACAATATTGGGACGAAGAGCATATGGTCTTATTCTTAGATGAAAATAAATAATAAAAAACATCCTCATGTTTGGAGGATGTTTTTTACTTTCTTGTAAACCATGCCTTGTGTAATAATTGAATCGCTTTCGCAATTTCTTCCTCTGATGATATCGCAAACCCAAGCAAAACTACATTCTCAGGCGCCGTACCATCTTTATAGTACGTAGACACAGGATATATTTTGATACTATATTTCGCAGCTTCTTGAATTAATTCTTCTTCCCGCATTCCATTATGCACTTTTAATAAAATGTGTAATCCCGAATCTTCTCCTATCACTTCAACACGATTAGAGAAATACTTCTCTATTTCAAAAACAAGTCGATCTCTCTTCTTTCGGTAGACGACACGCATTTTATGAATATGTTTTTCCCAATAGCCTTCATTTAAAAATCTTCTAATCACTTCTTGGTCCATTCTTGAAACACTTTGTGTATAAAATAAATATTGCTGTTGATACTTTTTAATTAATTTCTTCGGCAACACCATATAGCTCATCCGTAGCGATGGCAATAATGCTTTAGATAGCGTCCCCATATAAATAACTTTCCCCTCTGTATCTAATCCTTGCAGCGCCGGTATAGGCTTTCCAGAATAGCGAAATTCACTATCATAATCATCTTCAATAATATACCTGCCCTCTTCTTTCTTTGCCCATTGTAAAAGCTGCATCCTTCTCGTAATAGGCATAATCATTCCATTTGGAAACTGATGGGAAGGTGTAACAAATACAACATTCGCATTGCTATTTTCTAAATCTGCAATACAAATTCCATCTCTATCTAAAGATAACATTTGGACTCTTGCTTCTCCCTGTTCAAAAACAACCATCTTCCTATGATACCCTGGGTTTTCAACTGCATAATTGCTTCCCTTTAACAATTGAAACAATAGTTTCACTAATATTTGTGTTCCCGCTCCTAATACAATTTGACTAGCTGAACAACGCACACCTCTAGATTCATACAAATAATTCGTAATCTCTTCTCTTAAGCTCGCTTCCCCTTGAGGGTGTCCTAGAAAGAGAAGTTCGTTATTATGCGGCTGCCATACTTCATTTACAATTTTCCGATACATATTGAATGGAAAAGCATTTGTATCAATTCCTGTTTGTGTAAAGTCAAATTTATAACTCTTCTCCTGAAACGGTACTTCTTCTATTCTCTCTCCGCTATCCTCTACATGAACCATTTGCTCAATCTTGCATACAAAATAACCTTTTCTCGATATCGGCTCAATATAACCTTCTGCAAGTAATTGTTCGTACGCTGCCTCTACTGTATTTTTACTTACTTGTAAATGTATCGCTAACTTTCGCTTAGCTGGTAATTTCGTAAAAGGGACAATCGATCCATCTTTAATTTCTTTTTTTATATACTCATACAATTGCACATATAATGCCTTTTTACTATTCATATTTAAATTAGGCGTTAATTCTAACATAATATCTGACCCCTTAATAAAACTAAAATCTGATACTTTTTACAGTACCAGAAGTTATATATAATTCCTTTTATCATGTCACACATAAAAAATCAAATACTGGAGAGGAGAAACATGATAATGAACAATGTTAAACGTATCGGACTCATTATGATTATTACAGGGGCTACATTATGGGGATTATCTGGTCCAATGATTCAGTGGCTATTTCAGCATACTAATGTATCCTCAATTGATTTTTTAACAATTCGATTGTTGCTTGCAGGAATATTTATTTTGTCTTTCTTACTTATAAAGAAACAAAACATATTTCAAATTTGGAAACACCCTAGATATTCTATACAACTTATTATTTTCTCTATTCTCGGCATGCTTGGTGCGCAATACGCCTTTATCGAAACGGTTCATATTAGTAATGCAGTCACAGCAACGCTATTTCAATTTCTAGGTCCTGTTCTTATTACCATGTATGTTGCATTTGAACAAAGAAAATTCCCTGCTCCCATGCAACTATTCGCAATTATAGCCGCGCTAATAGGAACATACTTTATTATTACAAATGGCTCAATTGAAAATATTGTTTTATCCAAAGAAGCTATTATTTTTGGACTATTAACAGCAATCGGATTTGCATTTTATACCCTTCATCCGGCTTCTCTCATTAAAGAATGCGGGACAACTGTAGTAATTGGTTGGGGGATGTTAATCGGAGGAATTGTACTACTTATTTATAATCGTTCATTCGGGTGGAATCAATTTTCACAAACTCTTACACTAAAAACCTTTTCTATGCTTATTCTTATCATTATTAGTGGTACCCTTTCTTTCCTTCTATATATCGGTAGTCTTAAATATTTAGCAGCAACAGAAACAAGCATTTTATCTAGCATTGAACCCCTTGTAGCTGCCATCGTTTCAATCACTTGGCTAAATGAATCTTTTGGAACATATCAATTATTAGGCGGCGTATGTATCGTTCTGTCCGTTATTTTTTTGACGATGCCTCAAAAAGAAACCGAACCACCCTATACAACTGAACAAGTATAATGTGAAACTTTAATTAGTTGGGGCTATCTCCCACTAATTATTAACCTACACCAATCGGGCTTTTACGGGATAAAAAATGTCAAAAGAGGTCGTACAAAACTTACGACCTCTTTTTATACTTTAAAGGAATTGTCCCGCCTTCTAGCAAATACAATTACACTAACAATAAAAACTAGGAGTGTGGCACCATGAAAAAAATCGGAACTATGCTACTTCTCTCCTTTCTCATCACTGGATGCACACAAGCACAATCTGATTCAAAAGCATCTAAAACTGAAGCTGTCGCAACGTCATCCACTCAAGTGAACGCACCTTCCTTCTTTCACCTTAGTGTTTTAAAAGATGTAAATTGGGAAGAAGCCCCCTCATTCATAGACGGAAAAATACCTTTAAAAGGCATCGAAGGAAAAATCGCAATGGCTGATAGTCCTATTATCGCAAATGAACAAAATGAAATAATGTGGTACTTTCTAGATTCTGAAATACCAACTGGAAAATTGTCTATTATTGCGCTAAAACAAGGATCTGTAACTCCAACACCAGTACTCTTTCAAAAAGAAACTTCCAAACAAACTTGGACTACTTCAAATACAATCGATTCTACTACAAACGAACTCCCTCTCACTATGTCACTACCTTCATCTGGATTATGGTTATTAAATATATATGTGAATGAAAAATATTATGATCAGTTTGTAATCACTGCTGAGTAAAGTGACAAAAATAAACCACTTTCTTACAACAATGTAATTTCTACATCATGTACTTCGATAGTTGAATTATCTCTCTTCTCTTATACTTAAAGTAAGAAATGAAACGAGGAGAGATGAGAGATGAAAAAAATGATAGAAGTAATCGTAGCAGTAACTGAGGTTTTAGTGAATGGTAAACAAGTTGCAATGGAATTAAATAAATAGTGGAGAAATATAAATAATTCTACACTTCTTCATTATTTTGATTTCTTATCTCAAAAAAGCAGTGCCTTTTAGGCACTGCTTTTAGCTATTAATAACTTGGTATTTTCGTAATTTGCGCCACGCCTGAATCAATAGCTGCTTTCGCTACTGCTTCTGCAACACTTGGAACAACTCTTTTATCTAATGGATTTGGGATTACATAATTCGCATTACGTTCTTCGTCAGTAATGATGTTAGCGATCCCATATGCTGCCGCTAATTTCATCTCTTCTGTAATATCAGTTGCGCGCACATCTAACGCACCGCGGAATATTCCGGGAAACGCCAATACATTATTTACTTGATTCGCATAATCCGAGCGCCCAGTTCCTACTACAGCTGCCCCAGCCTCTAATGCATCCTCAGGGAAGATTTCTGGAATTGGATTCGCCATTGCAAACACGATTGCTTTCTCATTCATCGTCTGCACAAGTTCTTTCGTTAATACGTTAGGAGCAGATACGCCAATAAAAATATCAGCTTGGTGAATCGTTTCTTTTAACGTTCCACGCACATGTTCACGATTTGTCTTTTTTGAAACTTCAATTTGCGCTTCGTTCATCCATGTTTCACCTTCACAAACAATACCTTCTAGGCTAACTAACGTAATGTGCTTTGCACCAGCCTTTAATAATAATTTTCCAATTGCAATTCCTGCCGAGCCCGCACCGTTAATAACGATTTTCACATTATCCATTTGTTTGCTAACAACTTTTAATGCATTAATAACAGCTGCTAAAACGACAATAGCTGTTCCATGTTGATCATCATGAAATACAGGAATATTCGTTTCTTCTTTTAATCGTTTTTCAATTTCAAAACAACGCGGTGCTGCAATATCTTCTAAATTAATCCCTGCAAATGTAGGCTCTAAATTTTTTACAAGGGTAACGATTTCATCTACATCCGTTGTGCCTAAACATAATGGGAAAGCATCTACATTCGCAAATTTCTTAAACAAAATACTTTTTCCTTCCATAACAGGCATAGCCGCTTTTGGTCCAATGTTTCCTAAGCCGAGTACCGCTGTTCCATCTGAAACAACTGCCACCATATTGCCACGTGCTGTATAGTCATACACTGTTTCTTCATCTGCCGCAATTGCTTTACAAGACTCCGCTACACCTGGTGTATACGTCAGGCTTAAATCATACGCTGAATTTACCTCAACTTTACTTGTAATTTCAATTTTCCCTACTAATTCTTTATGCAATAACAATGATCTTTCATTAATTTGATTTGCTAACATACTTATAATCTCCCCTTAATTTGACAAGCTAGCTATATGAATATAGCTAGCTTGTTTGATCATGAAAACATCTTTAATAATATTGTCGCCGTTACAACCATTGCCGCCCCGCCTAAACGAGTCGAAATTTGCGCGAACGGCATTAATTCCATACGATTTGAAGCCGATAAAATAGCAACATCTCCAGTTCCGCCTAAACCGCTATGACATCCAGTTACAATCGCCGATTCAACTGGATACATCTTCATCACTTTCCCTACAAGAAAACCTGATGCTACCATTGTAAGAACAACCGATGCGCACACAACAACATATCCTACTGAAAGAACTGCTGCTACGTCTTTTAACGGAATATACAGCAATCCTAATCCAACCATTAAAGGCCAAGTTAAATTCTTCGAAATAAATTTATATAAATGGAATGCTCCTTGCTCCATTTTTGCTGGCATTAATTTAAAGTATTTCACAAGTGCTGCTGAGAAAATCATAATAATTGCCCCAGGAATACCGATGAACTTAGAAGCAAATCCTCCGAAGATGAAGAACGTACACGCAATTAATAAACCTGCTCCCATTAATGAGAAGTCAATTGGTTTCTCTGTATTTTGTTCTTTTAATAATTCTGCTTGATTGTCTGTTTTCACTAATACACCGTTACCACTAAGCTCCGGTTTCTTTTCACCTAAACGCTTCATATACCCTGCACTTACAATTGCGAACATATTTCCAATAATAGCTGCTGGAATAAGCTGTGATACAAACGTTGCTGATGATTCATTTAAAATATCACTATAAGCTAGCGACAATGGTAAAATCCCTTCCCCGATACCGCCACTCACAATTGGTACGATGATAAAGAAGAATGTCTGCTTCATTTCAAATCCAAATAATGAACCGACCAATAATCCTACTGCTACAGAAGCTAACGTCCCTACTACTAAAGGAATAAACATGCGAACGAAACCTTGTACTAACACTTTACGGTTCATTCCTAAAATACTTCCGACTACTAAACAAGAAATATATAAATATAAAAAGTTCGATTTTTTCATTAACATAGTCGCAGCTTCCATTGAAGCTGGATTCATCCAGTTAAAAAATACAAGTAATGATGGAATAAATAACGAAAGTATTGCTGGACCGCCGATATTTTTTAAAATTGGAATTCTCATCCCAATATCGCCTAAGAAAATCCCCATGATCATAATAACTGCAAATCCACCAATCATATCTGCTGGCAATTTATTATATACAGATGCCCCATAAATAATAGCAGCCAATACTACATATAACGGTAAAGGTATAACACCGATTTTTACATTCATAATTTTAGAAGCGAAAGATTCTCTTTGTACTTCATTTCCTTCAGAAAATGATACCGCTTCCACATTCTTTTGAATTCCCATATGGCACCCCCTCGTTTTCTTAATAACAATATTAAAACGCTTTCAATAGTAAAAATAGTTTTTGTAAGTTTTGTAATTGATTTTGTAATTAAAAAAAGTATAAGCGACTTATATTAAGTCGCTTATACGTAAAACTCTATTTTCTTTTGATCAACACATCTTAATTTACTTACAGGTCTTCCCACATGTTGGTACATCATTTCGTTTTCTAACACCCCAATGTCAGTCAGAAACATTACATATTTTCGAATAGAAACTCTTGAAATTCCAACTAATTGTGCCATTTCATCTGTTGTAAATACTCTTCCATTCAGAGACTCGATCTTCTGCCAAATTAATTGCAACGTTTGCTTCGTTAAACCTTTCGGAAGCTCTTTAGTGACAGTAGGCTCTCTTTTTTCTTTTTGTAAAATTAACGAATCTAATTCCGATTGACTAATTTTTTGTTGTTCTTTCATGAAAGTAAGTTTTTCTCGATATATAGTTAATGCCTCTTTAAATCGTTCAAATGTGAATGGTTTAATTAAATAATCTACTACACCATATTGTAATGCTTTTTTAATACTTCCCATATCATGTACAGCTGAAATCATTATAATATCGATTTCTTTTTCTTGGTTCCGGATATACATTAAAAGCTCAAACCCAGTCTCTTCAGGCATAAAAATATCAAGTAATACTAAATCTACTCGTGATTTCTCTAATATTTCTATCGCCGACTTTACTGAGTTAACTGCTTGAACAAGTTCAAACCCTCCTACTTGCTCTAAATAATGCGTATTTAACATTGCTACCATCGGGTCATCTTCTACAATTAAAACTTTAATCATATTTGCCTCTCATCCCTACCTTTAGGTATTTCAATCGTTATCGTTGTTCCCTTTCCTACTAATGAATGCATATGAATTTCCCCATTTATTCGCTGTATACTTTCTTTTACAAGATACAAACCATAACCGCGGTTATCTCCCTTTGTGGAATAACCTTTCGTAAATAATTCCTCTATTTCTTTTTCTTGTATACCTTTTCCCGTATCTTGTACTGTAATAGTTAGTATATCCCCATGTTGTATCTTAACTTCAACTTGCTTGTTTTCACAATTCGTAACTGCCTCTAATGCATTATCAATTAAATTTCCGACAATCGTAATAAGTTCATGAGTAATACTTTCATCATCTATTTCCGGCATATAAGAATCTTCACTTATAATTAATTTTATATTTTTCTCTCTAGCATAGCTGAGCTTACCTAGTAAAAAACCAGCAAATACTGGACTTTTTATTCTTTTCATAACTCCACCAATTTCATATTGATGCTCTGATACCATGCCGCTTATATACTTCTGTAATTCTTCATACTGTTTCATATGTGTAAGCCCTAATACGACATGCATCTTATTCATAAACTCATGAGATTGTGCCCGTAATGCTTCTGCATATAGTCTAATACCAGTTAGTTCCTCTGCTAGTTTTCTAATCTCTGTTTTATCACGAAATGTTGCAATTGCACCAACTATTTCTCCTTTTACATATAAAGGAACTCGATTCGTCACAATCGTAATTCCGTAAATATTTTGTTCTTCGTTTAATTGTACTTCTCCCGTTTTCAATACTTCTTTTATACGTGAATTTGGCATATACAACTCAACATCTTTACCGATAAAATCTTCTTCAAGTCCGCTTTTTTTAAATAGACGTTTCGCTTCATTATTAATTAACGTTACTCTAGCCTCTTTATCTACAGCAATAATACCTTCCTTTACAGATTGTAGCATCGTATTTCTTTCTTCAAGAATTTTTGCTATCCTGTGCGGCTCAAGACCGAATAAACTTTTCTTTATATGTCTAGCTAGTAATATTGCTCCTATAATTCCGACTAATACCCCAACTCCGACACCAATATAAATGATATGTCTACTTTCCTTAACTCTCTCTTTTACATTATCTGCTGAAATACCAACAGCCACTGCTCCAAGTTGTTCACCTGTTTCAGAAAATATTGGTACAAATACTCGCATGGAAATACCTAAAGTTCCTTCTGCTAACGATACATGTTCTTTTCCTTTCAATGCAGGCCCTTCATCCCCACCAATGAAATGATAACCTATTTTTTGAGGATCTGGATGAGATTTTCTTATTCCATCCATGTCCATAACTACAATAAATTGAACACCTGTGTTTTTTAATATCCTATTTGTATACGTTTGGATTGCAGGAGTATCCGCTTTCCCAACCAAGCCATTGATTACAATTGAATCATTCGCCACAATGTGTGCAATTGTTTTTGCTTTCTCTGCTTGGCTATCCTCCGTCGCCCGTTCTACATTATGACTAATTAATATATCTGTCACAAGTAAAGAAAAAATTACAACTGTACAAACTAACAATGTAATCGTTTTCCACAAATTCCATAGTCTTTTTCTTTTTTTCATCCCGTTAATGACTCCCCTAATTGCTGAATAGAAAAATAAGTAAGGTGATATTATTTTCACCTTACTTATCTGCTGTTATTATACTTTAAATTTACTAGTCATCGCTTGTAGTTCTTCGGCCATCCCAGCTAAGTTTTGCGAAGCTGAACTAATTTCCTCCATTGAATTAACCTGTTCTTCCGTTGAAGCTGCAACACTTTGCATACTAGCTGTATTTTCTTCTGCAGCCGCTGCAATTTCATCAATAGCATTTGTCACTTCATTTGCATCTCCAGCAATTCTCTTCGTTGTTTCTACCATTTGATTAACTTGAGAAACAATATGTGTAGTAGAACTTAAAATTTCCGTAAAACTTACTTTCGTTTTTGTTACAACATCAAGCCCTTGTTGAACTTCTCCATTCACATTATCCATTGCCTTAACAGTATGTTCAATATCCGCCTTAATTTCTGCAATTAAATTTGCAATCTCTCCAGATGACTCTCCTGATTGCTCTGCTAATTTTCTAACCTCATCTGCTACAATAGCAAATCCTCGACCCTGTTCACCTGCTCTTGCTGCTTCAATAGCCGCATTTAAAGCTAATAAGTTCGTTTGAGTAGCTATGTTTTGAATTGCTTCAGAAATAGCTCCTACTTGCTTTGATTTCTCATCAAGAAGTTTAATAATAGCATCTGACTCGGATACCGACCTAGAAATAGACTGCATTTGTTTTGCAGTTTGTTCAACTAAATCTTCTCCCTCTTCAGCTCTTTCTCTCGCATGTAATGAGGAAATAGAAATTGACTCTGCGCTTCCGGTTACATCTTGAATTGCTGTATTTACTTGTTGTAATGTAGCCGCACCTTCTTCAACACCTTGACTTTGTGATTCAGCCCCACCTGATACTTGTTCCATTGCAATTGTAATTTGATCTGTCGCATCATTTGCTTGCTGTACGCTCGCTGTTAACTCCTCAGCCGATGCCGCGACATGTTCTGCTGAAAAGCTAATTTGGGTAATAACATCTTGTAAAGACGTAGACATTTCATTAAATGAAGTCCCTAATTTCCCTATGTCATCCTTAGAATGGATTGTAATTTTCTCTGTTAAATCTCCCTTACTAATTTTATATGCTGATTCAGCTATTTTTCGTAATGGCCCTGTAATAGACCTTGTAATGAAATAAATTAATACACTACCAAATGCAATAGCGATAGCAATAACAATTAAAGTCTTATAAAACACTGGACTGGCAGCTTGGTTAATTTCTTCATCGAACATAACTCCAACTACTTTCCAGCCTGTTTTTTCATTTGTTGCAAAGATTAAATTCTTTCTATCATCTTGTTCTGTATAAGACACATTTCCTTGTTTATCTTCATAAATTGGTTTAACCCAAGGATCAGTAACTTTCGCACCTGGTTTTCTAGATGGATGACTAACAATTTGCTTATTTTGATCTAAAATAACTGCATAACCTTTTTCACCAATGTTAATCATTTTGGAAATTTTTAAGATGTTATCTAAGTTTAAATTAATTCCTATAACACCTTTACCATCTTTTACTTCTTTCGCAATGGTCACTACCATATTTTTTGTAGATGCTGATTGATATGGTGCAGTAACAATTACTTTCCCTTTATTTTCATGTGCTTCTTTATACCAAGATCTATCTGTTGGATTATACCCATCAGCCATTTGGATAAATGGTTCTCTTATAAACTTTCCCGTCTGCGTTCCAATATAAATACCTTCTACTTCTGGATGAAGCTTTATATATTGTGCTAACTTCGTTCTTACTATTTCTTCCTGTCCATTTGGATATGTATCCTCTGTTAAGATGTCTGCAAAGTACGTCGCATCAACAAATTTCTCTTCTATATTTTGAGAAATAACAGTATTTAAAATCGAAATATTCTCCTTTGCTTTAGCTGTCATTTGATGTTCAAAATTTGTTTTGGCAGTTTGATATGAAACACCACCGATAATAATTCCTGGTATAGTTAAAATAATAAAAAATGAAATGATTAATTTTTTATTGATACTCATACATTTAACCCCGTTAAATATTTTTTGCATAATAAGCCTCCTTTATGTAATGTGGATACTTGTGTCATTTTATACAATTAACATGTATAAAACAATATATAATGATAACATGTAAATTTTTCGTCAATTATGCATTTTTACATATTCACTCCTTAATAAGGATTTTAATCATAAAAATAAGAGAACTTTAGCATTATATATACTAAAGTTCTCTTATTTCTCAACAGCTTCTACTCTAAAAAATTTCTCTTATAATCTTCAATCTCTATCCTTCGCCTTATAGTCATCTTACTAAAACTCTTCCTCCTAATTTATTTGGAGTTCTTTACATAACTAATTGCCTGACTCCCCATTTGCACCCATGCCTGTTCAAAGATTTCTCTCGGCACTTTTACATCTAAGCTATCCTCAAGTGGATCTCGAATATATACAGATTCCTGATCATACCCAATAAGTACAATACAATGTTCATTATACGTAATAGAAACATCTCCACTATTTGTTTTCCATGTAGTAAATTCATCTTCATCTAATGGTGCAAATGTTGCATTTGTGATCATGACTACCGGTTGTCCTGCTTTTACACTCTTATAAATCTCTTCTATATTCCTCCCAGTTAAGTCTACAGCTTTATTAGGTAAATATTTTTCCGCTAACTGAAAAAGTGGCCCATGATATACACCATATCCTGATTCAGAAAATGTATAAATATTACCTACAAATCCTTCATTCGGATTCCCGCGCACACCATCGTCTATAAAATCAACTTTTTTTATTTCATTTGCTAATGTCATCTTATCCACTGAAACACCAGCATATTGTAACATCATCGCTAAACTTGTCACTTCACAGCCTCTATCCAATTCTGGTAACTGCTGAATTAATGGAACATTTGATAAGATGACTTTTTCATCGTTATTACAAAACTCCGTTTCTTTTCCTCTTTGTATATTTGAGAATGTAAACTTCTCTACATACTTTGGAATTCCATTTGTATATACACTCCATATTGCTGCACCTAGTAAAGCTGTACATATATACCACTTCAATTTTCTTATCACTTTCACGCCCTTATTAATTCGTTAAATAAGAATAAAATGCGTCAGCATCCGTTCTAATCATCGGTACAAAATTTAGTTCTTTTCCTTTTTCAGGCTGATTTTTTTTTATCTTTTCCGCTAACTCTTGAATATTCATATTCATTTTATCCATATTAAGCTCATCTGCCATTTGTAGCACCTTTTGTTCATTAATTTCTTTTAATATTTGATATATATCTTTACCGTACAAATCAATATGATATTTTTTTGCTTCTTCCTGTACTTTTTGTTCGTACACTTCTTGTGCTAACTCTTCAATTTCTTTTCCTTTTTGAGAAATGTCTAACTTTCCTGCTTCTTCTCTTACTTTCGTTCCGTAGATTTCTTCCGCGATGTCTTCGATTTCTTTTCCATCTGTAGAAATGCCTAATTTATCTGCTTCATCTTTAATTTTAATCGTATTAATTTGAGTAATTAAATCTACAATTGATGTATTCTCTATAGATATACCTAGCTTTAACGCTTCTTGCTTTACTTTTGTTTCATAGATTTCTTCTGACAGCGTCCCAACATCTTTTCCTTCTATCGAAATACCTAACTGCTCTGCTTCCCTTCCTACTTCTGTTTCATGAATTTCTTTTTCTAATGTAATTTGTTCTTTTCCTTCCGTTTCAATACCTAGTTCCTCTGCTTTTTCTTCTGTATGCACTGCATGTATCTTACCATTGTTCAATTGTTCTTTACTGCGCTGCGTGTAATCTGTCTTTCCTTTTTGTGTTTCAGAAGGAGAGGCACCCCCTAATATGCTTAAACTCATTACTCCAATAGTGAATACCATCATCATTTTCTTTTTCAAAATTAATTCCTCCCTCTTACACTTTCTTTTTCAGCATTCCCATAATTTTTTTAATACTATACATACATCTCATCTCTGCTTGAGATAACATTATGATTGATAAAATCCACTCACATACACCTAGTCTCTTCTTCATGTAACGAACGTTCTTTATGCCATACATAATATAAATAGTTTCTTAACTTTCCCTTAAAAAAAGACGACCTTGTAAAAACAAGATCGTCTTCTTACTTATATTTTTTGATTTTTAGGGAAAATCACTTCAAAACTAGTGCCATTTCCCCACCTGCTCTCTACTGATATTTTTCCATAATGCTTTTCTACAATCCAATTTGCGATTGAAAGACCTAATCCAGCTCCTTCTGACGTACTTCTTGCTTTATCTCCTTGATAAAAACGATCAAATAATTTCGGAATATCTTCTTCTTTCACTCCTATCCCGTCATCCTTCACCTGTATACGAATTGAACTACTCGTTTGCGTACAATCGATTTGAATATGCCCACCTTCGTTTGTATACTTCATCGCATTATCTAACAGTATGACCATCATTTGATGAATCCGCTCTCTATCCCCCATAAAAGATACACCACGTTCTACTTTTAGTATCATTTCTTTTTCTTGATAAGAAGCAATCTCTTTATATGGAGCTACTATTTCTTCTAACAATTTATCAAGTTCAAATGTTTTCTTATCCATCTCAATTTGATTAGAATCAGAACGTGCTAGCAATAATAAATTACTAACGAGTTTCGATAACCGCCTACATTCTTTTGAAATTGTAGAAATATCTATCGCTTTTTCTTCTATCGTAGCGGATGGTGATTGGAATAACACATCCGTTTTTGATTGAATAACTGCAAGCGGTGTCCTTAGTTCATGTGATGCATCAGAAACGAATTGCTGCTGTTTCTCCCATGAATTTTGAATAGGTACAAGTGCTCTGCCAGCTAGGAAAAAGCCGATACCTATCGCACAGAGGCTTCCTATGCTACAACCTATAACGAGGATTAAAAATAAAGTATTTAACATTCTTTCTTCCGCTGTTATATCTCGCACGATTTGAACTATTTCTCCATCTTTTTGAAGCGAAAATGCTCTAAAATATCGTCCTTGTACTTCAATATCTTGTAACTCCCCTAATTTTTTTGGAGAAAACTTTTCCAAATTCTCTTCAAAAATAGAACGGTATTTACGGTTATCGCCCTCTATTTTCACTATTTTCCCATTCCAAGTTATTCTAGTTACTCGCGGATCTCCAATCTGGATATTCTCCATGCGTTTTCTTGGTGGTATTTTAACATCTAATTTCTCTCTATACTGGGCCATCATTTTTATAGATTGATCCACTTCATTATAAATACGCTTATATGTGTATGAATAAATAATACTGCCTAATATACCTATTAATAGGATAAATACTAATGAATTCACTATAGTCAAACGAATGCGTGTCTTTTGAAACATACTTCCTTTTCTCATTGTTCTTTTAATATATATCCAATACCTCGAACGGTTTGAATATCTTTCTGATAACCGAATGGCTCTAATTTTTTACGTAAATGATGCACATACACTTCTACAATCGCTACTGTCGTATCTGAATCAAATCCCCAAACACGATCAAAAATTTGTTCACGCATTAAAATCTTCCCGCTATTTTGAATGAGATACTCTAGTAGCTCATATTGTTTCAATGTCAACTTAATACCTTGTCCATCTACTTGAACGTCTTTATCTTTTCCGAACAATTCAATCCCTTTATAGCGAATTGTTTGCTGCGTTGTTAAACTACCACTTCTGCGTAGTAAAGCGCGAATTCTCGCTTTTAATTCAGGGGCCTGAAATGGCTTAACGATATAGTCATCTCCACCAAAGTCCAATCCCTTCACCCGATCTTCTAAAGAATCTCTCGCTGTCAAAAACAGGACTGGTGTTTCAATCTTTTCATCACGTATTTTTTGAATCACTTCAAATCCGTCCATCCCTGGCATCATCACATCCAACAAAATTGCATCATATATATTTTGAAGCGCTAAAAACAATCCATCTTCTCCATTTATTGCCGTATCTACTTCAAATTCATCACGCAAAATTTGTACGATAGATTCTAATAACGAAGTAGTATCTTCTATTACAAGTAAGCGCATGCTCTCACCTTCCATCAAATAGTTCAATTCTATTTATTATTACATTTCTTCTCTTCATAACAAAAGAATGTAGTTATATTACGTAATTTCATTTTCAACTATTTCCTTCTCAAATTTTGAATTTTTATTATAAAAACTTTGTCTTAAATTTACCTTAATAAAAAATTGAAAGAAATAAGATTCCTCTTATCTCTTTCAATTTTTTATTACATATACCTTTTTACTTGGCAACTCCAAACAATTTAGCTGACCACCATACACAGCCCCGCCATCAATTCCAATAATACGATTACTACCAAAATACACTCCGCAATCCTCACTACTATGAAGCGTCTTTGTTTCCGTATGCCCAAATACAACAACCTTTTCACCGCTATATCCATTATGAAATTCATTACGGATCCACATTAACGTATATGGTTCAGATTCAGAAACTCGTTTCATCGGCTCAACCCCAGCATGTACAAATATATACTCTTCTGTTTCAACGTAATGATCTAATTCTTGAATAAACTTTATATGTTCCTCTAATACAGAAGATTGTAAAATCGGTTTTTGGAAGTCTTTCTCATTAACCGCAATATCTTCTTCTACAAATCCATAACTATATAATGTCTTATCTCCACCATTTCTTTTTACCCAATGGTTCCATGAACGTTCCTCATTTGTCGTTAACGCCTTAATCATCATATCTTCATGATTTCCTTTTAAAATGAGTGCTCCCTCTTCTTTCAATTCTTTTACCTTTTCAATTACAGCACGCGCATTTGGACCACGATCTACATAATCTCCCAGTAAGATTAATTGATCCTTTTTCGCATTATATTGAGCTTCTTTCAACAACTGTTCGAACTTTTCTATTTCTCCATGAATATCACTAATAACAAGAATTCTTTTCATATTATCCCCCCTCTTTCTAATTATAGTTCAAAACAACGGAAAATTCCGAATCTTAACCTTGAATTAAATTTCCCCCGCATTAACGGGCAGTAAGCCCCCCCACCTCAAAATTCAGCGGAAGCAAAGAAGTTAGGTGGGGGTAGGGCTGCCCGTAAAAGCCCTATTGGTGAGGGCTAATAATCAGTGGGGGATGAAGAAAAGCCCCATTGATTAAAGTTTCACTTTATTACAAACTAAACAATTACCCTTACAACAATGTAAGTCTCTTGTCATCCAATTCGATAGTTGTAATTACTGTATTTCCTTATACTGAGAGTAAGAAATGAAACAAAAAATAAGGAGAGATGAGAGATGAAAAAAGTAATGGAAGTTGTAGTAGCGGTAGTAGAGGTTTTCGTAAATGGTAAACAAGTCGCAATGGAGTTAAATAAATAATGAAAAGGACAACATTCACTCTAGACCCTTTACTCATATAAAAGAGATAAGACTTCATCATTTCTTTGATCCCTTATCTCCCTATAAAGAAAGCCGTATCCCTGTTAAGGATACGGCTTTCTCTTATTTTTGACTTGTACGAGCTGAAATGCTAATTGCTCTATCTGTTGCTTTGGCAGCTTCATCTAACGCTTCTTTACTATTCTTC
Source organism: Bacillus sp. M13(2017) (assembly GCF_002218325.1). Taxonomy (NCBI): domain Bacteria; kingdom Bacillati; phylum Bacillota; class Bacilli; order Caryophanales; family Bacillaceae; genus Bacillus; species Bacillus sp. M13(2017). The sequence goes on along the minus strand of NZ_KZ268514.1, from coordinate 39,614 downwards.
CCGTCATACATCGCTTCTAATGCTTTTACAACTGCATCTCGTGATTCTGGGAATACACTAATTAAAGCACCTTGTGTTGCTGGAGATTGCTTCGTTGCTTGCAGTTGATCTACTGTTACTTTCAACTGTGGGTATTTTTCATATTGCTCTTTTACTAATGGCTCATTATATGCATCTGGATTAATTGAGAAATAGCCTGTTGCAGTATGCCATTTTGCTTGTACGTCTGGCTTCGTTAAATATTTCATAAAGTCCCAAGCACCTTGTTGCGTTTCTTCTGAAACCATATTCGTCATCCATAATGATGCTCCACCAATAACAACACCATTTTGTTTCGAATCCTCTGGATACGGAATATATGAAACACCTACATTAAACTTAGATGCATCAATTAAATCACGAACACCTGCTGAAGAATCTAAATACATAGCAACTTGTCCAGACTCGAACGCGGCACGAATATCATCCCAACTTGCTCCATACTTTCCAAGTGCGCCAGCTTTATTTAAATCATCTAACATTCCAAATACTTTCTGTCCTTCTTTACCGTTAAATACCGCCTTCTTTGCAGCATCCTTACGACCGTTTTCGTTATCTACATATAAAGCACCTTGTGTCGCTAACAATTCTTCAAAGAACCAACCATAGTTAAGCATGGAGAATCCATATTGTTTTACATTTCCGCCTTCTTTAATCGTTAACTTTTTCGCTGCTTCTTGTAATCCCGCATATGTTTTCGGAGCTTTCTCTGGATCTAAGCCCGCCTTTGCGAAAGCATCTTTATTATAAATTAATACTGGTGTAGATGAATTAAATGGCATAGAATACATTTTTCCATCAACTGAATAATAATTTGTAATTGCTTTTTCTAATTTTGACGTATCGTACTTATCTTTTTTTATCCAGCTATCAATTGGTGTGATTTTTTTACTATCAATCATATATTTCGTTGTAATTTCACTCGATTGAACAAGAGCTGGCGCTTCTTTCGTTGCAGACATCGTTCTAAATTTCGTTAAAGACTCTTCATATGTTCCTTGGAACTCTGCCTTTATCTCATATTTATTTTGCGACTTATTATAGTCTGCAACAAGACCATCTAGTACTCCTTGTGTTTTTCCACCCATCGCATGCCAGAAGCGAATTACAGTTTTATCACCATTTTTTTCAACTGGTGCTACTTTTGCCTGTGCTTCAGGTTTTCCTTCTGTTTTACTATTTGAACAAGCGGCACTAGATAATGCCATTGTTGCTACCATTAATAGCGCAGCACCTTTTTTAACTAGACTCATTTAAATCTCACCTTCTCTTAGTTATTTAATTGCACCTTTTGTTAATCCTTGTTGTAATTGCTTTTGCCCTAAAAATAGTAAAATCAATGTTGGAATAACGATAACCGTAACACCGGCCATTACGCTTCCCCAATCAGTTGCAACTTCTTGAGACTGAAGCTGCTTCACACCAATTTGCACTGTTCTTACTTTTTCATCTGTGGTCACTAAAAGTGGCCATAAATACATATTCCATGTTGTTAAAAAGCTATATACTCCAAGCGTAATAAAACTCGTTTTACAATACGGAATTACAACGCTGAATAAAAACCTTATATTTCCAATCCCTTCAATAAATGCAGCTTCTTTCAGTTCATTCGGGAGTGTCATAAAATGTTGACGTAGCAAGAAAATACCGAAAGCTGTCGCAAAAAACGGCACTGTCATCCCAGCGAAACTATTGATCCAGCCAAAGTTTTGAATCGTTAAAAAGTTAGGTACCATCGTTGCTTCCCACGGAATAAGCATCGTCGAAATAAACAGGAAGAAAATAAGGTTTCTTCCTTTAAACTGAAGAAAAACAAAAGCATACGCCGCTAAGCTTGATACGATAAGTTGTCCAATCATAACGACTATCGATACAATTAAACTGTTATATAAGTATGTAAAAAGCGGTACTTTTTGAAAAATATTAATGAAATTATCAAAAGTAAATTGAGTTGGAAATAACCTTCTCATTTGAATATCGTCTGGTGTCATAAAGCTTATTAAAAACGCATACAGTACAGGAAAAAATACCATTACTGCACTAATTATGAGCAGCATGTATAATAGGAAATTTTGCTTCCACTGTTTAACAATCATTTATAATGCACCTTTCTCTCAGCAAACTTAAATTGAAGTAATGTAGCAATGAAAATGAAAACAAATAATACCATCGCTTGTGCACTTGCTGTTCCAAATTGATGATTCACAAACGCCTCTTTGTAAATCGAGTACACAATTAAATTCGTTGCATCATTCGGTCCACCGTGCGTTAAAATATCAATTTGTCCAAAGCTTTGGAACGCACTAATTAACGTTACGGTTACAATAAAGAATAAAGTTGGCGATAGCATCGGTAATGTAACACGGTGAAGCTTATATAAATAACTAGCACCATCTATAGATGCACTCTCATATAAAGACGTATCGATATTTTGTAAACCACCTAATATAACTAAAAATGCAAATCCTGTATTCACCCAAACTGTTGTAACTGATACAGAGAATAGTGCCCAGTCCGGACTCGTTAACCATGCGATTGCAGGAAGATTCATAGAGCCTAATATATTATTAAATAATCCTACACTTGGATGAAATAAAAATAGCCAAATCACTGCACTAGCAGCTACTGATATTCCCATCGTCGAAGAAAACAGAACTCGGAATAACCCAATACCTCTTACCTTTCCATTTGCAATCAATGCAAGAAACAAAGCAAATATAATACTCGTAGGCACTGTATATAAAACAAATAATAAAGTTGATTTTATACTTTTGTAGAAGGCTTGATCAGAGAATAAATATTGATAATTTTCTAAGCCAACGAAAAGATTAGCTTCTCCATGTATATCGGTTAAATAAAAACTATAGTAAATCGTCCTAAACAATGGATAGAACAGAAAAATCGAAAATAGCAAAATAGATGGTGCCAAAAACAATAATCCTATTCTTAAATCTTTCGTTCTCCCCCATAATTTTTTCTTTTTTGACACCTTTGTTTGAACTGGTAACTTACTTACTTCGATCATTATTTCGCCACCACTTTCACCTCTTCTTTAGCTACCACTTTTAAGCGTTCATTCGTGTTTTCGTTAAAGAAGCATAACTTTTCTTGCGAGAATAATAATTTTACTTTGTCACCTTTGTTCAAGGGTAACTGTCCGATAACTTTCGCACTCCAAGTTGTTCCATTTACCGCAAAGTTCAATATAGATTCATTCCCTAATACTTCTACAGATTGCAACGTCACTTCTTGTCCTTCCTCAGACAGTGCAATATGCTCAGGACGCATGCCTATGCGAATTGTTCCTTCTGGTAATTGCTTTAACTGTCTAATAGATAATGGAACTTGCAATTTCCCTATATGTAATACACCTTTTTCTTTATTCACTTCCCCATCATTTATATTCATAGAAGGAGAACCTATAAAGCTTGCAACAAACTCGTTTGCTGGTTCGTTATATATGTCAAGTGGTGTTCCAACTTGCTGTATACTTCCTTTATTTAAAACCATGATACGATCTCCCATAGTCATCGCTTCTATTTGATCGTGGGTAACGTAAATCATCGTAATTCCTAATCGCTGCTGAATTTCTCTAATTTCTATTCTCATTTGCGCACGTAATTTCGCATCCAAATTCGAAAGTGGTTCATCCATTAAACAGATTGGTGCCTGACTCACAATTGCCCTAGCTAGTGCAACACGCTGTCTTTGTCCGCCTGATAATTGGCCTGGTTTCATTTTCACATACTCTTTCAGTCCTACCATTTCAATAGCTTCCATTAATCGCTTTTGTCGCTCTTCTTTTTGTAATTTTCTTACCTTAAGTCCAAATAAAATATTTTCTTCTACAGATAAGTGTGGATATAATGCATAATTTTGAAATACCATTGATAGATTACGGTCTTTCGGCTCTAGATCATTTGCAACACATTCATTAATAATTAAATCTCCCGAAGAAAGCTCTTCTAAGCCAGCGATCATTCGTAATAATGTGCTTTTCCCGCATCCCGAAGGTCCAACTAAAACAAAAAATTCGCCCTTCTTAATATGAACCGATACGCCTTTAACCGCTGTCTCTTCTGCATTTTTATATACCTTTGAAACATTTTTCAATTCAATCACAAGGTTGCACTCCTTTTTTCTTCTTGTATCCATACTTCATAATGACTTGTTGAAATCGCACTTGCTCCTGCACGAATTGCAATTTCCGCATCTTCTCGAGTTTGAATCAGCCCGCCTGCAATAATAGGAAACTCTAGTTCCTCTACTAGCTGTTTAATAATAGAAGGCATAATCCCCGGCATAATCTCTACTGCATTCGGTTTAGTCGTTTTACAATTTTCAATTGATTTAGTAAGAGATAAAGTATCTACAATAAAAATACGTTGAATTGTTTTCAATCCAATTTTATTAGCATTTCGAATTGTCGAACCTTTTGTTGAAATAATACCTTGTGCCCCGATAACATCTTGAATATACAAAAGCGCTTCCTCTGTATTCGTATTTAAGCCTTGTATAAAATCACAATGAAGAAATACATCATGTCCATGTTTCTGCAATTCATATACACGCTCTGGTAATTCCAGCATTGAACCAGTCATAAGAAAAACTGTTTTCGGCAATTTTTTGTATGCTTTGTATCCTTCCCAATCCTTTATCATCGCAATATAAGGTTTTTCAAACATTTATTCCACCTAACTGTTCTATTTTTATCCAAACTAAAAACACCTACTTACATAGAACGCCTTTCTCCTTATTTGAACTCTAGGGAATAGAGCACACCTAAGAAAGTGGCACATTATATGTAAGTGGGTGTTCTCAAATGTTCTCTACCCTAGTTATTTTGTTACCTTTACTATATTACGCATTTATTAAGTCAGTTTTGATAGATTGTTAATTAGGTGTTAATCGAATGTTAATATTCACCACATCACCATTTACATTAATCTATATATTTAAATATATAGATCAGAACGAAACAATACTTAAAATTCAATCAATATGTAAATTCATTCCATAGTTAATGATTTTTAGTTTGCTTACCACTGCTTGCAAAGCAAAGTTATCCCAAGCAGTACTATAAAGTGGAATGCGCCTTTCCTCTTGTATTGATATAGCCCAGGCTGTAACATCAGTACCATATCCGGTCCCTTCAAACTCCGCTAAAGTTTCCACACTTGCCTCAGCAGCTACGGGCGTACTTCTTGCACTGCAACAAACAGAAACTACCTTTTCATTTTTTACAATTGCAAAATAAGGCTTCCTCCTTATTTACTCCATTTACCATCCATTCATAATCTATTTTTCATGTTCAAAACAAAAATCCCATTCAAATACACATTACTGAATCCATCATACTAACTGATTTCTTCATTCTGTCTATCTAAATGGGATTATTTTTCGTTTTTTACTCTACTGGCTGTTGTGGCTGTACTACTTCATTCGCTCCAGCTACCCTCAACATATTTACAATATCTTTAAAACCTCTTTTTTCAGCGTATTGCAGTGGCGTCAGATGTTCCTTGTTAGCCATGTTTACATCTGCACCGTGATCAATAAGCAATTGAATTACTTTCTTATGGTTTTCACTACCATTTCCTAATACAATTGCTTCTAATAACGCTGTTCCACCACGTTCATTTTTATAATTCACATCAATATCTGTATGCTCTAATAATTCTTTAACAACCTCTACATGGCCACGCTCAGATGCAGAAATAAGTGCTGTCCCACCTGACCTAGTCGTTTCTTTCGTATTAACTCCTGCATTAATTAATACTTTTACAATATCCGTATATCCTTCTCTACTTGCATAAAGAAGTGGATTACTTTTTTTCTCATCTTTAATTTCAATATTAGCACCTGCACCAATTAATGCCTTAACTGTCTCTACATGATTTTGGTACGTGGCTGCAAGAACAGGCGTTTCTCCGTTGTCACCTTCTACGTTTATATTCGCTCCATCCTGAATCAACTTCATAGTTGTCTCTGTGTCTCCAAGAGTAGCTGAAAGTAACAACTGTTTGTCCATTAAATTTATACTTTTCTCTTCTTTAGATTCTTCCTGTTCTTTATGCTTCTCTTTTTTCTTTTCATTTTTCACATGAACCGGTCTCGATTCTGGTTCTTCTTGCTTATCGCAAGCCACTACCGTCATTAAAAGTCCTAATAAAATACATAATAAAATTTTTTGTTTTCTCACAACTACAGCTCCTATGAAAGATAATGTTTTCTTAACCATTCCTCCATCACATACAATAACTCTTCTTGAGTACATTTATCCATAAGCCCTTTAGATTCCTTCTTTAAACGGATTATCTTAAGCTTATACTATGTTTCTCAACCTATTGAAATGATACGCCTGATGGCCCCATCATTAACATTATGAAGCAATTAGTTTAGCACGTTTTTACCGCATTTGTATACATTTCTAAAAAGTACATAAAGTGAAACTTTAATTAGTGGGGATTTTGTTCATCCACCACTAATTATTAGCCCACACCAGTCGGGCTTTTACGGGCAGCCCGACTCCACCTCACTTCTTTGCTTTCACTAAATTTTGAGGTGGAGATCTTACTGCCCGTTAATGCGGGATAAATGATTGCTTTAGGTTACTATATTCCATTGTAACCGTTCTTCTAAAAATTTTACACCTTTTCTATATTTGCACCTGAGTAATAATAGAAAAAGACAACTATATAGTTGTCTTTTTCTATTATTAATGATGTCCACCATGATTTCCTGCTTTCGGTTTCCCCATCATCTCTTTATTCATTTCCCATTTATGCTCTGCTAGCTCTTTATACGAAAGAACTTTCCCCTTATAGTTAGATACAAAGCTCTCTGCATCTTTTTTATTTTTAAATGAAATGACATTATAAGCCATCGGTGTCGTTATTGTTTTATCATATACGTAAGTAGCGTCTTCTAACAAAATCCAATCTTTCGAATCATAATCTCGGACAAATTTCTCTTTCGTCTTTTCATCTGAGTTAATCTCCATCCATTTATACATACAACCGATATCATCAAACTTTAACGCTTTTCCATTTTCTAAAATAATTTCTGTTGCAAATTGATTATCTGTTACCCCAATTTGGCAAATATCACATTTATCATGTTTCTCATCAATGGCAACAGCTGCTGTTTCCTTTTTCCCACACCCGACTACCATAAATACGAAACATAAACATATAGCAAGTACGACATATTTTACTTTCATCAATATCCCTCCCTAGAAACCGTATACTCCACGAAAAGAATACCAAAAGGTTGTGTGAGATTTGTGAAAAAACAATGTGCTTTTTGTAATATAGGAAACAAACAAAGATGTGTAGTTATTTCTACACATCTCTCATCACTCGCAACCTGTAATTAACAAATCATCTTCTAACTTAACTAATAATGTATCCGCACTAATTTCCTGTCCAACTTCTACATTTACCAATCTTATATTTCCACTAATCCCGACTGCGATTTTTTTAAGCTCACCGTCATTTTTTCGGATCATCAGTAATTTTTCCCATTCATATACGTAAGAAGATTCATTAATAAAAATCTCCTCTACTTTTCCTTCATAAGAGCTATAAATCTCTTCAATTCTCGTTTTCATATAACATCTACTCCCTATTTCACACTTCACTATTTTCATCTTATTCTACCATTCTTACGAGGAGCAGCTTACTTTTTAAAAATTCAAATTAACTACCGTGAACAAAATGAACAAAATAAAAATTATGCTTCTAATGATGTTATTTTTCAAATTATTTACCATTTGAATAGATGCTTTTATTATAAATAAAAAACCTTTTTCTGAATTTTTATTCTATTTTGAAAGCGCAATCATTCTTTAGAGGGGGAAATTACATGTTAGCACTACTTGGATTTGCGATGGTATTTGTCTTTATGTTTTTAATTATGACGAAACGTATGTCAGCGCTAGTAGCATTAATATTAATTCCGAGTGTTTTTGCATTAATTGGCGGATTCTATGCCAATATGGGGCCTATGATGTTAGAGGGGATTCAAAAGTTAGCACCTACTGGTATTATGCTTATGTTCGCTATTTTATATTTTGGGATTATGATTGATAGCGGTTTATTCGATCCTGTCATTAGTAAGATTTTAAAATTTGTAAAAGGAGATCCTTTAAAAATCGTTATCGGAACGGCTATATTGACTATTATCGTTTCTCTAGATGGTGACGGTACAACAACATACATGATTACAGTTTCCGCAATGTATCCACTATATAAGCGCCTTGGAATGAACCCCCTCATATTAGCTGGAGTTGTTATGTTAGGGGCGGGGGTAACAAATCTTACACCTTGGGGTGGACCCACAGCTCGTGTTATGAGCGCACTTGGACTTGAGGCTTCCGAATTATTTACACCTCTTATTCCAGGAATGATTGCTGGTGCAATTTGGGTTGTTTTCGTTGCCTACTATCTTGGAAAAAAAGAAAGAAAACGTTTAGGAATTATGGATGTACAGTATTTAAAACAAATGCAAACAATGGATGAGCAAGCTGCAACTGTCGAAGCCGCAGTGCATAAACGTCCTAAACTTCTATGGATTAACTTTTTATTAACCGCTACATTACTTGTCTGTCTCATACTAGAAGTTATGCCGTTACCTGTTTTATTTACAATCGCTTTTGCTATTGCTGTTATGATTAACTATCCAAACTTAGAACAACAGAAAGAACGTATTGCTTCTCATGCAGGGAATGTATTAGCAGTTGTTTCTCTCGTATTTGCTGCCGGTATTTTCACTGGTATTTTATCTGGAACAAAAATGGTAGATGCCATGGCTAACAGTGTAGTAACTCTTATACCAGATGCACTTGGACCACAATTGCCAATTATTACAGCACTTCTCAGTATGCCATTCACATTTTTCATGTCCAATGATGCATTTTACTTTGGGGTATTGCCTATTTTAACGAAGGCTGCTGCTACTTACGGAATTAGTGCAGCTGAAATGGGACGCGCTTCCTTACTTGGGCAACCCGTTCACTTATTAAGTCCTCTTGTCGCTTCCACTTATTTATTGGTCGGAATGGCCAAAGTTGATTTCGGTGAACATCAACGCTTCACTTTATTGTGGGCCGTTGGAACGACAATGGTTATGTTAATTACCGGTATTGTAATTGGGATTATTCCAATATAAGATGCAAAAAAACAGTAGAAGAAATAAAATCCTCTACTGTTTTTTATTATGAAGAAGTAAGAAAATAACGCCTCTCCGGTCTCCCAACACTTCCATATATTAGCTCTGCGTGGACTTTCTTCCCAGATATCAAATACTCTAAATAGCGCCTTGCAGTTGATCGACTTACGCCTACCATTGAACTTAGTACCTCTGCTGTAATCCCTTCTTCATTAACTGTTAACATATGTTTTTTTATTTTTGCTAAAGTTAAGGGGTCTATCCCTTTCGGGGCATATTCCATTTCATTTCCCTTTACGCCTCTTTGAGACCATAAATGTTCTATTTGTTCTGTAGATAATTGATTATTTTTCTTCAGCTGCATAATCTTTTTTTGATAACTTTCCAAACTCGCCTTAAATCGATCAAACATTAGTGGCTTTACGATATAATCTGTTACTCCGCCCCGCAGGGCGTGCCTCACTACATCTGTTTCCGATGCCGCTGTAATCATAATGATATCTGTATCGTGCAAATGATTCCTAATATATGTGACAAGTTCCGTTCCTTGCATATCAGGTAAGTACACATCTAATAACACGAGCTGTGGCTTCACAAGCTCTAGCCATTCTTTCGCTTGTTCTCCAGTCGTTGCCGTTCCAATTACTTTAAATCCCTCAATTTTTTCAGTAAAACGACGATGAATGTCAGCAATCCGAATATCATCTTCTACAATTAATACTTCAATCTCCTCACCCATTACTATTCGCCTCTCTCTTTCGGTAGTGCAATAATAAATAACGCACCACCTAAATCCCCTTTTTCAATTGCAATACTTCCATTTAAATCTTCTACTAACTCTTTCACTTTTGCTAATCCATATCCTCGCTCTCCTCCTTCTTTCGTCGAAAAGCCTTTATAGAATATGCTAGTAATTATTTCATCATGAATCCCTTGCCCTGAATCTTCCACTTCAATTACTATTTCTTCTCCAATATCAGTTACAAACATCCTTACTGTCTTATCATTCTCTTCATTTTTTTCAATTGCTTCAAATGCATTCGTAATTAAATTTCCTAAAATAGAAACGACATAATTACTCTCAATATGTGGACTTAATTTGTCTAAACCACTTTCTCTATCTAGCATAAAATCAATCTTCAACTCTCGTGCTCTATTATAAAATCCAATTAAAATTCCACCTAGCCATGGATTTTGAATCCGCTTCATAATAAATTGAACAAAATCTTGATATACCGCTGTTTCCTTATGAATAAGCTCTAAAGCATCTTCGTATGATTCTAATTGGATAAGACCTGAAAGCGTATACAATAAATTGTTATATTCGTGCGCTTGCGCTCGTAATGCCTCTGTATATTGCTTCGTCTGAGATAATTCTGCTGTTAACTGATCCAGTTCAGATTTCAAACGTAAGCTCGATACAACGCCAGTTACTTTATTCTTTACTTTAATAGGTAGACGGTTCGCAATAACAGCCTGTCCTTTTATATTTAATTGGCGATCAAACTGTTCTTCACCAGTTTGAAGTACATCTAGTATCGTTGAATTAGGAATTACATTTAAAATAAATTCCCCAATAATATTTTGTTGTTTATCTAGCGAAAGAATATCATAGGCTGCTTGATTGACTAAACTAATCATGCCATTTTTATCGATTACAATAATCCCTTCACGTACAGATTGAATCACTGTACTATGCTCTTCATATAAAGATGAAATTTCTTCTGGTTCCATACCGAACATCATTCTTTTTATACTTGCCGCTAAATATATAGAGCCGATTACTCCAATTAATAGCCCTATTATTGTAATCCAAAATACACGCTTTCCATACACCTCTACCGCTCCATGAATATCATCCATTGAAAATCCAACAGACACCACACCAATGATTTCATTTTCCTGATTACGGATTGGAACTTTTCCACGTAATGAAGGGCCTAATGATCCAGTTGCTTTCGAAACATATGATTTTCCTTCTAATAAAACACCTTTGTTATCTCCACCAATCATCGCTTCTCCTATTTTATCTCGCTCAGGATGCGCATATCGAATCCCCTCTTTATTTCCAACTACAATGAAGTCAGCCTCTGTATCCATTCGAATTCTTTCTGCAATCGGCTGAATGATAGAAGCTGGGTTTTCTTTTTGAAAAGCTTCCTTTATTTCAGGTATAGCAGCAACTGTTTTCGCAACATGCAAAGCTCGTTTCCCAATTTGCTCTTCTACCGTTTCAGATAATATGTAATAAAATAAATAACTCGTTAGCATAAGTACAACTAAAATAAGTGTACTTATAGTTAATGTAATTCTCGGTTGGAGTTTTAATTTTTTAAATTTCAAAACCATTCCCCTAACATGATTAAAGATGGAATTTAAAGAATATACAGTCTCTTTAATTATACTTAATCATAACACGGTTACTCTATATTTCTTTCTTTTTCTCTTCATAAAAAAAGAAACGAAGTAAAATTATTACCTCGTTTCTTAATATTTGTTATTACACTTTAAACTTACTAATCATCTCTTGTAATTCTTCTGCCATTTGTGATAAATGGACTGCTGCTGCATTTATTTCATCTACTGAAGCTAATTGTTCCTCAGAGGAACCAGCAATATTTTGAACACTTGCTGCATTTTCTTCAATCGTAGCTGCAATTTCATTAATAGATGCACTTACTTGCTTTGCATCTACCGTCATTTGTTTTGCTACATCTACCATGCTATCAATTTGTACAACTGTATCATTTGTAGACTTCAATATTTCGGCAAAGCTTTGCTTCGTTTCATTTGCAACTACAAGTCCTGATTGTACTTCTGTTCCAACTTGATTCATAGAGCTTACTGTTTCTTTTATATCAAATTGAATCTCTTTCACTAGTTTCCCAATTTCCGTAGAAGACTGTCCTGATTGTTCTGCTAGTTTTCGCACTTCATCTGCTACAATTGCAAATCCTCTTCCTTGCTCTCCAGCTCTCGCAGCCTCAATTGCCGCATTTAACGCTAATAAATTTGTCTGTTCTGCAATATGTTGAATCACTTCGAGGATTGCTCCAATTTGTTTCGACTTATCGTCTAATAAACCAATGATTTTGTCTGACTGTGAAACAGACTCATGAATTAATTGCATTTGATTCACTGTTTGTTCAACTAACTTCCCACCATTTTCAGCTTTTTTCTTCGTATACATAGAGGCTGTAGATACTAATGAAGAACTATCTGCAACACGCTGAATTCCTTCTGTAACTTCTTCTAACAATGTTGCTCCTTCTTCAACTTCTTTCGTTTGTATTTCTGCACTACTTGATACTTGCTCTATCGCCTGTGTAATTTGTTCCGTTGCTTCGCTTGTCTGCTTCATACTAGCTGTTAATTCTTCTGAAGATGCCGCTACATGACTTGCTGAAGTGTTTATATTGGAAATGACACTTTGTAACGATGCAGCCATCTCGTTAAAACTTTCTCCTAGCTGTCCAATTTCATCTTTAGAATGAACTGTAATTGATTCTGTTAAATCACCTTCACTAATCTTCTTCGATGATATGACAAGTTGTTTTAACGGTTTAATAATAGACGCAATTATGAAGTAAATTACAATCCCACCGATTATTAGTGAAATTCCAAGAACAGTTATTGTTTTATAGAAAATAGGTTCAGCCGCTTGGATAATTTCTTTGGAAGGCATAATTCCTGCTATTTTCCATCCAGTTTTCTTATTCGTTTTAAAAGTGATATTGCGATCTTCACCATCTAATGAATAATGAACATCCCCAGCTTCCTGTTTATACAATTCTTTACTAAGTTTCTCTTCTAATTTCTCTCCTGGCTTCAGTGTCGGGTGCGCTACTACATTTTTATCTTGATCAAATATTGCTACATACCCTTCCTTACCGATATTAACCATCTTGGAAGTAGTAACAATATCATTAATGATTAAGTCAATCCCAAGAACGCCACTTTTATCCTCGTTTTGTTTTGCTAGTGTAATAACAATATTCCCTGTCGTTTTTGACTTATATGGAGGAGTTACAATTACTTCTCCGCTTTTCTTCACAGCCTCTTTATACCAATCTCTTTCTGTAGGGTTATATCCATCTGGCATCTGAATAGCTGGTGATTGAATGAACTGTCCATTACTAGATCCTGTATAGATTGCTTCCATTTCTGGATGCAGTTTATTGTATTCTTCTAGTTTATTTTGTATGTTTTGAATTTGATCTGCTTGGTAACTTGATTGTGTGAATAATTTCGTAAAATAAGTTGCATCTACTTTTTTACTATCCAATTCTTTATTAATTACATTATCCAAAATTTTTATATTATCTTTAGCCGAGTTTAAAATCGTTTCATTAAAATTCGTCTTCGCCTGTTGATAAGACGTCCAACCAATTACAATACTTGGAAGAATTAAAATAATAATAAATGATACAAGTAACTTTGTTTTTAAACTACTACTCCTTAATTTCCCTTGAAACATACTTCTACCCCTCCATGCCGTTTTAAATGCAATTAATTAACATTTAATCTTTCTATAAAAATAATACGATTTAAATGCATCGATGAGACTCTCTATTTTTTCTACATCATAAAGAATCGATACATATCTTTTTCATTCTATATAAATTAAATAATTAAAACAATGTATAAAAATGTATATTATTCGAAATATTATAATTCATGGAAGAACCTCTAGTATTTCACTTACTAGAGGTTCTTTCCACCTTACTATTCTTTATCTTTTTCTACTTCTTTTTTCTCATCTTCTACTACAGATACAACAGGTTTATCGCTTGACAATTGTTGTACCGCTCCTTTTCCTGCAAATCCTTCTAATAGCTCTTTTAAGTCAATTCCAGAAGAAGCTTTTAACGTTTCTTGCATCGTTGCCATTAAATCAGTCGCATAACCTGCAACTTTTCCGGCCCCGCTATTTTTACCACCGCCGCCTGTATCGACAACTGTGATTTTATCAATGTTACTAAGCGGACTTGCAACTTCCTTCGCATAACTTGGAAGCATTTTAAGAACCATATCCATAATTGCTGCTTGACCATATAATTCAAATGCTTCGGCAATTTTTTGTTTCGCTTCTGCTTCTGCTAAACCTTTTAATCTAATAACATCTGCTTCCGCCGTACCTTGTGCTTTTTGTACTTCCGCTTTTGCTTGACCTTGCGCTTTTTCGATTTCCGCCTTCGCTAAACCTTCTACACGTACTTCTTCCGCACGAGCTCTCGCTTCAGCTTCAATCTTATATTGATCCGCATCTGCCTTTTTAATTTGTTTTACTTTTTCTGCTTCCGCTGATTGCTCAACAGCATAGCGATCTGCATCTGCTTTTTTCTTAACTTCTGCATCGTATTGCTTTTCACGACGCGCAATCTCTTTTTCTTCTAACTCGATTTGCTTTTCACGCTCAATGATTTTAACGCGCATTTGCTCTTCTGTAACACCTTGTTGTGCTTTCGCTTGTTGTAATTCGTAAGAAAGATCCGCATCTGCACGTGCTTGCTCTTGTTCCCTCTTATAGGACTGTACTTTTAATTCTTTATGTTTTTCAGCTTCAGCGATTTGTGCATCACGTTGATATTCTGCTTCTTTTGCCTCTTTTTCAGCACGTGCTTTTTCAATACGTGCTTCTTTTTCACGCTCTGCGTTCGCAATTGTTGCATCACGCTTAACGGTAGCAATTTGCGGCTGACCAAGCGCATCTAAGTATCCGTTTTTATCCATTATTTCTTTAATTGTGAAAGAAACAATGCGAAGTCCCATCTTCTTTAAATCTGTAGAAGCTACTTCATGTACCTTTTGAGCAAATTGCTCTCTATTACTATACGCATCTTCTACTGTCATAGAAGATAAGATTGCACGTAAGTGACCTTCTAAAACCTCTTTTGCTTCTACTTTTAACTCTTCCGTTTCTTTTCCTAAATATTGCTCAGCTGCAGTAGATACTTCTTCAATTGTAGAACCTACTTTAATAATAGAAACACCATTTACTGTAACTGGAACACCTTGCTTCGTATACGTATCGCGTGTACCAACTTCTAATTTGTAGTTTAATAGGCTTAAAGGTTCTGCTCTTTGCATAATTGGAACTACGAAAGTACCGCCCCCGCGGATAATCTTAATCTTCTTTCCATCATCAGTGGTAACAACATTCTTTCCTCCACCAAGCCAGTTCCCTGTAACAATTAACGCTTCATCTGGACCAACCGTACGATACTTCGTAATGAATACTAAAATGAGTAGAATTAAAATTGCCAGTAAAACTCCACCGATAATTAATGGAATCGTCATGTAAATTCCCCCTTATAATTTTGGTTTCTTTAAAGAATAAGCGATGTTTTGTACAAGTAAAACACCATCTTGGACTCCCTCGATAATAACCTCTGTTCCTTGCGAAATATCTTTTTTCCCAACTGTTTTAGCTGGGATTGCATTACTTCCAAATTGGGATGAAATTAATACTTCACCAAATCCTTCTGTAGGAATTGTCGTAATGACTTCTCCTTTGCAACCGATAAATTCATCCATACGTTGTACGGTATTTTGTTCTGCTTCTGCAATCGGTTTTAAAATTAGTATTTTCATGATGAAAACACCGATAAAAGATATAGCAAATGCAGCCCCGAAAATAGTAATACTATTAAAGGAAAATAAGTACTCTCCTATATAACTAAGCCCACATAACATGGCGAAGAAACTAAGTAATAAAGTAACAACGGATACAGATCCGCCCCCAAAACTAAATATGGATTCAAATATATCTCCAAAGAAGATATAAATAACAGTGAGTATAGTAGCAATAATAAATCCATATAAATAAATTGTTTCAAGTGGATAACCAAACAAGACCATTTCTTATCCCCCTTTCTTAAACAATCCCTTTTTTGTTATGTGTATGCCCCACCTCTTTCAAAGATTATAGTTCTTAATTTTCAGTTATTTAACTTTTAAAGAAAAGCCTGTAAGACAGGCCCCTAAAAAAGAACAGGAGAAACCTATTGTGACAGGCTCCTCCTAGAAAATAACCGATATATTATATATCTATATAATATACTATTTTCCACAAAAAGTAAAGTTAAACATACATTGGAAAAGCACTTATTTTCCCCCGCGTTAACGGGCAGTAAGACTCCCACTGATTAAAGTTCACTTTACTGATAATGAGTACGTTCCATCGCCATTATCATATTTATATACATACAAGTAATACTTGCCTGGTTTTGCATTAAATTTCGCTTCTATATGATTCCCATTGGCTTGACCGTAAGCTGCATAATTTTGCATATCTGATTCATGGTGAAGTACCCATGTCATCCCAATTCCATACTCATTTAAAACAGAAATGTCGATATCTTTCGCTGATGCTACATTAAATGTATAAACATCAGTGTGGTCCCCGCCAATAAGACTGCCTTTTATCGTACTATTTAGCCCGATACGATTTGCTTCTTCTGGACGATTATTTGGTTCTGATTCTGTTAAACTTCCATCTTTAATCGTAACAGTTGTTTCGCTTCTGCTCTCTTTGCCTTTATCATCTTTTACTCTTAACGATACTTTATAAGAACCTTCTCTTTCATATACATGTACTGGATTCACTTCTGCACTTGTGCTTCCATCTCCAAATTCCCATAAATAAGAAACAATTTTTCCATCTTCATCGTTTGAGTCATCACTTTTAAATTGAATTCCCTCTTTTACAAGACCGCTATAAGGGCCATTTATATTAACCGTTGGAGCTTTATTTTCTCCATCATCTTTTGCGATTCCATGGAAGACTACATCATATTCATATTCAAATTCATTTGAACTATTCACACGATAATTGACGAAGTATGCTGTAACAGTTTTGTAGCCACTCCATTCTTTTTGCGCCAATTGTTCTAAAGATTCATTTACTCTTTTACTCATTGCTTTCCAATCTTCTGACTCACCTTTTGTTACATTACCTGTAAATGTGCCTTCTAGTGTAAATGTATTAAAGAATTGAGAGCTATGTTTTGTCATTTTTGCATCTTTCATAGGCAACGTATCACTAATTTCTTTTTTCACTTCAGTTAACGATTTCGGTGCATGTTCAGCTAAATAATCATCTGCTACTTCCGGTACATTATATTTATCTTGATTATCAATTAACTGCTGCATATACTCTTGATACTCTTTATTTAACTTAGGATCTTTACTTAGATTTTCACGATATGCATCATAATTTTTCACGTCATTCGCACGAATCAAATCTTGAATTTTATCAAACGTTCCAAACTGATGCGTATATAAGTAAGACTGCAATGCGAACGAGTAATTATAGAAATCCCAAGAACCGTATTTAGCAAATAGTGTACGCTCTGCGGTATAACGGCTTGCAGGATCAGATGATAATCCGCTAATTATACTCTTTCTTGGTACAACGTTATTCGTACGAGTAGATCCTGCGAAAAACTCTGCATTTCCTTCTTGGAACCAAGTTAGCCTTTCATTTTGATACATATCTCCTCTTCCAAATAAACCAGGAACTTCATATCTCCCTTGCAGATAATGAGTAAATTCATGACGGAATAACTCTTCTAAACTATAAATACTTTGCTCCGGTGTACGCTCATATGTAAAGAATGTACCTGTCTCTTCAATATAAATTCCACCGTTGTTTGTTTCATATCCATACAATTGTCTATTTAACTGATATTCATCTGGACTATTATAAATTACGATCGTTAATACATCATCCGCATTTCCTGGCTCTAACGCTTTGTCATTTCCAATTACACGGTGATACTGTGCCTTTACTTCCTTCGCAGCCCAATATAGTCTCTTAATTTTTTCTTCTGATACTTTATCTCCTGTTTTGAACACAATTGATCCATCGTCGAATGTATACGTTTTTGGTAAGTATTGCTCTTTTCCTTCTTTACGTATTTTCTCTAAATCTACTGTATTCCCGCTATAATCTTTACCATTATAATTTGTTGTAATTTGTTCTACCGCAACAAAATACGGTTCACTTAAGCGCGGGTACATATGCATTGCTTGTGTAACAACCTCTAATCCTTTATTTGGATTACTATGAAACTTCCCTAAACGGCTAGCAAAATAAATGCCATTATTAACAAGCCATTTATTTTCTGGCGTTACTTCATTTAGAAGAGCAATACGATTTATTTCATTAATAAACCCATCTACTTTTCCATACCACATCGTTTCATTCGCTTCTTTACGAGCTTCAGTTAAGTACGACTGTATATCATAGTCAATACCTTGCATGATATCGTATATTGCTTGTCCCTTCATTCGATCATTTACATAAGTAGTATAATTATCATTGTATTGCTTTAAAATATTCGATGCGTATTGAACCGTTTCAACATCGCTTGAAGCATTACTAATTAATTTACCGTATGCAGATACGACTGTATCTTGTTCAACTGTACCAAGCTTAAAGTTTGGATTGTTTGCGATTGCTTTTAAAGCAGGTAAACATTTATCCTGAAAGCTTCTTTCATTTAAGTCGCTTAATTCACTATTATAAAATGCAAGATAAAAAGCTGAACGCAGCACTTCAGTAAACGTTTGAATTCCTTTTGAATCATCTTTTGTAAATGTACTACCTCTATGAGCTAATTCATCTATAATGACTTGCATTTTTCCTTTATCTTTATAAAAAGCCTTTGCATCTTCATTAAACTGGAATAAGTCTGTAATTTGGTGCCACTTAATACTGCCTAACGTTTCAACTAATTCTTGATCATTCATTTTGTTTAAATCAGCCATTGAATAGCTTTCTTTAACTTGCTTTACTGCAGTTTTCTTCGTAATAGATGCTGGTCGCTGTGAAAAATCTCCTACTTTTAAACGTTCTTGAAATGATAAAGTTTCATCAACTTTTGAAATATGCCCAACTTCATCTACCGACTTTTCAATTCCAACCGGTTTCGTTTTCAACACGTTATACGGTACTTTTTCTTCCGCTGCTGCATGAGTTTGAAGTGCGCCTAACGATAAAGCCATTGTACTAATGCTAAGCATCACTTTATTGATCTTTGATTTCTTGTTCATATCCTTGCCCCCTATTTTAATATTCCATTCAAGAATTTAACATAAAATATGGATATAACAATATAAAATGCAATATTTCATATTATTTCTTCCTATAATTTGTACATATCGTGAACACATTGCTCTTTACCTCCCTAAAATAAATTGCATCCTTTCACATTATAAAAAGGGAATTTTTTGACAATTAAAAACTTAATTGTTATGATTATTATAATTGTTAACTTTATTAAATAAGGGTGGGATTCTATGATAAAAAAAGAAAACAGTGTATTTTATATCTCCTTCTTGCTAACAACATTATTCATTATATGGGGAATTACCCCAGCAAGTTGGATACAAGGCTACGATTTACAAAGTGTTACATCTTCTTTAAACTCATTTATTCTCAATAAATTTGGATGGTTTTACTCTCTACTTATGACTACAATGATTATTTTGGCTGCTTATTTAGCATTTTCTAAGTACGGTTCTATTCGTCTTGGTAAAGATGGAGAAAAGCCAAAATATAATTATCCATCTTGGCTATCCATGTTGTTTGGGGCAGGAATGGGAATTGGACTCCTTTTTTATGGAATCGCTGAACCGATTTCACATTTTACAGATCCATTAACAGGAAAAGCAGGTACAGAAGAAAGCGCCAAACTCGCTATGCAATATTCATTTTTCCACTGGGGACTCTTTCCGTGGTCACTATACGCAATGGTCGCTTTAACAATTGCATATTTCACATTCCGCAAACAAAAAGGTAGCACTATCGGGGCTACAGTTACTCCATTATTTAATCGATCGAAAAATTCCCGTATCGGAAAAACAGTTGATATTTTAGCTGTTTTAGCTACAGTATTTGGCATTGTACCATCTGTTGGGATTGGTGCTCAACAAATTGCTGGGGGATTAAGCTATTTATTCCCTTCTATTCATAACACTTTACTTACTCAGCTCGTACTTATAGCTATCTTCGCCGCTTTATATTTAACAAGTGCACAAACCGGCTTAGATCGTGGGATTAAATATTTGAGTAACTTGAATTTCTCTCTTGCAGGTATTTTACTCGTCTCTTTCTTACTTTTAGGACCAACTGTATTTATTATGAAATACTTTACCTCTACACTCGGTTCTTATATCGGGGCTTTACCTAGTATGGGATTAAATTTAGGAGCATTTAATGAAAAATCCTCTTCTTGGATTGAAAACTGGACTATTTTCTATTGGGGATGGTGGATCTCTTGGTCTCCATTTGTCGGTACATTTATCGCCCGTATTTCTAAAGGACGCACAATAAAAGAATTTATTTTTGGAGTTGTATTAGTCCCGACTCTTATCTGTACATTTTGGTTTGCAGTATTTGGTGGTACCGCAATCCATATGGAAATGTTCCAATCGCTTGGAATAGCTGATGAAATTGCAAAAAATGGTACAGAGATTGGATTATTTGCTGTTATTTCACATCTACCATTCTCTACATTTTTAACGATTATCGGGTTAATTTTAGTAGCCACATTTTTCGTTACTTCTGCCGACTCGGCAACATTTGTTGTTTCAATGCAAACGAGTAACGGAAGCTTATCACCGAAAAATAGTTTAAAACTTATATGGGGATTAACAATCGCGATAATTGCCGCTATTTTATTACAAGCTGGAGGATTAAATGCACTACAAATTGCAGCTATAATCGCAGCACTACCATTTTCTATCGTAGTCGTTCTTATGGTTGCTTCGCTCTTTAAAGAGCTACGAAAAGAAGATGTTAATTTGCAAACGAAAGAAGTGCCGAAAAAAATAAAAAAGGTTATGTAACGATTGGCGCCTCAAATCACTTCTAAATCCGTAATAAAACCCATTCATATGAAATATCATTTTCATATGAATGGGTTTTTCACTCTATTATATAGTGTTGTAAACATGCTTTTTCCTCAAAACCTACTTTCTTGTACAATTTCATCGCATGATCATTATTCGTATTCAAACATAGTACTATCTCTCTCATCCCTTGGAAAGAGAAAATATACTGAATTGCAACTTGTAATAACTGCTCTCCGACACCTTTTCCATTTATATCCCCCTTAAAAAAGACATTATCATAAGCCTATTTCAAAATGAAACTGCCATGATAATGTCTTCTCAAAAACTTATACAATTATTTTACAATATAATAAGATAACACGTTATTTATTTCTTAAATAATCTCTTTCTAAATACAAACATACTCAGTGCTGAAAGAACTAATGCTACGCCTGAAAGTAACTTTGATGTATTCGCTTGTCCACCTGTTGCTCCTAATGATTTCTTACTTTCTTCCTGTTTATTAGCAACTGGTTTATTTTCTTTCATAACTTGATGATTCATGTTTTGTTCTTGGACTACTTCGGATGGATTTACTGCTTCTTTTGAACCTTCAATTTCTTTTCCTGTTTCTTTCCCCTTCGCTTTCGACTCTTCAACTCCTGTTGTTAGCTCGTCCACTTCTTCTTTTGGCTCTTCAACTTCTTTTGCCGGTTCTTTCACTTCTTCTTTTGTTTCTTCAACTTCTTTTACCGGTTCTTTCACTTCTTCTTTTGTTTCTTCAACTTCTTTTACCGGTTCTTTCACTTCTTCTTTTGTTTCTTCAACTTCTTTTACCGGTTCTTTCACTTCTTCTTTTGTTTCTTCAACTTCTTTTACCGGTTCTTTCACTTCTTCTTTTGTTTCTTCAACTTCTTTTACCGGTTCCTTCACTTCTTCTTTTGTTTCTTCAACTTCTTTTACCGGTTCCTTCACTTCTTCTTTTGTTTCTTCAACTTCTTTTACCGGTTCCTTCACTTCTTCTTTTATTTCTTCAACTTCTTTTATCGGTTCTTTCACTTCTTCTTTTGTTTCTTCAACTTCTTTTACCGGTTCTTTCACTTCTTCTTTTGGTATTAATTTTTCTACTATATTCTGCATTACAATGCCACTATATAATATACCAGTCTCATAATGATCTGCATCTAAATCAAATTCATATATTTTTTCTCCTAAAGTACGCCAAATGATTCCCTCATCAGTAAGCGTTCCACCTTCACTCTTTAGTATAATCTTTTCAATTGGCTCTCCCTCTAAATCATATACAGGAATTTTCACTTCTTTATTTATTTCTGCATCATCTAAAATGACCTTTTGCCTTCTAACATCAATTGTCCCCCACTGACCTAATTGTATTAATGGCCTTACATCACGAATCTCATTTTCAGCTAATTTTAAACTAAGTAAGTCTAACATTGAGCCAAGAACCGTTACATCTTTAATACGATTATCTGTAAGATTTAACCATTGCAAATTTTTCAATAAAGATAACGGTGTTGTATCTTCAATTTGATTATGAGATACATTTACATCGTTCAATTGTTTCAAGTTTGAGATAAACTCTATATTTTTTAGGCCTACTCCTTCTATAGTGAGTTTTTCTAAATTCGTCATGTACTCTAAACCTGTTATATCTTTTATCTCTTTTCCTTTTTCTTTAAGTATCTCTACTGTTTTAATCTGTAATAAATCTTCTTTTGTTATAGGAGCGTTTAAATTCTCTCTACCTAAATTCTCTTTATTAATATGTTGTTGTAAATTTTTATCGAGAATTACATTTTGACTTTCTTTTTGTTTTTCAACTATATTCTGTATAACCGTACCATTAAATCTTATTTTACTTTCAGTAGAATTAGTATCTAGTTTAAATTCATATATTTTTTCTCCAGGACTATTCCATTTTATAAATCCGTTATTCAGAGTAGCCCCCTCACTTTTTACATTAATATTTTGAAGTGGCTCTCCTTTAAGGTTGTATACTGGGATTTTTATTTCTTCATCTACGCTTGCTTCATTTAAAAAGATTTTTTGTCTTTGAATGTCAATTGAAATTCGCTTACCTAATTCCTCAACAGGTCTTACGTCAGAAATTTCATTTGCTCCAAGATTTATCTCATGTAAATTTGTTAAGGTGCTCAGCGGCGATATATCAGAGATATAATTCTCTTCTAAATTCAGCACTTGTAAATTTCCTAATTGAGATAATGGTGATATATCTTTTATTTCACTATCAGCAATTTCTAGTTCAATAAGATTACTCATTTTACTAATAGATTCAACATTATTAATTTTATTGTTCCCTATCCATAATAGTTCCACATTATTTAATCGATCAATTCCATTAAGATCACTGATTTGATTATTTGCTAAGTATAATTGTTTCATAGTTGATAATGTAAATAATGGCTGGATATCTTTAATGTTATTACCGATTAAATCTAATGTTTTGATTTTTTTCATTTTACTTAATGGTGTAAGATCAGAAATTTTATTATCTCTTAAAAAAAGCATATTAATATTCTCTAATTGCCCAATTGAATGAATACTTTCAATTGAATTAGAAGTTAAATCAACGTACTTCAAACTTCTCAATTTCGAGATAGCTGATATATCTGTTACATTAGACTCTCGTAACGTCAACTTCTCTAAATTTGTCATATACTCTAAACCAGCTATTTCATTTATCCCTTTACCTGAATAAATGGATAATGTTTTAATTTGTAATAAATCTTTCTTTGTGATTGGCGTATCTACATTATCTCTATCTAAGTTATATTTATTAATATATTTTTGTAATTGCTTATCTAATATTACATTTCCGTTTTCATCTTGTTGCTCCTCTTTATTTTCCTTTTGTTTTTCTGAAACATTGTTTTCTAAATTTATAGCATTTACTTCAAACTGCACTTGATATTTATTATTATAGGCCATCGTTGGAATATAAATATGCATTTGCATATTATATCTTTTTCCTAGTTCTCCAACTTCAAATTGAATAACCTTCGTCCCATTTTTCTTTTTGTCTTCTGATATGACCTTTACATCATGAAACACACCAGGGGTATGAATATCCTCTGTTTTCAAGTATTGGAAAAAATCACTATCACTTAACGTTGCTGTTACAATTTTCTTTCCATTCTCAATTGTTAATTTCGGATCCTTTATATAAACAGCTGCCATAGACTCTTCATTCGTTTTATCTTTATACGCTTTAATTACAGCGTCATATGTACCATCTTCTAAACCTTGTCCAATTTTATTCGCCTCAATTGCTACTGCCGCTAAAGCAGGTGTTGAATAAACAGCAAATGGAAGTGATAACGCCGCCGCTATAATCATTGCATTTATACGTTTTCTTTTATTTTGTTTCAACTTTACATCTCCTCCGAAATATATAATTCGAAATGTAATCATTTCTCGAATAAATGATAATGATTTTCATTATCATTGTCAACTAGAGAAATAAAAAGTTTTACAAAAAAAAGAACCTCTTTAAAAGAGGTTATGCCATTTTCTCACCTGATTCTTCTCTAAAAAAGCTTTTCATCGCATGAAACACGTCTGCTTTCTGCTTTAAAATATAGTATCTAAAATTTTCATCTTTAATATTTTTATAGGCTGACATGAGTGTACTGTGGCGGTTATACTGATTCACTTCCCCATACCCAAACATATTACACTTCTTCATTAGCTCTTCAACAAGCTTTACACATCTAGCATTATCTGATGTTAAATTATCACCATCTGAAAAATGGAATGGATAAATATTATAGCGGTCTGGTGAATATTTATTATCGATAAGTTCGAGTGCTTTTTTGTATACAGAAGAACAAATCGTTCCGCCACTTTCTCCTTTTGAGAAAAACTCTTCCTCTGGAACTACTTTTGCCTCCGTATGATGGGCAATAAATTCAATATCTACTGTTTCATACTTTGTGCGTAAAAATCTTGTCATCCAGAAAAAGAAGCTACGTGCCATATATTTCTCCCATATTCCCATCGATCCACTCGTATCCATCATCGCTAACACAACAGCTTTTGAATCTGGCTTTAATACTTCATTCCAAGTGCGGAACTTTAAGTCTTCTTGGTGAATTGGATGAAAAGATGCTTTACCACTCATTGCATTTCGTTTATATGCGGATATCATTGTTCGTTTCTTATCGATATTTCCCCATAATCCTGTTTTTCTAATGTCATTAAATTCAACATGTTCAATTCGGTTTTCATCCATTTCTTTTCTCTTTAAATTAGGCAGTTCTAACTCTCTGAAAAACGCTTGCTCTAATTCTAAAATAGAGACTTCAGCTTCATAGTAATCTTCCCCAGCTGCATCTCCTGCTCCTTGCCCTTTTCCTGGCCCTTTTTGTTTTTGACCACCTGATCCATCTCTCGCAACGACATCACCAACTTTGCTGTCACCGTTTCCTTGCCCAACATGTTTATTTTTATCATAATTGTATCTAATCTTATATTCATCTAGAGAACGAATTGGTATTTTTACAACATCCTTGCCATTAGACATAACTATACTTTCTTCTGTTACAAGATCGGGTAAATTATTCTTAATTGCCTCTTGTACTTTTTCTTGATGGCGCTGTTGGTCGTCATATCCTTTGCGATGGAGGGACCAGTTTTCCTGTGAAATCGTATAATTTGGTTGATTTTCTTCGCCCATTCCTTTCCCTCCTTACTGTAATTGTCTTCCTGTATGAACAGCAATCTATAAATTTTGTTCTGTAATGTGCAAGCTAGAATGTTTGAAAGGTAACTGCCCACAGAAAATCATCCCATAAACATTTATAACGTTTTTCATACAACACCCCGAGCATCCTAAACAAAATTTTGCCACTCACATAATAGAAAGAAATATTCAGCCACTGATAAGAAAGAAACACAATGCATTGTTGCACATATTTTTACTTTGCAACATATTGTATTGTGTTGGCTTTTTTCGTATGAATGGTTGGTTACTCTATCATATGCATATTGTAAAAATAATTGACAATAAATTCATAAAATTGCATCTTAATTTATTACATTTGGACAAGGTATGACACTTTATACACATATGAACGGATAATAAAACGCTGTCCCGCAAAATACAAGAGACAGCGTTTTGTTATCAAACTATCTGTTTAACAAGCTACCTACATAGCGTAGTAATTCATTTGCTGAAGAAGAATTATAGCCATGCTCATCAATTAAACGCGCAACAACATCATTGATTTTCTTAAGCTGATTTTCGTCCGGCGTTTTCGTTGATGTTGTAATTTTCACTATATCTTTTAAATCAGCAAATAGTTTTTTCTGAATCGCTTCACGAAGACGTTCATGTGAATTATAATCAAAGCGTTTTCCTTTACGGGCATAAGCAGAAATGCGAATTAAAATCTCTTCACGGAACGCTTTCTTAGCATTTTCTGAAATTCCAATTTGCTCTTCAATTGAGCGCATTAATTTTTCATCTGGACTCATTTCTTCTCCTGTTAACGGATCACGTAATTTCGATTTATTGCAGTACGCCTCGACGTTATCTAAGTAATTATCCATAAGCGTCTTAGCTGATTCTTCATATGAATAAACAAACGCTTTTTGTACTTCTTTCTTCGCGATTTCATCGTATTCTTTTCTCGCTAATGAGATGAAATTCATGTAACGTTCACGGTCTTCATTACTAATGGATGGATGCTGATCTAGCCCATCTTTTAAAGATCTAAGTACATCTAACGCGTTAATAGATGGTACCTCTTTTCGAATGATTGTAGACGAAATTCGGTTAATGACATAACGAGGATCAATACCCTTCATACCTTCATCTTGATATTCGCGTTGTAATTCTTCTACATCAATCGCATTATAACCTTCTACCGTTTCTCCATCATACAAACGCATCTTTTTAATTAAATCAATATCCGGACGCTTCGGATCTTTTAAACGAGTTAAAATAGTGAACATTGCTGCAACGCGAAGTGTGTGTGGTGCAATGTGAACATTCGATACATCACTTTCACGAATCATTTTTTCATAAATATGTTCTTCTTCACTTACCCGTAAATTATAAGGAACTGGCATTACAATAATTCTTGAGTGCAATGCTTCATTTTTCTTATTTGCTATAAATGAGCGATACTCTGTTTCATTCGTATGCGCTACAATTAATTCATCTGCTGAAATAAGCGCAAATCTTCCCGCTTTGAAATTCCCTTCTTGCGTAAGTGATAATAAGTGCCATAAAAACTTCTCATCGCATTTTAACATCTCTTGGAACTCCATCATTCCTCGGTTTGCCTTATTTAATTCTCCATCAAATCGATACGCACGCGGGTCTGATTCTGAACCATATTCTGCAATCGTAGAAAAGTCCAGACTACCTGTTAAATCTGCAATATCTTGTGATTTTGGATCAGACGGGCTAAATGTACCAATCCCTGTACGGCGATCTTCAGAGAAGAAAATACGCTCTACAACTACATCCTCAATTCTTGATCCGTATTCTTGCTCTAAACGCATGACATTTAGTGGTGATAAATTCCCTTCAATTCTAACCCCATACTCATCAAAGAAATCATCTCGTAAATGATGTGGAATTAAATGCAGTGGATCCTCGTGCATTGGGCATCCTTTAATTGCAAAAATTGCTCCGCGATCTGTTCTTGAATATGTTTCTAATCCTCGTTTCAACATTGTAACTAACGTTGATTTCCCTCCACTAACAGGACCCATTAATAATAAAATTCTTTTTCTAACATCTAATCGTTTTGCAGATGGATGAAAATATTCCTCTACAAGACGTTCTAGAGCATCCTCTAATCCAAAGAGCTGATTACTAAAGAAGTTATACTTTCTTCTACCATCAACTTCTTCAATTCCAGCATCTTTTATCATATTGTAAATGCGAGAGTGTGCTGTTTGAGCCACCCATGGTCTTTCTTTCACAAGCTCCAAATACTCCGCAAACGTACCTTCCCATTGTAAACGTTCTTCTGCTTCTCGGTGCTGTTCAATCTTTTTTAGAATATCCATTATAGCTCCTCCCCCATCTCCTTGTTCAATCGGATTATTATAAAAGGTATGCTAGGATGTCCTTAAACATTCTTTAAATCAAAACGAAATATATAATAGCACGCTAAAATTCTCTCCAAAATTCAAAGAAAATTCTGTATAATATAGGTATTAACGTTTTTACACTGCTATTCATTATAAATAAATTCTTTTCTTCTAAGAACCTTACATACATTTTGGATAATAAATAAAACTCATGAACCGAAAAAAGTAAGGAGGATATTAGTATGAAATTATTATTAATTTTAGGTGTATCACTCACATTTCTTACAGCTATTTTTACATCCGGTTACAACGACAAACCAGGTACACATAAAAAATGATGTGCTTTTAGCACATCATTTTTTTATTTATAATACATATTTTCCATATCATATTTGGATATTGGTCGGCTATAATAATAACCTTGTACAAGCTTCACATTCTTTTCTTTCAAAAACTGTATTTGCTCCTTTTTTTCTACTCCCTCTGCAATTACATTCAATTCTAAAGTATGAGCTAAATGAATAATTGCAGCTGTAATATTCGTATCACGTTCATCTATATGTATACCCTCCATAAAAGAACGATCAATTTTTAAAGTATCAATTGGATATGTTTTTAAATAACTTAAAGATGAATAGCCTGTTCCAAAATCATCTAAATGAATCTTTAAATTTTGTTCTTTTAATTGTATTAACACTCTCTTCGATATATCTTTATGTATAAGAGCTCCTTCTGTAACCTCTATCGCTAATAAATGAGCTGGTACATTGTACTTATGTAAAGCCCGTGTAATCATCTCTATTAATGTAATAGAACGAAAGTGTCTAGCTGAAATATTAACCGCAATTGGGACCACTTCATATCCTTTATTTAACCATTCGCGCAGTTGCTGACACACTTGATTTACTACCCATTCATCGAGCTTAATAATAAAGCCTGTTCTTTCTGCCAACGGAATAAATTGGTTTGGAGAAACAAGTCCTAATTCCTTATTCTCCCACCTTATTAAAGCTTCCATACTAGCTATTTTTTTCGTTTCAATATTAATTTGTGGCTGATAATATAAGAAAAATTCATTTTTTTCTATAGCACGATGTAACTGGTTTTCTATTATAAACCTTTGTTCACGCTCACAGTCTAATCCACTACAATAAAAATGATAATGTCCTTTTCCTTTTTCTTTTGCTTTTTCTAAAGCAGCATCGACTCTCTGAAATAGTATTTTTTCATCTTCTCCATCTGCTGGAACCATTACAATTCCAATTGACGCACTTAAATATACATCTTCTTCTTCGATTACAAAAGATTCACTAATATTTTTCAGTATGCTTTTTGCAATTTCCTCTACATATTCTTTCGTTATATTTTCTATCAACATAACAAATTGATCATCGTGTTCTCTAAATAAGTGCATATCTTCTATTTTTAGATTGCTTAAACATTCTGTAACTTTTTGTAATACTTTATCTCCCTCTTTATGACCAAATGTATCATTAATACGATGAAACTCATCTAAATCTATAAATACAAGTGCAAAATTTACACTCTCATTTAAAAAAGTATTTAACTTATTTGTACATGAAATTCTATTCATTAATCCCGTTAACTGGTCATAGTAAGCTAAATATTCTGTTCGCATTTCGTTTAATACTTGCCTTGTAACATCTCTCGTAACAATATAAATCCCAACAATTTCACCGTTCACAATAATCGGGATAGTTCTCAAAGAAATATATAGCTCGTACCCTTCTTTATGAACATATTTCTTTGAAACAATTTGTTTTGCTTTTCCTTGCATCGATCCCTTAAATATAATTTGAAAATCTTTTTCATATTCTTTATTAATGAATTCAAAAATAAATTTATTATTTAATTCCTCATACCGGTATCCAAATATTTCATACGTTGCCGGATTTGCATATGTAACTCTCCCTATAGAATCTATAGATATAATTGAGTCATTATTATATTCCAGTAACGACTTAAATAACATTTGTTTTTCCTCTATCTCTGTCTTCTCCTCAATTTGAGCTGTAATATCTCTTGTAATACAAATAATAAATTGACATATTCCTTCTTCGTCGCAGACAGGATTAAGTGAAGATTCATAATGTATCTCACCTTTTGGTAAATTGACTACATCACAAAAGGTGTGTGCTTTCGCTTCTCTCACTACTTTTGCATATTGCCTTTGCAATATCCCCGCTATATCTTTTGGTAATACTTCTGCAAAAGTTTTTCCATAGCACTCTTCGCTTAACCTAGCATAATCCATTCCTATTTTATTCACATACATATATTGAAACGTTTCATTATCAATAACTTTCAATATGAATACTAAATCTTGAATAGCATGTAATAATCCTTGTCTAATTAAATCCATATCTATCATACTTAAAAAGGTATTTTGATTACTATATTCTTCCTTCATATTTATCTCAACCCGTCTTATCTATTTTTAATCATATATCCCATTCTATATGATTATGTCTCCTCTTTTAAATGTATGATTATATATTATTTTTATTTTATAAAAAAAAGTCGCCATATGGCGACTTTTAATAAACGATTTCTAAATCTAATCCAGGGTAATTTTGTTGACGGAACGCTTCATAAATTAAAATTGCTGCTGTATTAGATAAATTTAATGAACGTACTTTATCTGTCATTGGAATACGTAAACAATGATCAAAGTTTTCTTCGATTACATTAGCTGGTAAGCCGTTTGTTTCTCTTCCAAATACAAAATAGTAATCCTTCTCGCGCTTGCTATAGTCAAACGCTGTATGAGCTTTCTCGCCATACTTTGTTAAATAGAAGAATTCACCGTCTTTATTTTTTTCATAAAATTCTTCAATTGAATCATAGTACGTAATTTTTACGTGCTGCCAATAATCTAATCCTGCACGCTTTAACATTTTATCATCCGTTGAAAATCCAAGCGGTCTAATCAAATGTAATTCTGTTCCAGTTGCTGCACAAGTACGAGCAATATTCCCTGTATTTGCTGGAATTTCTGGCTGATATAAAACAACATGTACTCCCACGCGATATTCACCTCTGTTTTTTGTCTACTACGTATTATACCACTTGAGCGAAAAATCTCTACCCATTAATAATATGAAAGAATTTATATTTCATTTGTGGTGTATATTTACTAGAGTCTTCATAGTTCCAATAACGTCGACGGCTATTCGCTGAATGTGCATTTACAAGCGGCATACCATCTGCATCTTTTGCTACTACAATCGTCGTATGATTCCATCTTCCGTCATCCTCGAAATCATAAGCAATGACATCTCCAAGAATAAGTTCTTCTGGCCTCTCTACCGCCTCTGCTCGAAGTCCTGTTGTAGCACCTGACAAATACCAATAAAAAGAATGTGCAACAGCCCAGCTCCAGCTCCACTGATTCTCCCTTTGCCACCATCCTTTACGAATATTAGGATATCCGCTCATAGGTACTTCTCCAGTATGAAGACATTGAGAAATGAAATTCGTACAATTATCAGGGAAATTACGATACATAGGATTTCGGTCATCCCACCAACGCTCTGCATATTTCACTGCCTCTAAACGATTATACTGATAAGAACCGTACTTCTCTTTCGTAATTTCCCTTTCTAATGTCTCACCCATTCTAATTTCTTCTGACACTTCAATAGCATAATCGCCTATAATCCGACTATTATTTAAACAAACTCTTCGTTTTAATTGTTCCTCTTCAATATAAAATAATTCTTGATGCTTAATTAAATATTTAAAATGTATTTGATAATCAATTTCTTGATGGTCATTACTATTTAATTGTCTAATGAAAGAAACATCCGCAGTTGCTTTCACTATATGTGCACTACGTCTTTGAAACAATTGTTTCTTTCTCAGTGCCATTTGTAGTAAATCCTCAGCAATACCATCCACATTCGTTCTTTTCTCCGTTATATATGCTAAAAATTGTTGTAATTGGTTTTCAATCTTCGTTTTTACAACCATTCTGTCTCCCTCCCATATTACAATATGAAAAAGGGAAATATTATCTACTCTTTTTTCTGTGCTAACAATTCAAGCCCGCGATTCATTTCATGAAGCACTTCTTCATCTTTCTCACGTTCCATCGCTTTCTCAATCGCTTCGCCTACTCCATCTCCGCCAATTTTCCCAAGTGCCCATGCTGCCGTTCCGCGTAGTACTGGTCTTGGGTCATCTTTCATAACACCAATTAAATCAGGAATTGCCGATGTTTCTTTAAAATGTGCTAATGCTAAAATCGCATTTCTTTGCAGTGGCTTTTTCCCTCTCCATGACCCTGACATAATCCCATATTTCTCTTTAAAATCACGATTACTAATTGTTAAAAGTGGCGTTAATAATGGTTTAACTAGCTCAGGATCCGGCTCCATCTCAGGATGATTATGAAAATCCATTCCTTTGTTTTTCGGGCAAACAGTCTGACACGTATCACATCCATATATACGATTTCCTATTTTATCGCGATATTCTTCAGGTAGGAATCCTTTCGTCTGTGTTAAAAACGCAATGCACTTCTTCGAATCTAACTGTCCCCCCTGTATTAAAGCACCGGTAGGACAAATATCGATACATTTCGTACAGCCCCCGCATTGATCTTCTATCGGCTTATCTGGCGGGAATGGAACATTTGTAATCATTTCCCCTAAGTATACGTACGAACCAAATTCAGGTGTAATAATAGAGCAGTTTTTACCGCTCCATCCAATGCCTGCACGCTCTGATACAGCTCGATCACTTAATTCACCTGTATCAACCATGGACTTCACTTCTATATCCGGAAGTTTTTCAATTAAATATGCTTCTAATTTTTGCAAACGATCTCGTAAAACAAGATGATAATCTTGTCCCCAAGAAGCACGACAAAAAATCCCACGGCGTTCTCCACGCTTACTTAATGGTGCATTTTTTAATTTTGAAGGATATGCTAAAGCAATCGCAATAATTGATTTAGCACCCGGTAATAACAGTTGCGGATTCGTTCTCTTCTCTATATCAGGCTCTTCAAATCCAGATTGATAATTTAATTGTTGTTGCTGGATTAAGCGCTGCTTTAATTCCTCAAAAGGAGAAGCACTCGCAAAGCCTATTTTATCTATGCCAATTGTTTTACTATACGCAATTACATCTTGCTTTAATTGTTCAAAATCCACTCTTAATCGCCTCCTCAGATGAATCCATCCCTTATGTAACGACTCTATTGGTTAGTAATTCACTTTTGGAATACTATTATTTACTTCTATTTTCGCATGTAATTAGGTTTTTCAAACATTAAAAAACGCAATGCCTCGTTTATCTCGGAAACGAAACACTGCGTTGATCACAATTTATAGAAAAACATTTAATAAAATTTGGAGCGGGTGAAGAGAATCGAACTCTCGACCAGAGCTTGGAAGGCTCTTGTTTTACCACTAAACTACACCCGCAAATATGAATTACATATAAGATATTAGAATAACTTATGTAAAGTAGTATAGCATGTAAAAAAAGTAGAGGCAAGAATTTTATCGAAAAAAGTCGAAAAAGTGATGAGAGACCTCATCACTTTTTCAATTCTTTATCAATTGCCTTCTTCATACTATCGAAATCAGGGTTTGCAAGGTTTCCGTTTACATATACAGAAGGAGCACCTTGAACTTTTAATTTTTGAGCACGATCTGAATCTTTACGTACTTTTTCTTTAATGTCTTTACTGTGTAAATCTTTCTTAAATTGCTCTACATCAACTTTTGGAAGTTTTTCTTTCACAATGCTAAGAAGCAAATCTTCTGTAATCCATTCTTCCGTATCTTTCTTTTGATTTTGATAAATCTCATCATAGAAAATCCAGAATGAATCTTTATCTTGTTTATAAATTGCTTCACCAGCTGCTGCACCTAAATCCGAGTCTTTTCCGATAAATGGGAAGTTAATAAAATATAACTGCACTTTGCCTTTATCAATATACTCTTCTTTTAATCGAGGTAATACTGTTACATCCCAAGTACGACAAGCAGGACATTTAAAGTCTCCAAATTCAACTACCTTAACTGGAGCATCATCTTTCCCTAAAGATTGTTGCGTAGAATAAGCAAACATCTCATTCCCTTTATCTTTTTTGTCATTTATGATGCTATACGCAATTGTTCCAATTACAATCAATACTGCGATAGAAAAAACTATACCAAGAGCCATGAGTTTATTTGATTTCATATACATTCCTCTTTAAATTCATATTCTGTATACAGCATTGTACACAATACACATAATATCAACACTTATATACGTCACGCAATGAACACGCTCACATAAATTACAAAAACACAATAATTGTGACGATATTGTGTCACAATTTGTCACAATTTATTCAAAAAAAGAAGCTCCTCTGTAGGAACTTCTCTTAACTTACTGCTTTTTTACGCGCGCTATTTAACATCGACTGCTCTATTTTTATATCATGACGAATTACTAATTTCTCACTAACTGCTTGAACATAATCATCATGGCTTATATAGCCTTCTTTCTCCATTAGTCTCAAAACGACATTTCGTCTCTCTACTGCTTTATCATAGTTTTGGGCAGGTGAGTAATAAGCAGGTGCTTTTACTACAGCAGCCATCATTGCACTTTCAGCCAACGTTAATTGGTTCACCTTTTTACCGAAGTAAAGGTTTGCTGCTTTTTCAATTCCCCACGCTCCTTCTCCATAATAAATATTACTTACATATAATTTTAAAATTTCATCCTTCGTAAATGTGCGTTCAATTTTTTTCGTATAAAAAATCTCTTTCCACTTACGAGAAAATGTACGTTCATTTGTTAAAAAGGCATTTTTAGATAGCTGTTGTGTAATCGTGCTTCCTCCTTGCACGACACCACCAGCCTTTATATTCTCAACTGAGGCCCTAATAATTGCTATATAATCTAAACCGTTATGATGATAAAATCTTTTATCTTCTGTCGCAATAAATGCATGTGTTAATGATTCTGGCACCTCTAACTTAGCCGGTACATGTAATTTACTAATATCACTTTTCTCAATCATTACATTTCCAATGAATAATAACGTACAACTTAACAATAATAATAATATAATGGCTTTATAAAAAAGTTTAGTCATTGGATTTAATGCAACTTTTTGATGATAGTTCACCCTAGATAATACTCGTTCTTTCATCTTGAACACCTCTTTTCCACACAGCATATAACTCTTACTTTAAGAATACATTGTTGTAAAAAAATATCCCATCGATTTCTCTTACACGTACCTTACATCATTGTAAGGTATAAAGTGAAACTTTAATGAGCCCTCATCAATCAGGCTTACTGCCCAGCAAATAGTGGGATAAAAAAGTATTGTATCACAGTATTTTTTTATCTACTATTCATCTGAAATATTGAATATAGGTTATGTTAAAGCACGAATAACCAATAAAAGAGAAACCCTTAAGACTATTATATTTTTACTTTACACTTTAATTATATCATCTACAAATATATATACTTTTGACTATCTAGTAATCTAAATGTATATAACATATAGATTTATTATACAGAACAAACGTTCTAACAATCAATACTAGTGCTATTATTATTTTGACCTTTTTCTTAAACAGTATACAAAAAAGAGTAGTGATTCGAATGTATCTCAAATCGGCTACTCTTTTCTTTACAATCTTCCTATTAAATTATACGGCTGTACTTCCCACGTTTCATACGGAATAAAATGTGTTGCTCTCATTGCATCAAGCGTTCTGGATTTCATATGAGGACGCGTTATATACTCATCTATGTTCTCTTCATTTAAATCAACAAATTTAGCCTCTTGTATCTCTTCAGGTTGAGTTTTTATTTCACCACTTATATATGCTACTTTAAAAACAACAGCTAGAATATGCATAGAGGTATTATAATAAACCCCTGTAATTCCGATAGGCTTCACCGTTAACCCTGTTTCCTCTTTTATTTCCCTACAGACAGCTTGATCGAGCGCTTCGCCTTCTTCTACCTGTCCTCCTGGCAACTCCCACGTATCAGCTCGCCAGTGCACTTTTGTTAATAACACTTCATTTTTTTCATTTGTTAAATAACCTGCTACAGCAACTATATGCTTTGGTGTCTTATGTTCCATATTAAGCCTCCTAGAGATAATGAATATTATATATATCCCTATAATCATATTCACTACCTACAACAAAATACCTTTAATACTTCATCACCTTAATTAACTTCATAAAAAAGACCCTATCCGCTAAGCGAAAAGGGTCATCTATCGTATTACTCTCCTAAGTCTACGTTGTGATAAACTTGTTGAACATCTTCCAAATCTTCTAATGCATCAACCATTTTCTCAAATTGTGCTTGAGCATCTTCAGGAAGTGTTACATCACTTTGTGCAAGCATTGTTAATTCTGCAACTGTAAACTCCTCAACGCCAGCACCTTTAAGTGCAGATTGTACTGCATGGAATTGATCTGGTTCAGCATACACGATAACAGAATCTTCTTCTTCTAGAATGTCACGTGCATCTACATCTGCTTCCATTAAAATTTCAAGAACTTCATCTGATGTTTTACCTTCAAGGCCGATAACAGCTGTCGCATCAAACATGTAAGCTACAGAACCGTTCACACCCATATTACCACTATTTTTGCTAAATGCAGCTCGTACATCTGCTGCAGTACGGTTTACGTTATTTGTAAGTGTATCTACAATAACCATAGCTCCATTTGGTCCGAATCCTTCATAACGAAGCTCGTCATAATTTTCTTCTGAACCGCCTTTTGCTTTTTCAACTGCACGATCAATAATTGTTCTTGGAACATTGTATGTTTTCGCACGCTCTAATACAACTCTTAGCGCTTGGTTTGATTCTGGATCTGGCTCGCCTTGTTTTGCTGCCACATAAATTTCACGCCCAAATTTCGCGTATATACGGCTTGTATTTGCATCTTTTGATGCTTTTTTGTCTTTAATATTGTTCCATTTACGGCCCATACTTTCCACTCTCTTTCCCGTTTTAAATCTACATAAAAATATTAATATGAAATATAATGTGTGTTCAACACATTTTTAAAAGAAATATAAAAAGTTCATTTTTGATTCATATTACAGACATAATATAAATCACTATCATTTTGTTCTTTCGACAAGTTATATTATACATGAATTCCTACGTTTATTACGAATTTTAGAAGCACATAGTATAATTTAACAAAAAGACTCTAACATTTCTGTTAGAGTCTTTTTATATTGCCGATACCGATTTCTATAATATTTCCATAATTACTTTCTATTGTTATATAATAAAAATAGGAAATAATTT
The DNA here is from genome assembly GCF_002218325.1 of Bacillus sp. M13(2017). NCBI lineage: Bacteria > Bacillati > Bacillota > Bacilli > Caryophanales > Bacillaceae > Bacillus > Bacillus sp. M13(2017). Next base: position 2,143 of record NZ_KZ268514.1, on the reverse strand, counting down.
GAAGAAAAGATGGAGGGAGAATTATGACACATTCAAAAGACAAAAAATCACATGCTTTTAAAGGAATAGGAGATAAGTTAAACCCAACTATCTATCAAGTAAGATTCATGAAATTAGATGAAACAATCCAATTTGAGGCGTTTCCTGAATTGAAGGAATTAGGGGACTGGTTAAGTACTTCAACACATATGTGGGCGTGCCACTCAACTATGTATAAGTACAACAGAGAAGAGTTTGAAAAGAAGTTTTTAGAAATTACAAACTTAACCGTTGATAATGTACTAATATCTACTGGTGGTGTCGGATTTAACTTCATGTCACCGGGGTGGAGAAATTCTCTCTAGAGTGCTCGAAAGGAATATTGTATATGCAATATTTTTTCTGCTTATTTTGTCATGTAATGAAAAGAAAACAAAAAAGCTCTATACTAATTGTATAGAGCTTTTTTACGCCGTTCATGATACCGATGGTCGGGGTCGAACCGACACTCCCGAAGGAACACGATTTTGAGTCGTGCGCGTCTGCCAATTCCGCCACATCGGCACAAAAGAAAAGGCGGCAACCGGATTTGAACCGGTGATAAAGGTTTTGCAGACCTCTGCCTTACCACTTGGCTATGCCGCCATATAAAATTTTATTGGAGCGGAAGACGGGATTCGAACCCGCGACCCCAACCTTGGCAAGGTTGTATTCTACCACTGAACTACTTCCGCAAAAATGGCTGGGCTAGCTGGATTCGAACCAGCGCATGACGGAGTCAAAGTCCGTTGCCTTACCGCTTGGCTATAGCCCATCGAATTCTTACTTAATTATATGTAAGTATCCATTAGATTATTTGTAATTTTTAAAATAAAAATGGGGCGACTGATGGGAATCGAACCCACGAATGCCGGAGCCACAATCCGGTGCGTTAACCACTTCGCCACAACCGCCATGTTGTGTAAATATATATTTGGCAGGGGCAGTAGGAATCGAACCCACACTGGAGGTTTTGGAGACCTCAGTTCTACCTTTAAACTATGCCCCTATGTAAATGGTGGAGGGGGGCAGATTCGAACTGCCGAACCCGAAGGAGCGGATTTACAGTCCGCCGCGTTTAGCCACTTCGCTACCCCTCCGAAACTTACATGGTGCCGGCTAGAGGACTTGAACCCCCAACCTACTGATTACAAGTCAGTTGCTCTACCAATTGAGCTAAGCCGGCATATTTTATTAAAATAAATGGTGGCTCGGGACGGAATCGAACCGCCGACACGAGGATTTTCAGTCCTCTGCTCTACCGACTGAGCTACCGAGCCTTATTAAAATGGCGGTCCCGACCGGGGTCGAACCGGCGATCTCCTGCGTGACAGGCAGGCATGTTAACCACTACACCACGGGACCATTTGGTTGCGGGGACAGGATTTGAACCTGCGACCTTCGGGTTATGAGCCCGACGAGCTACCGTGCTGCTCCACCCCGCGATAATACTATTCATATAAAAATTATATGGTGGAGGATGACGGGATCGAACCGCCGACCCCCTGCTTGTAAGGCAGGTGCTCTCCCAGCTGAGCTAATCCTCCAAAGTGGTGACCCGTACGGGATTCGAACCCGTGTTACCGCCGTGAAAGGGCGGTGTCTTAACCACTTGACCAACGGGCCAAATATTATAAATCCTATGGCGGAGAGCAAGGGATTCGAACCCTTGATACGCTTGTGACGTATACACGATTTCCAATCGTGCTCCTTCGGCCAACTCGGACAGCTCTCCAATGGCTCCGCAGGTAGGAATCGAACCTACGACCGATCGGTTAACAGCCGATAGCTCTACCGCTGAGCTACTGCGGAATAATATTGCCTGGCAACGTCCTACTCTCACAGGGACAAGGTCCCAACTACCATCGGCGCTAGAGAGCTTAACTTCCGTGTTCGGTATGGGAACGGGTGTGACCTCTCTGCCATCATTACCAGACATTATTCTTTTGAGACAATCATTATTATAACTTATTTACTTTAAAAGTCAACAAGTTTTTTATGTTCTCTCAAAACTAGATAACATTGCTACATATTATATGGTTAAGTCCTCGATCTATTAGTATTCGTCAGCTCCACATGTCACCATGCTTCCACCTCGAACCTATCAACCTGATCATCTTTCAGG